>CAYLKW010000065.1:0-12330 GCA_964384245.1 uncultured bacterium
GCGACATCCTGGAGCTACACGCCTAGCGCAGCGGGCGGATCAGGGAATCGCGGGCTTTGCTGGCACCTTCTTGACCCTCCGTACATCGCTCCCACCTCCGCGTTTGGCCGCCTCGTGGGAGTTCTGCGGTTCCCGGGCGTCTCCTTGCGGGCTAGGGTATGGCAGAGCGGATCCGCTGGATCAATAGCAGTATCATTCCGGCGGAGACCCCGATCATTGCCAGGGAAGCTCCGCCCATGATCATCCCGGCGATCATGAACACCGCGTCTCGGTTGAGGAGTCCCATCCCGATCAGCATCACCGAGAAGGCCGGCGCCGTGTTGAGGAAGGGGAGAGGGCTCAGCAGCAGCAACCCCATCAGGAATATCATGGCGCCGGCCAGCCGGAGAACCACTCCCTCGCGGAGCCAGAGGCCCCTGGGCCTGGAGAGGCGCTCGGCGGCGCGTATCAGCGGGATTCCTCTCCGGCGCAGGATCGAGATGCTCTGCCCGGAGAGCACCCAGTTCCGGAACCTCTGGGGCAACCAGGGGTGCCGGGAGCCGGACAGCATCTGGACGGCAAACGCCGCATATATGGGACCTACGATCGTGGATGACCCGGGTGGCAGGATCGGGATCAACATTGGCAGCCCGAGCACGAACAGCAGAATCCCAAAGCCCCGCTCGGCGGTCCGGTCCACCAACTCCCCCAGGCGCAGGGGATGTATACCCGCACTGTCGAGAATCGCTTCAAGAACCGCTGAGAGAGGAGTTTCTACCTTGTTGTCGGCCAATCCCATGGCACCCACGCATCCGATGGCTGCCAGAATAGTACGGCGCGCCCCGATGGTTCCCTTCCTGGGGCGCGCCCCGGTCGGTGAACGCGAGCCGCCTAGAGAGACTTCGCGTAGTCGACCATCCCCTGGAAGTCAACGACGACCACAGGCTCGTTCCCCACCACCCACGCGTCATGGCCTGAGGGAAGAAGCGACACGTCACCAGGCCGGCACTCAAACTCCGTTCCGTCGTCCATCACCACCTTCAGTACGCCTGAGAAGTGGTACTGAAAGTGCGGCGCTTCGCAGCTCTTCGTCTTTGCAAGGGGCTGGATCGACGTCAACCATCGCCAGCCAGGCTCAAAGGTGGCGCGACCTACCGTTGCGCCGCCGATCTTGATGAGTTCCAGGCGTCCCTTCGGGAACTCCCGAACCTCATCCGGCTTCCCAAACCCCTTCAGTTCCGCCTTCTTCATGGTTCGCCTCCGTTTGATGACAACCGCTGTCATTGGCGAGCTAGCGCGGCTCTACGGAGAGCCCGCTGGCCCCACTATGAACGCACCGGTCATGCCATTCGCCGCGTGAGCAAACAGACCGCAGATTATCGCGAACGATCCGCGCCCCTTGGCCACGAACTCGACCTCGGCTCGCTTGCCGGCATCAACGAAGATCCGCTTGCGGCCTTCGACGATGTCCTCGCGGCCGTCCCCTCGGATGGTCAGCGGGATGTTGAGCAGGTAGACCGAGGCCAGGTCGTGCGGGCGCCCGAACTGGTCGGCGTTGATGAGCCGCAGGACGACGGTGTCGCCCTCGTTGAAGCGGATCAGGTTCGGCTCGAACTTGAACGACGTCATCGTGATCTCGAAGACCTTGCGCGGCGCCTGTGCAGGCGCCGCGGCCGGCGCTCCCAGCGTCACCAGCGTCGTCGCAATCAGCAACAAACCAGCTAACCCCAATCGGTGCATCATATCGTCTCCTCCACGCACAGGCCTTCGGGTGGAACAGGCCAGTTACTTGACCGGAACGCGTGGCTCCCCGCGGGTATTCCCGGCGCTATAATGGCGGGAGACGGCTACAAGAGGAGGTAGGGATGGATCTCGATCGCGCTCTTGATGAGGTGCGTGCCGTGGCCGGTCAGGGCGGTGCTGCCGGGGTGGTGGATTTCCTGCACGACAGATTTCCCCACTACTCATGGGTGGGGATCTACTGGGTTGATGGGGACGACCTGGTGCTCGGCCCCTGGAGGGGTCCGCAGGCAACGGAACACACGCGCATCCCGATCGGGGCCGGCGTGTGCGGCGCCGCGGCGCGGTCGGGACGGACCGAGATCGTGCCCGACGTCAGTCAGGATCCCCGCTACCTGGCCTGCTTCGCGCACACCCGTTCGGAGATCGTGGTGCCGATCTTCGCGGGCGGGCGGGTCGTCGGCGAGATTGACATTGACGGCGATCAGCTCGACGCGTTCTCGAGCGAAGACCAGCGGTTTCTGGAAGGGGTGGCCGAACTGCTGGCGCCGCTGGCGCCCGGAGCCTAGGGAGCCACGACCCGGTTTCGCAGCGTCCCGATTCCCTCAATCTCTGCCTCGACCACGTCGCCCACCTGGAGCCACGCCGGCGGCGTGCGCCCCATGGCCACGCCTTCCGGCGTGCCCGTGGCCAGGATGTCACCGGGCTCCAAGGTCATTCCCGCCGACAGCGCCGCGATGAGTCGCGCCACGGAGAAGACCATGCTGGCCGTGGACGCATCCTGCCGCACCTCGCCGTTGACGCGCATCCGCAGGCGCAGGTTCTGGGGGTTGGGGATCGCGGAGCGGTGGACAACCGCGGGGCCCATGGGCGCGAAAGTGTCCAGCGACTTGCCCTTGAACCACTGCTGGTGCCGGCGTTGTAGGTCGCGCGCGGTGACATCGTTCATGATCGTGTAGCCGAACACGTGGCTCAGGGCGCGTTCGACCGGGATGTTGCGCCCGCGCTTTCCGATGATCACGGCCAGCTCGACCTCGTAGTCAAGCTCGCGGGTTACGGCGTGGTGCACGACCGGGGCTTCGGGTCCTACAACGCACGTGGGCGGCTTGGTGAAGAACACCGGCACCTCTGGTACCGGGCTCCCGCCTTCTCTGGCGTGCTCCGCGTAGTTGCGGCCCACGCAGAAGATGTTCTTCCGGGGACGCGGGATCGGCGCAAGGAGGCGCGCCCCCTCCAGCGGGACTACGTCGGCATGTTTCCGGCGCGCCCGCAGCCGGCGCCGGCCCTGGGCCAGGGCCTCGCGCGCGGGAACCAGGCTGCCGCGTTCGATGAACGAGAGAAGGTCGTCCGCGAACAGGTAGACGTGCTCCCCATCCACGATTCCCAGCCTGGGCTGCCCGCCTGAGCGCACCGTCACGAATCGCACGGCCCACCTCCCTGCTCTGAACTGCCCGCTGCCGCGATCTCCGAGAAGAACCTCGCCTCCAGCTCTGCCGCATCGGGCACCTCGTAGCCAAACCTGACGTACGCCACCAGGTCCGGATGAACCGCGCGCACGGCCTCGTAGATCAACAGCGCCACCCGCCTGTAGGAGAAGTGGCCGGCCTCGCGGGCGCGCAGCGGCACGAGACTGTAGAACTCGCGCAGGTTCATCGTTGCAAGGAAGCGCCTGTTGTGGGCGTTGGTTACCAGGTACGCCGCCTCATGGGGGAAGTCGAGCGCGACCTTGCGGTGTGCCTCGGTCGCCTGCTCCACGGCGTCGCGGTAGCGTTGGCCGAGTCCGGCTTCGTCAATCGCCTTCGGGACCGCGTATCCCAGTTCAACCGTGGGCGCCTGCGGGCTCTGCGTCATCATGCGGTGCCGCTTGAGATCGAAGTACGCGCCCTGGTCGCACACGATGTCGAAGGTGTAGGTCGTGTGCTCGATCTCTCGGATAGGCACGTCGTGGCGACCCAAGCGCCCAAGGGCTTGCTCGATTGTCGCGCGCCGCTCGGACGCGCTCATCGCTGAAGCCCGGGCCCAGGCGTCGGCATACGCCGACCTGTCGTGGCGGTAGAGGCACGCGGCCACGACCCTTGTCTCGGCGTCGCGATCGTGGTGAACCAGGCGGACGCCGGCAAGTGGATTCTCCCCACCTGGAGAGCCGGCTGAGGTCTGATCCAGCGCGGCGGCTTCAAGCGCGGCGGCCGTCTCGGTGAGGTAGGCGCTGGGGCCCGCGTACTTGACCAGCGTCGGCACCTCGGCGCACGCGACCCGCTTGATCTCGGCGCCGACGGCCCTGACCTCGTCGAGGGGGTGCGAGAGCATCTTCGTGATCGCGTGCTCCAGCGCCCTTGCGTTGGCGGTCATGCCCACGTTCGCGACGGTGGCGCAGGGAAGGAGGAACCGGCAGACGTCAACGTACTTGGAGCGGATGCGCGCCTCGTAGGCGGCCATGGACTCTTCAGCGCCGCGCGGATGAAGGGCCTCCACCACTTCACGGACCGGGTCAAGGCATTCCTGGTAGGTCCGGAAGAGATTGCGGCAGGTCGTTTCGTACCGCTCCGCGTGCGGAGACGCCGCGATCTCCGGCGGGAAGTAGAATGCATCGAAGATCTGATATCGCGTGGACTTCTCCGTGTACGAGCATAGGCGGTTGCTCTCCAGACTCTCGATGGCAAGCCGCGAGAGGTTCTCCAGCGCCAGGTGCAGGACCGCGTGTTCGGCGACCGAGCCGTGGCCGTAGCCGACCACCCACTTCTCGTGGAACTCGCTGGAGCGCTCCTCGGTCAACTCTTGTGCGATCTCGCGAAACGACCTGGGACTGCGAGAGGTCTTGGCGAACGCGACCGCAATGACCTCGGGGGGAAGGAGCCTGGGGCTGAGGAGGTAGATGTCGCGTCGGCGCTGCGATGGTAAGCCATTTATGGAGGCAAACGATGTATCCATGGCCTTCCCCCCGGGGTCGCGAGTGTTATTCCCTGCACCGGGCTGATCTCCTGCATGTCCCCACAACATGTTGGGATTCAAGCGCGACCCGCCACCAGATCTCGTGGGAGCCTCTATGGAGGAGAGCGCCTCTCCGGCATCCAACTGCAAGGTGTGGACACCCTGGAACTGCTGCGGTCCCGCCTGCACGCGGCGGCCCCACGCGATCTCTCGCGCGACCTCGGGCCGCACTCCCCCCGCCGCGCCGCGGTGTTGGTGCCGTTGTTCGAGTCCGGCGGCGTCGCGCACCTGCTCCTGACGAAGCGGACCGAGAAGGTTGAGTACCACAAGGGCCAGATCTCGTTCCCAGGCGGCCGCCAGGAAGATGGCGATGCAGATCTGCTCGAGACCGCGCTGCGCGAGACGCAAGAAGAGATAGGCCTCGCGCCCTCGATGGTAGAGGTCTGGGGCCGTCTTGACGAGATCGAAACCTTCGTGTCAGGGTTCGCGGTTACCCCGTTCGTGGGCCTGATTCCGCCGCCCGCGGGCTTGAGGCCGAACCCCGACGAGATAGCCGAGATCGTGGCCGTACCGCTTGCCTCCTTTCTCGATCCGGCCAACCTGCGTGTGGAGCAAGTCGTACGTGAGGGGAGGTCCGTCGAACTGGTGTATTATGAGAATCTTTCTCACCTGGTGTGGGGCGCGACCGCGCGCATCATCAGGGGATTGGTGGAGTTGCTGGAGTCGCCTGGAGGTGAACCATAGACCGCGAACACATCTACCTCGACTACGCGGCTACTACCCCGGTGGACCCCCGGGTCCTGGCTGCGATGCAGCCGTTCTTTGCCGAGCGCTTCGGAAACGCTGGGAGCGTGCACGGCTTTGGGCAGGACGCCAGGGCCGCGGTGGACGGAGCCCGGGCCGCCGTGGCGGCGCTCATGGGTGCCCAACCGGAGGAAATCGTCTTCACCTCCGGCGCCACCGAGGCAAACAACGCCGCCATCATAGGCACGGTGTACGCGAGCCGGCGGTCTGACGCGCACGTTATCACCGTGGCCACCGAGCACCACGCTGTGCTGGAGCCCGCTCGATGGCTGGCCGGGCGCGGCGCGGCCCTGACCGTTCTCCCGGTGGACGGATGCGGATGCGTGGACCCCGATGCGGTTCGGCGCGCCATCAGGCCGGAGACGGTGCTGATCTCGATCATGCACGGCAACAACGAGATCGGCACGCTGGCGCCGGTCGCCGAGATCGGTGCGATCGCGCGGGAGCACGGCGTGCGCTTCCACACCGACGCTACGCAGAGCGTCGGAGCAGTTCCGGTGGACGTGGGGGATCTGTGCGCGGATCTGCTGTCGTTCTCGGCGCACAAGCGCTACGGTCCCAAAGGTGTTGGCGCCCTGTATGTGCGCTCCGGCGTAGGCATCGAGCCGATTCTCCACGGCGGCAGCCAGGAGCGTGGTCGCCGCGGAGGCACCGAGAACGTGGCTTCCATTGTCGGCCTCGGCGTGGCCGCTCGCCTGGCCCAGGAGACCATGGTCGAGGAGTCCGCCCGGATCGCGGCCCTGCGTGACCGGCTGGCAGCCGGGATGGCCGCGATGGAGGGTGCGCACCTCAACGGGCACCCGCAGGAGCGGCTGCCCGGCATCCTAAGCGTATCGTTCGCCGGAGCCGACAGCGAGTCGCTGCTGCTGGCGCTGGACCTGGAAGGGATAGCGGCCTCCAGCGGATCGGCCTGTGCCTCGGGCAGCATCGAGCCCTCGCACGTGATCGCGGCGTTGGGGCTGCCCGACCGGCTGGCAGCGGGCACGCTGCGTTTCTCCCTGGGGCGCCCGACGACCGCCGGGGAGATTGAACGCGTCCTGGACGTGTTCCCGCGACTACTGGACAGGGTCCGGCGGGCCTGGGCCGGCGCCTACGGTTTCCGCCGTTGACACTCCCTGGGAACTTTGCCATGATACACGGGAGTTTGCACCGCAAGCGGGATGTCGGTTCGCAGCCCTGGCGGTGAAGCGTTGCTAGACTACATTCCCGTCCTCGTGCACTTCGTCATCGTAGTCGGACTGACCGCGGCGCTGCTGGCTATTCATACCCTCCTCGGCGGCAGCCGTCCCACCGCTCCCAAGATGGAACCCTACGAGTCGGGCGTTTGGACGATCGGGTCCTCCCGCGAGCGCGTACCCATCCGTTACTACCTCATTGCGATGCTGTTCATCCTGTTCGACATCGAGATGGTCTTCTTGTTCCCGTGGGCGGTGGTGTACCGTCGCCTGGGTACCTTCGGCCTGATTGAGATGCTGGTGTTCGTCGGCGTGCTCGGAGCCGGGCTGGTCTACGCCTGGAAGCGCGGGGCTCTGGATTGGGAATGACGCCGCGCATGAGCCCCCGGAACCCCGAGCGCGACGACGCCGAACTCGAGCGGGGCGTGCTCACCACGACGGTGGAGCGCATGGTCGCCTGGGCGCGCCAGGGCAGCGTGTGGCCCGCGTCATTCGGGCTGGCCTGCTGCGCGATCGAGATGATGTGCACCGCGGCCGCGCGGTTTGACCTGGCGAGGTTCGGCAGCGAGCTGTTTCGCGCCTCGCCGCGGCAGGCCGACCTCATGATCGTCTCCGGCCGCGTCTCCCAGAAGATGGCCCCTGTCCTCCGGCACATCTACGACCAGATGCTCGAACCCAAATGGGTCATCGCCATGGGCGACTGCTCCTCGTGCGGCGGCGTGTTCAACAACTACGCCTTGGTGCAGGGTGTGGACAAGATCGTGCCGGTGGACGTGTACGTGGCAGGCTGCCCGCCCCGTCCGGAGGCGCTCATGCACGGGTTCCTCATGCTGCGGGAGAAGATCGGCGCCACCGGGGGCAGGCGGTGAGCGGCGCCGGGGCGTTCGTCGCGCTGCTCCGGGAGAGGTTTCCCGATCTCGATCTGGACGTGACGGAGTTCCGGGGCGAGGTGACCGTGATCGTCCCCGCGGAGCAGGCCTTAGAGGCGCTCCGCGCGCTGCGCGATGCCCCGGGTTGGGCCCCTGTCCTGACGGACCTGACCGCCATTGATCGGTTCCCGGCCGAGCCGCGCTTCGAGGTGGTGTACCTGCTGACCGGGTATTCGCCGCCGGTGCGCCTGCGGGTCAAGGCGCGCCTGCCGGGCGAGGCGCCGGTGATGGCCAGCGTGACCGGTCTGTGGCCTGGGGCGAACTGGCTGGAGCGGGAAGTCTACGACATGTACGGCATCCGGTTCGATGGACACCCGGGCCTCACGCGGATCCTGATGCCCGACGACTGGGAAGGCCATCCTCTCCGCAAGGACTTCCCTCTCACAGAGGAACCGGTGCAGTTCAACGGCCACACGCCGAAGGTGCCCAGTACGATCATTCCGAAGTCGCCGCCGCGGCGGTAGGCCTGCGAGCGCCCAATGCCCGAGCCCCGACCCGAAACCCTGACGATCAACATGGGTCCCCAGCACCCGGCCACCCACGGGGTGCTGCGGCTGCTCCTCGAACTCGAGGGCGAGGTGATCGTGGGCACAAGGCCGATCATCGGACATCTCCACACCGGGTTCGAGAAGGAGATGGAGAACCGCACCTATCACCAGAATATCGTCTTTCCGGCCCGCATCGAGTACCTGGCCACGTTCATTGAGGAGATGGCGTACGTCCTGGCCGTCGAGAAGCTGCTGGGCATCACACCACCCCCTCGGGCGCAGGTGGCGCGGATCATCCTGGCGGAGCTGTCGCGCGTCGCCAGCCACCTGGTGTTCCTGGGGTCCAGCGCCATTGACGTCAATGTGAGCAGCGGGTTCATGTACTGCCTCCAGGATCGCGAGGAGATCCTGGACATCTTCGAGATGGTCTCGGGCCAGCGCATGATGCACGGGTACTACCGGATAGGCGGGCTCCATCAGGATCTGCCCGAAGGGTTCGAGACGCGCGTCCGGCAGATTGCCGAAGGACTGGCCGGCCGAGTGGACGAGTACGACTCGCTGCTGACCGACAACCTGATCTGGCGCAAGCGCCTCGAAGGGGTGGCGGTGCTCACCCCGCAGACCGCGCTTGCGTATGGATGCACCGGGCCGGTACTGCGCGGCTCGGGAGTGAACTACGACGTGCGCAAGGCGTTTCCGTACGGCGGGTATGAGCAGTTCGAGTTCGACGTGCCGCTGGGCAGGAACGGCGATGCCTTCGATCGGTACCTGGTTCGGATGGAGGAGATGCGGCAGAGCCGCCGGATCATTTTGCAGGCGCTCGATCGCCTGCCCGGCGGCCCGGTGTGCCTGGACGACCGAAAGATCGCGCTGCCGCCCCGCGGCGAGCTCGTCCGCAGCATGGAAGCGGTCATCCACCAGTTCAAGCTGGTCAGCGAAGGGCTGCATCCCCCGGTGGGCGAGGTGTACGCGGCGGTGGAGTCTCCCAGGGGAGAGAAGGGCTACTACCTGATAAGCGATGGGAGCAACCGGCCTTCCAGGGTGAGGGTGCGGGCGGCGACGTTCAACAACCTGCAGGCGCTGCCGGCAATGGTGTACAGGGGGTTCATTGCGGACGTGGTTGTCGCGATCGCGAGTCTGGACGTCGTGCTGGGAGACGTGGACCGGTGACGGAGCGTGCGCGAGAGGAGATCCGCCGCCTGGCCGGCCTCTACGAGCACCGCCAGTCTGCACTGCTCCCGGCGCTGTTCGTGGCGCAGCAGGAGGCGGGGTACCTCAGCCCGGAGGTTCTGGAGTCGGTGGCCGAGACGCTCGAACTCCCGGTGACCGAGGTGACCTCGGTCGCCTCGTTCTACGGCCTGTTCTACCTCGAGCCCGTGGGCAGACACGTGGTGCACGTGTGCACCAACCTGTCGTGCATGCTTAACGGGTGCCAGCGGGTGTTGAGCCGCATGCAGGAGGTCATGGGCGTCCGTCCGGGCGAGACCACGCCGGACGGCCGCTTCTCGCTGCGGACGGCGGAGTGCCTGGGAGCGTGCGACGAAGCTCCAGCGGTGCTAGTGGACGAGGATCGGTGGGCCGCGGTGACGCCGGAGGAAGTCGAGCCGTTGCTGGACAGGTACCGGTAGGGCGCAGGGGCGGAGGAGATGACGACGGAAGCGGCCATGCCTGAATCGGTGTTGCTCCGGTGGGTTCGGGCCGAGGGCATGGCGGACATCGAGCAATACCGCCGCGCCGGCGGCTACGATGCGGCGCGTCGCGCAGCCACGGAGTTGACCCCTGACCAGGTCATCGAGATGGTGGCCGCCTCTGGACTGCGTGGGAAGGGCGGCGCCGGATTCCCGGCGGCGCAGAAGTGGAAGTTCATCCCCAAGGCGGCGCCCGTGAAGTACGTGGTCGTGAACGGGGACGAGGGCGAACCAGGCACCTTCAAGGACCGAACGCTGATCGAAGGGTGCCCGCACCTGCTCGTGGAGGGCATCCTGATCGCGGCGGTCACCATCGGCGCGCGCAAGGTCTACATCTACCTGCGCCGGGAGTTCTACCGGGGCCGCCGATTGCTCGAGGCCGCGATAACACAGGCCCGCGGGGCGGGCTTTGTGGGAGAGCGGATCTTCGGGAGCGAGCACGCCGTTGAGATCGTCGTGCACTCAGGCGCGGGTGCCTACATCGCGGGCGAGGAGACGGCCCTGCTGGAGTCGCTGGAGGGCCGCCGCGCGATGCCCAGGCAGCGCCCGCCGTTTCCGGCTCAGGCCGGTCTCTATCAGCAGCCGACACTGGTCCAGAACGTCGAGACGCTCTGTCACCTGCCGGTGATCGTTGGCCTGGGACCTGACAGGTACAAGGAGTTGGGTCCACCGACGCTGTTCTCGGTGAGCGGGGCGGTCGCCCGCCCCGGGGTGTACGAGGCGCCGTTGGGCGTGACGTTGCGATCGCTCATCTTCGAGCACGCCGGAGGCATGCGTCCTGGAAGGCGCTTCAAGGCGGCGTTCCCAGGCGGTTCCTCGTCGGTGTTCCTTGCCGAGGCAGACCTGGACGTGAAGATGGACCCCGACAGCCTGCGCCAGGCCGGCACCATGCTCGGCTCGGCCGCGGTGATCGTGATGGACGATTCCGCCGACATGGTCGAGGTGATGGCGCGCGCGGTGGAGTTCTACCGCGACGAATCGTGCGGCAAGTGCACGCCGTGCCGGGAGGGGACCGCGTGGATCGCGCAGATCTTCGAGCGGATCCTGCACGGCCGCGGTCGCACCGAGGACCTGTCGCTGCTCGAGAGCATCGCGGCTGGGATGACCGGCACCTGCTTCTGCCCGCTGGGAGAGAGCGTGCCGCCCGGCCTGGAAGCCTCGCTCCGGCTCTTCCGGAACGAGTACGAGCGCCGCATCGCGGTGGGGGCGGTACATGTCTGCTGAGGCCCCGCGCGCGACAGTGACCCTGGTGATTGATGGCCGGGAGGTGACCGTGCCCCAGGGCGCCACCGTCTATCAGGCAGCCCGCTCGACGGGCATAGACATCCCCATCTTCTGCTATCACGACCGCATGCCTCCGCTGGGCGCGTGCCGCATGTGCCTGGTTGAGGTGCAGAAGATGCCCAAGCTGCAGACCGCCTGCACGCTGGAGGCATCCGATGGCATGGTGGTCAGCACTACCAGCCCGGCGGTCAGGGCGGCGCAGGAGAGCATCCTGGAGCTTCTTCTCATCAACCACCCTCTCGATTGCCCGATCTGCGACAAGGGCGGCGAGTGCCCGCTCCAGGATCAGACGTTCCGGTATGGCCCGGGCCGCAGCCGGTTTGTAGAGGCCAAGCGCGATTACGCCAAGCCGATCTCCCTGGGCCCGCTGCTGGCGCTGGACCGCGAGCGGTGCATCCTGTGCTGGCGCTGCGTGCGCTTCGGCGAGATCATCGCCGGCGACGACGCGCTCAAGGGCTTCGTGCGCGGTTTCACCAGCGAGATCGGCACGCCGCTTGGGCTACCGGTGGAGTCCAAGTTCATCGGTAACACGATCGCGATCTGCCCAGTGGGCGCTTTGACCAGCCGGATTTACCGGTTCAGGGCCAGGCCCTGGGACAACGAGCCGGTCGCCTCAACCTGCGCCCACTGCGGGGTCGGGTGCTCGGTCTGGCTGGACGTGCGCGGCGGGGAGATCCTCCGCGCGCGTGCCCGGGAGGAACCAGAGGTCAACGACGTCTGGCTGTGCGACCTGGGATTCTTCGGGCACGGCTATGTGGCCGCGGGAGACCGTCTGACCACCCCGCTACTACGGCGGGAAGGCCGTCTGTGCGAGGCCTCCTGGGATGAGGCGCTTGGCCTGGTGGCCGAGCGCCTGCGCTCCGCACGCGAGCGCGGGCCAGGGCGGGTGGCGTTCCTCGGGGGCAGGCGGCTGTCCAACGAGGACGCGTCTGCGGCCGCAGGGTTCTTCCGCGACGTGGTAGGCACACCCCACCTGGATCACCGCGTGGACGCCCCGCCTGACGGCGCGAGTCTAGGGGTGAGTTGGGGACTGCGCTCATCGCTCGACGAGCTGGGCCGGGGCGACGTCTTCGTGCTGGTGGGCTGCGACATCACCGAGGAGTACCCCGTGCTGTGGCTGCGGATCAAGGCGGCGATTGACCGGGGAGCGAGCCTGGTGATCGTTGACGCCAGGCGGCTCGAGATCCGACGCCACGCCCGGTGCGAGCTCCTTGACCGCCACGACCGGCTTGCGCCGCTGGTGGCATCGCTGGCAGCGGCCGTATCCGGCGGCGGGGGCACAGCGCCCGGCGGCGCCACGAGCGGCGATCTGGCC
>CAYLKW010000066.1:0-11675 GCA_964384245.1 uncultured bacterium
GTCGAACACCAACATCATAAGCCAAGGGAAGTGCCACCCAGGGCTTGACAGTCTCCGGCCGGCTAGTGCGATTTGACGGTCTCATGCCCGCGTGCTATACTCCGCACGGTCTGGCAGCCGAAAGTAGAAGCCATCCGCTTCTCACCCGGGCGCTCCAACTGTACCGCGATGCGACCCGGGTCGCTGTGGCAGCGGCGTGAACGTGGGGATGGCACCTGCCGTCCCCTTCTTACTTTTCGGGCTGCGGGCCGACCCCTAGCACGGGGGCCAAGGAGGGCGAGAGAGCATCGAACGCGAGACAAGGGTCAACGACCGTATAAGAGTCCGAGAGGTGCGGTTGATAGGTCCCAGCGGCGAGCAGCTGGGAATCGTGCCCACACGCGAGGCGCTTGCGCGCGCCCAGGAGCACACACTGGACCTCGTGGAGGTAGCTCCCACGGCGTCCCCGCCCGTGTGCAAGATCATGGACTACGGGCGGTACAAGTACGAGCAGAGCAAGCGCGACCGCGACGCCCACCGCAAGTCGCGCGGAGGCGATCTCAAGGGCATGCGGATGAGCCCGAAGATAGGGGAGCACGATTTCCAGGTCAAGATCCGCCGGGTGATAGAGTTCCTCAAGGACGGCGACAAGGTCCGGGTCGCGATGTGGTTCCGCGGGCGGGAGATGGCCCACCCCAAGGTGGGGGAGGCGTTGCTCCAGCGGTTGGCCCTGGCAGTGGCAGAAGTCGGGACGGTCGAGGGAGCGCCCAAGCTGGAAGGCAGGAACATGATCATGCTCCTGGCCCCTCGCAAGGGGTAGGAGACGGGAGAGGTAGCGGTGGCAAAGACGAAGCGACACCAGGGCGCCGCGAAGCGCATTGGAACAACGGGGTCGGGCCGCCTGACGCGGGGGCGCCAGCACGGCGGGCATCTCAAGGTCAAGAAGAGCCCCAAGCGCAAGCGCTCTCTGCGCGCCGTGGTTTCCGTGCACGCCAGCGACGAAAAGCGGTTGCGGCGGTTGCTCCCCGGTAAGTAGTGCTTCGGGGATCCGCCAGGCAGTTCTCTAGCGGAAGGTGGGTTGGTCATGGCACGCATCAAGCGCGGCGTAACAGCACGTCGCCGTCACAAGAAGATCCTGCGGCTGGCGCGGGGGTACCGGGGCGGTCAAAGCCGGTGGTACCGCCTGGCCACGCAGTACGTGACCCGGGCCCTGGCGCAGGCATTCGCGGACCGGCGCCTGCGCAAGCGGCAGTTCCGGCGGCTGTGGGTTACTCGCATCAACGCCGCCGCGCGCGGGAGCGGCGTTTCGTACAGCCGGCTGATCAGCGGCCTGCGCAGGGCGGGCGTAGGCGTGAATCGCAAGGTGTTGGCTGACCTGGCGGTGAAAGACCGGGCGGCCTTTGACGCGCTTGTCGCGCGCGCCAAGGCACACCTGGAGTCCTAGCCGCCGGTTGTTGGTCCCGGCGGCTCTGTGTTGTGCCCGGGATGGTCACGGCGAGGACACCGACTCCCTAGATGGTTCGCCAGTTCGCGCTGGCTCGATGTCCCTGGCTAGGGCGGCTGACACTCAGCCCCTCCCAGACCATTATCATCGGTTTCATAACGATCATCATGGTGGGCGCGGTGCTGCTCAGTCTGCCTGTCGCCTCCGAGTCGGGCCGCCCCACGCCGTTTCTCACCGCGCTGTTCACCGCCACGTCGGCGACCTGCGTCACGGGCCTTGTCGTGGTGGACACCGCCGATCACTACTCGACATTCGGCGAGGTGGTGATCCTGGTGCTGATACAGCTTGGGGGATTCGGGTACATGACCTCGTGGGCGATCCTGGCCCTCATACTCGGGTGGCGGATCGGGCTGCGGGAGCGGATCATTCTCACCGAGTCCCACAACCTCTACGACCTCGGGGGCGTGGTGCGATTCACGCGTCGCCTCATCCTGATGGCAGTGACGATCGAAGCCACCGGCGCGGCGCTGCTGACCCTGCGCTGGCTGGGCGAGGAGCCCTTGGGGCGCGCGCTATACAAGGGGGTCTTCCACAGCATCTCGGCGTTCAATAACGCCGGTTTCGACCTGATGGGCGGCTTCACCAGCCTCACCGCCTACGCCCGCGACCCGGTAGTGTCCGGGGTCATCGCCGGACTCGTCGTTCTTGGCGGCCTCGGGTTCGCGGTGCTGTTCGATCTGCGCTCGCGGCACCTGACGCTGCACTCGAAGACGGTGCTGCTGACCACGGGGATGCTGATCGGTGTCGGGTGGGCGTTGATCGCGCTGCTTGAGTTCACCAACCCCAATACGCTGGGATCCCTGCCGGCTCCGGCGCGCCTGCTCGCGGCCTTCTTCCAGGCGGTGACGCCCAGGACCGCGGGCTTCTCCACGATTGACATCGGCTCGCTGGCGCAGCCAACGCTGATGCTTCTCATCACGCTCATGTTTATCGGCGCCTCCCCTGGAGGTACGGGCGGAGGCATCAAGACGACGACGTTCATCGTACCCCTGGCCGTGATCCTGAGCACCATTCGGGGAACCGGGGATCCGTCGTTGTTCGGGCGCCGGATCATGGCCCAGAACATCAACAAGGCCCTGACCATAGCATTTGTCTCCGTGGCTTTCGTGGTCACGATGTCGGTCCTCCTGACCCTGACCGAGGGCGTGGAGTTCCTTGCGGCGCTGTTCGAGATCACGTCCGGCTTCGGTACGGTGGGACTGAGCACCGGCCTGACGCCACACCTTTCGCCATGGGGTAGAATCATTGTGATCCTGACCGTTTTCAGCGGCCGCGTAGGGTTGCTGACGGTCGCGTTCGGGCTGACCCGGCGGCACCGGCCGTCCCGGGTGCGCTATCCTGAGGAGAGGCTGTTCATAGGGTAACGAAGCGAGCCCGGCGCCGCGCGGCGGCCGACGCATTCGGGCGGGTGGAGATGACGATGAGCGAATTCGCGGTGATTGGAATGGGACGGTTCGGGCGGAGCGTCGCGACGACGCTGCACCAGTTGGGGCACCGGGTGCTCGCGATCGACGAGAAGGAGGACTCGCTCCGGCGCATAGCCGATGACGTGACGCACGCGGTGCAGTTGGACTCAACGGACGCCGAGGCGCTCAGGGGCGTTGGGATTGCGAACGTGGACGCGGTGGTCGTGGCGATCGGCGCTGCCATACAGGAGAGCATCCTGACCACGCTGATCCTCAAGGAACTCGGCTGCAAGAAGATCGTGGCCAAGGCCTCCAACGACCTGCAGGGCAAGGTACTCGAGCGCGTCGGCGCGGACGCGGTCATCTACCCGGAACGCGACATGGGCGTGCGCATCGCCCACACCCTCTCGTCGCCTGGGGTCCTTGACTACATCGAGATCTCCCCGACGTTCTCGATCGAGGAGCTCAGCGTTCCCGATCGCCTTGTAGGACAGACGCTGGGACGGTTGGATCTCAAGGCCCGTTTCGGCGTCAGCCTGCTGCTGATCCGCCGGGACAGCCAGCTCTTGATCTCTCCCGGCCCGGACACCGTGCTTCAATCCGGGGACGTGCTGGTCGTGGTGGGAGAGAACCGGCAGCTCACCAGGCTGGAAACCTTGCTCTAGCCAGTTGGCGACGTGATCACCTCGACGCGTCACCCTCTTGTGCAGGCGATGCGGCGGGCGGGTGAGCATCCGCGCCGAGACCCAAAACGGCGGATCGTGCTGGATGGACCGCGCCTGATTCAGGAAGCCCTCGATGCCGGAATCGTGGTCGAGGCCGCGCTCATTGCCGGCGACGAGCCAGGCTCCGAGGAATCGCCGCTGGGCGCGCGTCTTCTGGCCGCCGGCGCGCGCGTCTGCCAGGCCACCCCGCGCGTCGTGCAGGCCGCCAGCCGCGTGGCGACATCTCAGGGAGTCGTGGCACTGGCCCGGCGTCCGTCCACGCCGGACGCGACAATCCTGGCCTCGCCCGGGCTCCTGCTGCTTGTGGCCGATGGGATCCAGGATCCCGGAAACCTCGGCACCATGGTGCGGACCGCGGCCGCGGCCGGGGCTTCGGCGGTCGCGGTGACCGAGGGCACCGCCGATCCGTTTCAGCCCAAGGTGATCCGGGCCACCATGGGAGCGGCCTTCAGGATCCCGGTGCTTGGGCTCGACGGTCCGGCGCTGCGGGCGGCGCTCGTCGCTCACGGTGTCCGCGTGATCGTGGCGGACGCTCGAGGAGATCAGGGCTACGCCTCTGCGCCCGTTGATCCACCGCTGGCGATCGTCGTTGGGAACGAGTCCGCCGGGCCCGATCCGGCGTGGTTCCATCTCGGGACGCGCGTCCGCATTCCACTGCTGGGGCCGGTGGAGTCGCTCAACGCCGCGGTGGCGGCGGGCGTGCTCCTCTACGAGGCCGTCCGCAGGCGCGGCGGCGCGCCCGCGGATCCGTGACCGGCCTCTCGCCTGCTTGTCAGCCGCTTTCGGCCTGTGCTATACTCACGGCAAGCGCACGGCAGTAGCTGGAACCCTGATCTGGCGCGGGTTTCAGCCAAGCGATGACGGAGAGGAGTACCGCGGGGTCGGCTCGATCACCCGCGCGGCCCCGAGTCGCGCGGGGATAGGGAGGGGGGCCCCAGACTGCAAGCCCCTTCGAGCACGTGCCGTCGGGAAGTTCGCTCCTGAGCCGCCGGGTTGAACGCATAACGGCGCCACTAGACCCGGCCGGACACCCACCGTTATCCGGGAAAGAGGGACCGGGCCGCAGCGTGCGCCCGGCCGATGAGGGTGGTATCGCGGAAGCGAGGCGCTTTCGCCCCTGGGGGCGGAGGCGCTTCGGCATTACCCAGGAGGCGTTCCATGCCTGACGATGTTGACCGGCTCGTGACCCAGACGATCGAGGCGCTCCAAGGGGTGACGGCACCCGAGGAACTGGAGGGCTTGCGCCGCCGCGTGCTGGGGCGCCGGGGCGAGATCGCCGCGCTGCTCAAGGGCCTTCCTGCCCTGAGCGGGCCTGATCGCGCGTCACTTGGCGCGCGCCTCAACAGTGCCCAGGAGGCACTGCTGGCGGCTTTCGACGGCCGCGCGGCTGAACTCGCCACTGCCCAGGAGGCAGAACGCCTGGCAGTCGAGGGGCTCGACGTGTCGCTACCGGGCCGGCGAGGGCCGCTGGGCCGCCGGCACGTGCTTCGGCGCACGCTCGATGAGGTCGAGCGCATCTTCATGGGACTCGGGTTCGAGGTCGTCGAGGGAACCGAGGTGGAGACCGACGAGTTCAATTTCGGACGCCTCAACATGCCGCGCGACCACCCGGCCCGCGACACGCAGGACACCTTCTATCTCGGCGACGAGCTGCTGCTGCGCACGCACGCCACCGTGGTGGACGCCAGGGTGATGGTGGGACGGACGCCGCCGATGCGCATCGTCACCAGCGGAAGGTGCTATCGCCGGGATCCCGTGGACGCCACCCACATGCCGGTGTTCCACCAGGTGGATGGGTTCATGGTCGGCGAGGCGATTACGTTCGCCAACGTCAAGGGCGTGCTGGCCGCGTTCGCGCGCGAGATGTTCGGGCCCGGGACGCAGACGCGTTTCCAGCCCAGCTACTTCCCGTTTACGGAACCCAGCGCCGAACTGGCGGTGTCGTTCGAGGGACGGTGGCTGGAGATGGGCGGCTGTGGTATGTTCCACCCCAGGGTGTTGGAGATGGCCGGGATAGACCCTGAGCGGTACACGGCTTTTGCGTTCGGCCTGGGAGTTGACCGGCCGGCCATGGTGCGCTATGGGATCCCCGACATCCGCCTGCTGTGGGAGAACGATCTCAGGTTGCTGGAGCAGTTCTAGATGCGCGCCCCGCTGTCGTGGCTGAGAGAGTACGTGGAGTTGCCCGAGCCCGCCGAGGCGCTGGTCGAGCGCCTGCCCATGCTGGGCATCGGGGTAGAGGGAGTCGAGCGCGCCGGGGGAGACCTGGTGCTGGATCTCGAGATAGCCTCCAACCGGCCAGATCTACTGAGCATGATCGGCATCGCCCGCGAGATGGCAGCGTGGGGTGGCTGCGACGTCCGGCTTCCCGCCGAAGATCTCCGCGAAGATGACCCGCCCGCCGCCTCCATGGCGGCGGTGGAGATCGCCGATGCGTCGCTATGCCCGCGCTACGTGGCCCACGTGATCACGGGCATCACGGTTGGTTTCTCGCCCCCTGCCATCGCCTCCAGGTTGGAAGCGGCCGGAATCCGATCAGTGAACGCGGTGGTGGACGCGACGAACTACGTGATGCTGGAATGGGGGCAGCCCCTGCACGCGTTCGACCTCGACTCGCTCGAGGGACGCCGGATCATCGTGCGACCGGCCGCATCCGGTGAGTACCTGGTGACGCTGGACGGTGTGGGACGCACCCTCGACCCCGATATGCTGGTGATCGCGGACGCCCGCCGTCCTGTGGCCCTGGCCGGCATCATGGGCGGCGCCGAGACCGAGATCGGCCCGGGGACCCGCACGGTGCTGCTGGAAGCGGCGTCGTTTGCGCCATACAGCGTGCGCCGGACCAGCCGGCGCATTGGCCTGCGCACCGAGGCCAGCGCGCGGTTCGAGCGCGGGGTGGATCCCGAAGGGGTCGCCCGTGCTGCGCGCCGGGCCGCCGGGCTCATAGCCGGCCTCTCGGGAGGACGGGTTCTGCGCTTTGGAGTGGACGTCTATCCAGCGCCGTTGTCCAGGCCGACAATCAGGCTGCGGCTCCGGCGGCTGGCGCGAGTCCTGGGCGTGGAGATACCCGAGGCGGAGGTCGTGGCGGTTCTCACGCGGCTCGGTCTCGAAGTGCGCCAGGAGGGGGATATCATCCTCGCCGTGCCCCCGGTTGGCCGAAGGGATCTGGAGCGCGAGGAAGACCTAGTCGAGGAAGTGGCACGCCACCACGGCTACGACCGGATTCCAGAGACTATGCCGTGCGAGGTCATGCAGCAAGGACGCCGCCCGGTCACGCTCGAGGCCGAGGCCGCGGCGCGCGACGCGCTCGTGCGGGCCGGCCTGACCGAGGCGATGACGCTGTCGCTCATCCACCCCCGCGCGCTGGACCGGTTGGGGGTCGGGGAGGACGATCCGTGGCGGCTGGCTGTGCCCATCTCCAACCCGCTTACGGCAGACCACACCCACCTGCGCCCCGCTCTGCTGCCGGGACTGCTGGAGGCCGTGCGGGTCAACGCAGCCCGGCGGCAGGGAGCGATCCACCTGTTTGAGATTGGACGCACCTTCCGGGTCGAAGGCGGCGCCGTGCAGGAGCGGCGGGCGCTGGCGATTGCGATGCGCGGGGCATGGCTGGCCGGGTTCTGGGAGGGCGCCCGGGACCTACGCCAGGCCACGCTCCTGCACCTCAAGGGCGTGCTGGAAACCCTGGCCCGCGAGCTGCGCGTGGGACTGCTGGCCGTGGAGGCCGGCGGTCCCGCGTGGATGCACCCGGCGCGGTGTGGACGCGTCCGCGTCGGCGGCGTGGAGGTTGGGGTGGTGGGCGAGCTGCACCCCAAGGTCGCCGCCCGCTTCGATCTTCCAGGCCGCACCTACGTGAGCGAGATGGATCTGGATGCGCTGCTCGGCCGCGCCGTGCTTCAACCGAATTTCACGGGCATGCCGCGGTATCCGGCCGTGGTGCGTGACGTCGCTCTGGTGGCGCCTCTCGGTCTGCCCCACGCGGCGGTGCAGGCCGCGCTGACCGAAGCCGGCGGCGCAATGCTGGAATCGGTGGAGTTGTTCGACGCCTACACCGGCCCGCCACTCGCCCCGGGCACGCGCAACCTGGCCTACACCCTGACGTTTCGCGCCCCGGACCGCACCCTAACCGGCGAAGAGATCGAGGGATTGATGCTGGAGATATGCACGGAGCTGGCCGCGCGCCTGCCGGTTACGGTCCGCGCATAGGTATGTCGGCACGGCGAATGGGGAATCGTCTTGGGTGAGCGGGTGTCCTGGAGGTGGTTGTGGTGACCTGGCTTGATTGGATCGCGGTGGTGATGCTGATCGGGTTCATCGTGCAGGGGATGTTCAAGGGCGCTGTCGCGTCCCTGCTGGGCGCGGTGGCGCTGGTGCTTGCCTACGCGGGCGCGGCGATCGCCTTTCCGTCCCTGGGTGAGCGCATCACGAAGGGGAGCCCACTGCCCCTGGAATGGGGGCGAACCCTTGGGTTCGTCCTCGCCTTCCTGGTCGTGTACACGCTGCTGGCCCTGCTGACAAGCATCCTCCCAGGCGGGAAGCGACCAGGCCTGTACGCCCAGCTCCTCGGGATTCCCGCCGGCGCGCTCAAGGCCCTGGTCGCGGCCATGGCCGGGATCGGAATCCTGCTGGCCTCACCGATGTCCGACACGATCGCCCAGGACGTTGAGCGGTCGCCGATAGTCCGGTACGTCGCGGCGGCGCAGCGAGGCGCCATCACGCACCTTCAACGCATCAGCCCGATCCCGTTTCCGCCGGTCGGTCCGGACCACAAGTTCTGACGAACCCCTCGTGACGCGGAACCGGGAAATCGCCCAGCGGTTTGCGCTGATCGCCGATCTCCTGGAGATCAAGGGCGAGTCGGTCTTCCGCATCAACGCGTACCGCCGGGCAGCCCGCGCCATCGAGGGGCTCTCAGAGGACGTGGCCGCGGTCGCCGCCCGCGGCGGCCTGACCGAGATTCCCCACATAGGCAAGACCCTGGCCGAGAAGATCGTCGAGTTCCTTGCCGCCGGCACCATGCGGGCGTACGAGGAGCTGGCCGCCTCACTTCCGCCTGGGCTGGCTACCTTGATGCTGGTGCCGGAGGTTGGACCCAAGACAGCGCTGTTGTTGCACGAGCACCTGGGCATCTCGACCTTGGACGAGCTGGAGGCCGCGGCCTCCGCCGGCCGCGTCCAGGAGCTGCCCCGCATGGGGCCCAAGACCGAGGAGGCCATACTGCGCGGCATAGCGATGGTACGGCGGCAGGCCGGGCGACAGCCCCTGGGCTTTGCCCTGCCCGTTGCGCAAGAGCTCGTGGAGCGGCTGCGGGCCGTCCCCGGCGTGAAGCAGATCAGCGCCGCCGGTAGCATCCGCCGCATGAAGGAGACCGTGGGCGACCTGGATATCCTGGTGACCAGCCGCGCGCCCACTTGGGTGATGGACGCCTTCATCGGAGCGCCCGAGGTCGGCGAGGTGCTGGCCCAGGGCTCCACCCGGTCGTCCGTGGTGCTGGGCAATGGGCTGCGGGCCGACCTGCGCGTCGTGGAACCCGCCGCATACGGCGCGGCACTGCAGTACTTCACCGGCAGCAAGGAGCACAACGTCGCCCTGCGCGAGCGGGCGGTCCGCGCCGGGCTTAAGCTCAACGAGTACGGGGTGTGGCGATTGGGGGACGGCCGCCGCGTGGCCGGCCGCACGGAGCCCGAGGTCTACCGCGCCCTCGGCCTGCCCTGGATACCGCCCGAACTCCGGGAGGATCAGGGCGAGATCGAGGCGGCGGAAGCCGGCCGGCTGCCCCGGCTGATCGAGGTCGAGGACATCCGCGGCGAGGTTCACGCGCACACGGACTGGAGCGACGGCACAGACAGCGTTGAGGAGATCGCCGCCGCCGCCCGGGCGCTGGGATACGAGTACGTCTGCATCACCGACCACTCGCAGTCGCTCAAGGTCGCGCGAGGAGTGCCGGCCGCGGACCTGCGCGGCCACATCCGGCATGTGCGCTCCCTCTCTGACCGCCTGGGGATCGCCGTTCTCATCGGCACCGAGTGCGACATCTCCGCCGACGGGGGCCTGGACTATCCCGACGACCTGTTGGCCGACCTCGACCTTGTGATCGCATCGGTGCACACCCGCTTCGGAATGAGTCGCGAGGCCATGACCGCGCGCATGGTGCGGGCGATGGAGAACGAGCGCGTGGACATCCTCGGCCACCCTACCGGCCGCCTGCTCGGCTCGCGCGATCCCTACGAGGT
This sequence comes from uncultured bacterium, assembly GCA_964384245.1. Classification (GTDB taxonomy): domain Bacteria; phylum Sysuimicrobiota; class Sysuimicrobiia; order Sysuimicrobiales; family Humicultoraceae; genus VGFA01. Next base: position 9,848 of record CAYLKW010000066.1, read on the forward strand.
GGACATCGAGGCGGTGGTGGACGGCGCGGTTCGAACCGGGACCGCGCTTGAGATCAACGCCGCGCCCGAACGGTTGGACCTCAAGGACACGGATGTCCGCCTGGCCCGGGAGCGGGGAGCGCGCCTGGCGATAGGCACCGACGCGCACTCCGTTGCGCAGTTGCGCTACATGCCGCTTGGCGTGGGAACCGCCCGGCGCGGGTGGGCCGAGGCACGAGACGTCATCAACACGCTGCCGCTGGCGTCGTTGCGTGAGGTGCTCGGCCACCGGGAAGGCCGTCCCCGGCGCAGCCGCTGACGGGCACAGCCACCCCGCGCTCTCGCACCGGTTTCCTTCTCGTCTATAATGAAGAGGTGTCAGTTCTGGTCCTTTTCCTGGACGGCGTCGGCCTCGGCGAGCCAGATCCCGCGATCAACCCGTTCGCGAGGGCGGCGACGCCCACGCTGCGCAGGATGCTCGGCGGCCCGCTCGTTGCCCAGGAGACGGTCAGCCGCCCGGGCGTGCTGCTGCGCTCCGCGGACGCAACCCTGGGCATGGCAGGGCTGCCGCAGAGCGCCACCGGGCAGACCTCGCTGCTCACCGGCCACAACGCGTCGGCGATCGCCGGCCGGCACGTGAGCGCGTATCCCACTGCGGCGATGCGGGAACTGCTCTCCGCGCACAGCATCTTCGCGCGCGCGCGAGCGCATGGCCTGCGCGTGGCGCTGGCAAACGCGTACAGTCCGGAGTATTTCTCCGCCGTGGCCCTCCGGCGACTCAGGGTGGCCGCTGTCACCCACGCGGCGCAAGCCGCAGGGGTCAGGCTGCGCTCGATTGACGATCTGCGCGCCGGGCGCGCGGTGTTCCACGACCTGGTCAACCACCGGCTGCGCGGGTGGGGGCACGCCGTCCAGGCGCTGACCCCGCGGCTTGCCGGTCACCGCCTGGGCGAGATCTCCTCGGACGCGGACCTCACCTTCTTCGAGTTCTTCCTCACGGACCTTGCGGCGCACGGGCGCACCGCCCTCTCCCCAGAGGCCGTGATCGGCATGACGGACGAGCTGCTGGCCGGCGTCCTCGATCGTCTGGGCGCCAGGACGACCCTGCTTGTCACCAGCGATCACGGCAACCTGGAGGACTGTCGCACGAGCACGCACACCCGACACCCTGTTCCGGTCCTGGCCGTCGGCCCCCAGCGCAGCGCCTTCCAGGATGTTCGCACGATCGCCGATGTCGCTCCCGCGATTCTTTCCGCGCTGAATGGAAGGCGGGCCGCGGCAGCAGCGCGGTCCGGCGGGGTGCCCGCGTGAACGGCCTGCCTGCTGACGCGCGCACCCTGCGCGTGCTCGAGTTTCCCAAGATACTTGCCGCGCTGGCCGAGGGCACGGTGACGCCCATGGGGCGCGAGGTGGCACTGCGCCTGGCGCCGCTGCGCGACGGCGAGGCGGTGCGCGCGGCCCTGGCGGAGACCGCGGAGGCGGTGGCGGTGGCCGCGGAGTCCGAGATCCAGGTGCGGGGCGCGCGCGACATCCGGCCGCAGGCCGCGATGGCGGCATCGGGCGGTGTGCTGGAACCCCTGGAACTGCTCGACGTGGCGCAGACCCTGGAGGTCACCAGGCGCGTCCAGTCCCACCTGCGCTCCCGCCGCGCCCTGGCCCCGCGTTTGGCAGCGCTGGCCGACCGTCTGTCCGCGCTGCCGGACCTGGAGGCGGAGATAGGCCGGGCCCTGGACGATCAGGGCCGGGTTCTGAGCACTGCCTCGCCTGAGCTGCGCCGGATCCGCGACGAGCACCAGGCCGTGGAGCGGCACCTCCGGGAATCACTGGAGAGGCTACTCCACGACTCGAC
>CAYLKW010000067.1:0-11582 GCA_964384245.1 uncultured bacterium
CACCGCGGGAGCGCACCTCTCGTCCCTAGTGGGCGAGGGGTGTTTGTGTTCGTGTGGGGGTTTTGACCCTGGAGGCGATGACATGATCGTTGTCATGGAGGCAGGCGCAAGCGAACGTCAAGTGCAGGCCGTGGTCGAACGGATCCGCGGCGCGGGCCTGAACACCCACATCTCGGTCGGCGTGTCGCGCACGGTGATCGGCGTGGTAGGCGACGACCGCACCAAGGAGATCCTGCGCGAGTCGCTCGAGGTGGCCCCAGGCGTCGAGCGCGTCGTGGCGATCCTCCAGCCGTACAAGCTGGTGAGCCGGGAGTTCCTCCCCCACGACACCGTCGTGACCGCGGGGGGCCAGCCGATCGGCGGCGCCCGCGTGGCCGTGATCGCGGGCCCGTGCTCGGTGGAGAGCCGCGAGCAGATACTGGCGGCGGCCGACGGCGTGAAGGCGGCGGGCGCCACGCTTCTCCGTGGCGGCGCGTTCAAGCCCAGGACCTCGCCGTACTCGTTCCAGGGCCTGGAGGAAGAAGGGCTGCGCCTGCTCGCCGAGGCCCGCGATCGCACCGGCCTGCCGGTGGTGACCGAGGCAATGGACGCCGCGCAGCTCGAGCTCGTCGTGCGCTACGCCGACATGATCCAGATAGGCGCGCGGAACATGCAGAACTACACCCTGCTGCGCGAGGCCGGGCGCGCCCGGCTGCCGGTGCTGCTCAAGCGCGGCGTGAGCGCGACCATCGAAGAGCTGCTGATGGCCGCCGAGTACATCCTAAGCGAGGGAAACTACCAGGTGGTGCTGTGCGAGCGTGGCATCCGGGGGTTCAACGGGCACACCCGCTACACCCTCGACCTCTCCGCGGTCCCCGTGCTCAAGCAACTGACGCACCTGCCGGTTCTCGTGGACCCGAGCCACGGGACCGGGAAGTGGCGCTACGTCGCGCCGATGGCCCGGGCCGCGGTGGCCGCAGGCGCCGACGGTCTGATGGTCGAGGTGCATCCCGATCCCGCCAACGCGCTCAGCGACGGCCCGCAGTCGCTGAACCTGGACAACTTCGCCGGCCTGATGGCGTCGCTGCGGCCGATCGCCGGTGCCATCGGACGGGAGATATAGGCATGGACGGGCCGGCCGGGACGCCCGGGTCATTTCCTCGCACAGCGGCCGTCGTCGGCCTGGGGCTGATCGGCGGGTCGTTGGCTCTTCGGCTGCGGGCGACCGGGGTCCGCGTGATCGGCGTGGACCTGGACCCGGGCGCGCTCGATCTGGCCGCGCAACGCGGCGCGATTGACGCCGGCAGCGTGAGTCTCGACCGCGTCGCGGAAGCCGACCTGGTCATCGTGGCTACGCCGCTGGATCAGGTGGCCGCAACGGTGATCGCCGCTGCCCGGTGGACTCGCCGTGGCGCAGTCCTCACCGACGTCGGGAGCGTGAAGGCGCCGATCGTCGCAGCCGTACACGCGGCACTACCGGGAAGCGTGCAGTTCGTGGGCGGGCACCCCATGGCAGGGAACGAGGGGCAGGGGATGGCCGCGGCCGATGCCGCGCTGTTGGATGGACGGCCGTTCATCCTGACGCCCACCGCGCGCACGGTGCCCGAGGCAGTGGCGGCGATGCAGACGGCAGTCACGCGCCTGGGCATGCATCCGGTGCTGCTAGACCCCGTGACGCATGACGAGCTGGTCGCACAGGTCAGCCACCTGCCGTACCTGGTGAGCCTGGCGCTCCACCGGTCGGTTGCCGCGGACGCCCGGGGGGTCGGTGGCCCTGCGCACGCGGAGATGACGCGCATCGCGCGCAGCCCCGCAAAGATGTGGGCCGCGATCTGCCGGGCCAACCGCGACGCGATCCTCCGGGCGCTGGCGCGCTACCAGGCCGAACTGGCGCGGCTGCGGCAGGGCATCGAGGCCGGGACGCCCGACGACGTCATCGGCGGCGAGGGGGCATGACGCGATGGCCCGCCTCTTGATCGCGCCGACCAAGACCGAGTTCCTCAGCCGCGCGCGCGAGGGGAACCTGATCCCGGTCGTCTGCGACCTCCCGGCCGACCTCGAGACGCCGATCTCGGCGTTTCTGAAGCTGCGCGGGGGCGGCGAGGCCTACCTGCTCGAGAGCGTAGAGGGAGGGGAGAAGCTCGGCCGCTACTCCTTCATAGGCGTCGGGCCGGTAGTGCGGCTGCGCGCTTTCGGCCGGCAGGTTGAGGTGCGGCGCCGCGAGGCGGAGTACGCCGTCGAGGCCGATCCCCTGGAAGTCGCGCGCGAGCTGCTGGCCGGCTATCGTCCGGTCGCGCATCCCGGGCTGCCCCGTTTCTACGGCGGGGCCGTGGGGTACTTCGGGTACGACTGCGTGCGGCTGTGGGAACGGCTGCCCAACCGGCCGCCCGACCCGCTGGGGCTGCCCACCTGCTACCTGATTATCACCGAGGCGGTGGTTATCTTCGACCACGTGAAGCACGCTATGCGGATCATCGCCGGCGCTCCGGTGGACGGCGACGCCTCCGGCGCGTACCGGGCGGCCGTGGAGACGATCGAGCGGATCCACGAGCGGCTGAGCGCGCCGCTGGTGGCGCCTGAGCCCGCGGGGCGCGTCGAGCCGGTGCTGGACCAGGAGATGTCGGTCGCCGACTATCTGCGCGGCGTGGAGCGGGCGCGCGAGTACGTGGCCGCGGGCGACGTGTTCCAGGTCGTGCTCTCGCGGCGGTTCTCGGCGAGGACCGCGGGCCTGGACGCTCTCGAGGTCTACCGGGCGCTGCGCACCGTCAACCCGTCGCCGTACATGTTCTTCCTCGACTTCGAGGACGTGAAGCTGGTGGGCACGTCGCCGGAACTGCTGGTGCGCCTGGAGGACGGCATCGTGGAGACCCGTCCGTTGGCCGGCACGCGGCCCCGCGGCCTCAACCAGGCCGATGACCTCAGGCTGGCCGCGGAGCTGCTGGCCGATGAGAAGGAGCGCGCCGAGCACGTCATGCTCGTGGATCTGGGCCGCAACGACGCGGGCCGGGTGAGCCGGTACGGCACCGTAGAGGTGACCGACCAGATGACGATCGAGCGGTTCAGCCACGTCATGCACATTGCCAGCAGCGTGCGGGGGGTGCTCGACGCCGGCCTTGACGCCTTCGACGTCCTGCGCGCGCACTTCCCGGCCGGGACCGTGACCGGCGCGCCCAAGATCCGGGCGATGGAGATCATCGACGAACTGGAGCCGGTGGCCCGCGGGCCGTACGCCGGCGCCGTCGGCTACGTCGGCTACTCGGGCAACATGGACACGGCGCTCACGCTGCGGACGATCGTGATGGCCCGCGACCGCGCCTACGTGCAGGCGGGTGCCGGGATCGTGGCGGACTCCGTGCCCGAGCGCGAGTATCTCGAAACGATCAACAAGGCGAAGGCGCTGGTGCGGGCGCTCGAGATCGTGGGCCGGGCGCGCGAGCCGCTGCTGCGCGCGGGCGGGACCAGATGATCACCGTCATTGACAACTACGATTCGTTCACCTACAACCTCGTGCAGCACCTGGGCGGGCTGGGCGTCGAGATGGAGGTCGTGCGCAACGACGCGACTACCTCCGGCGAGCTAGCCGCGCGCTGCCCCTGGGCCATCGTGATCTCGCCAGGCCCCTGCACGCCGAAGGAGGCGGGCATCTCGGTAGAGGTGATCCGCGCGCTGGGGGCCACCGTGCCGATCCTGGGGGTGTGCCTGGGCCACCAGTGCATCGGCGCCGCGTTCGGCGGCCGAGTGATCCGGGCGCCGGTGCCGGTCCACGGCAAGACCTCGATGATCCACCACGACGGCCGCACGATCTACGAAGGACTGCCCTCCCCGTTCGAGGCGACGCGCTATCACTCGCTGATCGTCGCGCGCGAGGGCCTGCCGGACGACCTGGAGGTATCGGCGTGGCTTGATGACGGCACGATCATGGGCCTGCGGCACAGGAGGCTTCCGGTCGAAGGCGTGCAGTTTCATCCAGAGTCGGTGCTTACCGCGGTCGGGAAGGCGATCCTGGCGAGGTTCCTGGCGCTGGCAGGGGTGCCGCGATGATTAGGGAGGCGATCCGCGCTGTGGCCGACCGCCGTACGCTCTCCGAGCAGGAGGCCTGGGCCGCGATGGGTGAGATCATGGACGGTGCGGCGACGGCGGCGCAGATCGCGGCGTTCATCACCGCACTGCGGATGCGCGGCGAGACCGTGGACGAGATCGCCGGCTTCGCCCGCGCGATGCGCGAGCGGGCGCTGCGGGTGATCCCCAGGGTGGACCACCTTGCCGACGTGGTGGGGACGGGTGGAGACCGCGTGAGCACCTTCAACGTCTCGACGACCGCGGCGTTCGTGGTCGCCGGCGCCGGCGGCTATGTCGCCAAGCACGGCAACCGCGCCGTGAGCCGGCGGTCAGGGGCCGCCGACGTGCTCGAAGCGTTGGGCGTCAACATACAGGTGCCCCCGGAGACCGTGCAGCGGTGCATCGAGGACATCGGGATCGGCTTCCTATTCGCGCCGATCTACCACGCCGCGATGAAGCACGCGGCCGGGCCGCGCCGGGAGATCGGGATCCGCACGGTCTTCAACATCCTGGGCCCCCTGGCCAACCCGGCCGGCGCGTCCATGCTGTTGGTCGGGACGTACGACCCAGCGTTGGTGCGAACCATGGCGGAGGTGCTCGGAGAGCTGGGCGTGCGGCGTGCGCTCGTGGTGCACGGTGACGGGATGGACGAGGTCTCGACGCTGGGCCCGACGCAGATCGCCGAGCTGCGGGACGGCCGGGTCAGCGAGACGGTACTGGATCCGTCGTCGCTCGGCATCGCTGCGCCGCCTCAGGAGGCGATCGCCGGCGGCACCCCGCAGCAGAACGCGGAGGTGACGCTCGCGGTGCTGCGGGGCGAGGCGGGTCCGGCTCGGGACCTCGTGGCGCTCAACGCCGCGGCGGCGCTCGTGGCCGCCGAACTGGCCGGCGATCTGGCTGACGGCCTGGCGCTGGCGGCCCGCTCGATTGACTCCGGCGCCGCGTACGAGAAGCTGGAAGCGCTGCGGGCGCTGACGAGGGCGGCATGACGGTGCTCGACGAGATCATCGCGCACAAGCGCGCCGAGGTCGCGGCCGGCCGGGCGAGGGTGCCGCTGGTCGAGATGCGCGCCCGCGCGGCGCACGCGGCTTCTTGGGCGCCTGCCCGCGATTTCGCCGCTGCGATCGCGGGGCCGCCTCCGCGTATCATCGCCGAGATCAAGCGCGCGTCGCCCTCGGCCGGCTCCATTCGCGAGGATGCCGATCCGGCTGCTACGGCCCGGCGCTACGAGCGCGCCGGCGCCGCCGCGGTCTCGGTACTCACCGACCGGCGCTACTTCGCGGGCAGCCCCGACGATCTGCGCGCGGTGCGGCAGGCGGTCGGGTTGCCGGTGCTGCGAAAGGAGTTCATAGTTGATCCGTACCAGCTCTACGAGTCCAGGGCGCTGGGCGCCGACGCCGTGCTCTTGATCGCCGGAGCGGTTCCGGCGGATGATCTGGCCGTGCTTGGCCGTCTGGCAGGCGAACTCGGCATGGCCGCGGTGTTCGAGGTGCACACCGAGGCGCACGTGGACGAGGCGCTGGCCACCGGCGCGCGGGTTATCGGCATCAACAACCGGGACCTCCGGACCCTGACAGTGGACCTGGATACCACGCTGCGCCTGCGCCCGCGCATCCTCTCGGGCATCAAGGTGATCAGCGAGAGTGGGATCGCGACGCCCGACGACGTGGCGCGGGTCTGCCGCGCCGGGATTGATGCGATCCTGGTCGGGACGGCACTAATGACAAGCCCCGACCCCGAGGCGGACCTGCGAGCACTACGACTGGTCGCCGAGGCCGAGGCGCCGATGCGGCTGCCGGGACGATAGCACGACTGCCGAAACGATGGGAGGAACGCCGCCATGAAGAAGGGACGCCTGCTGACCGGGGATCGCCCCACCGGGAAGCTCCACCTGGGGCACTACGTCGGCACGCTGGCCAACCGCGTACGGCTGCAGGACGAGTACGACTGCTTCTTCCTGCTCGCCGACTACCACATCCTCACGACCCGACTGGACCACCTGGAGGAGATCGAGGAGAACATCCGCGAGATCGTGCTTGACTACCTCAGCGTGGGCATAGACCCCGGGAGGTCCACGATCGTTCTTCAGTCGGCCGTCCCACAGATCCCGGAGCTGCAGTTGCTGTTCTCGATGCTGGTGGCGGTGCCGCGCCTGCAGCGCGTGCCGACGCTGAAGGAGCAGATGCGCGACCTGCACATCACCCAGCCCTCGGCCGGGTTACTTGGCTACCCCGTGTTGCAGGCGGCGGACATTCTCAGCGTGCGCGGGGAGATCGTCCCTGTGGGCAAGGACCAGTCTTCGCACCTGGAGCTGACCCGCGAGATCGCGCGCCGCTTCAACGAGATGTTCGGTACGGTCTTCCCTGAGCCCGAGACCTTGATCGGCGATGTCGGCACGCTGCCGGGCACCGACGGTAAGACCAAGATGAGCAAGTCGCTGGGCAACGCGATCGACCTCTCGGATGACGCCGAGTCGGTGACGCAGAGGGTGATGCGCATGTACACCGATCCCAAGCGCATCCACCCCACCGATCCGGGCACGGTTGAGGGCAACCCGGTGTTCACATATCACGAGGCGTTCAACGCCGACCGGGCCGAGGTGGACGAACTGAAGGAACGCTACCGGGCCGGCCGCGTCGGCGACGTCGAGGTGAAGAAGCGGTTGGCCCGCGCACTCAACGCCTTCCTCGACCCGATCCGGGAGCGCCGCGCACGGTTCGCGGCGCGGCCCGAGGTGGTCGAGGAGATCATCGTGGAGGGCAGCCGCCGCGCGAGGGCCGAGGCGCAGGAGACGCTCGATCGCGCACGCGATGCAATGAAGATGGCGTACTACCGGCGAGTGCGGGACCGGGCGTGATCAGGGTCAAGATCTGCGGGATCCAGGACGAGGCCGGCGCGCTGGCCGCGGCAGAGGCGGGCGCCGACGCGATCGGGCTGGTCTTTGCGGAGAGCCGGCGCCGGGTGAACGGGGCGCAGGCCCGGCGGATCGCCGGCGCGCTGCCGCCGTTCGTGGCGAAGGTTGGGGTCGTGGTCAACGAACCGCTGGATCGGCTGCGGGTGCTCGTGGACGATGTGCGCCTGGACGCGGTGCAACTGCACGGGGACGAGTCACCGGACTACTGTGCTGCGGTGGGAGAGTGGGGGGTGGCGGTGATCAAGGCGGTGGCGGTGGCAGGACCGCTCGACGCGGCGCGCCTGCGGGCACTGCCGGTGTCGGCGGTGCTGCTCGACACGCACCGGATGGGCCTGCGGGGCGGGACGGGCGAGCCCTTTGACTGGTCGCTCGCGGCGCCGGTCGCGGCCGCGGTGTGGGTGATCCTCTCGGGCGGGCTGACCCCGGAGAACGTGGCGGCCGGCATAGAGGCGGTGCGGCCCTACGGCGTGGACGTGAGCTCGGGCGTGGAGACCGACGGCCGGAAGGATCCGGAGAAGATCAAGCGATTTGTAGCGGCGGCTCGAAACGAAGCGGCCGCGGCGCGGGGCGAGGTGCGCCGGTGACCGTGCTGGCAGGTCTGATCGGTGCCGGCCGCTTCGGACGGTTCGGCGGCCGCTTCGTCCCGGAGACACTGATCCCGGCGCTCGACGAGCTCGAGGCCGAGTACGCGCGCCTGTCGGCAGATCCCGTATTCCGCGCCGCCCTCGACAGCACGCTGCACCACTACTGCGGCCGGCCAACCCCGCTCTACTACGCGGCGCGGCTGAGCGACGAGCTGGGCCTGAAGATATACGTCAAGCGTGAGGATCTGCTTCACACCGGCGCGCACAAGATCAACAACGCGATAGGCCAGGTGTTCCTGGCGCGGGCGATGGGCAAGCAACGCATCATCGCCGAGACCGGCGCCGGCCAGCACGGCGTTGCCACCGCCACCGCGGCGGCGGTGGCCGGCCTGCCGTGCGAGGTCTACATGGGCGCCGAGGACATCATTCGCCAGGGCCTCAACGTCTTCCGCATGCGGCTGCTGGGCGCGAAGGTGATCTCCGTGGAGTCGGGCACGCGCACGCTGAAGGACGCAATCAACGAAGCGCTCCGCGACTGGGTGACCAACGTCGCGACGACGTTCTACGTCATCGGCTCGGTCGTGGGCCCGCATCCCTATCCGACGCTCGTGCGCGACCTCCAGGCGGTGATCGGCCGCGAGGCGCGGGCCCAGATGCTCGAGCAGGCCGGCCGTCTGCCCGACGTGGCGATCGCGTGCGTGGGCGGGGGTAGCAACGCCATCGGCCTGTTCCACGCCTTCCGCGACGATCCGGTGCGGCTGATCGGTGTCGAGGCCGGCGGCGACGGCCTGGGAACCGGCCGCCACGCCGCGACCCTTGTGGCCGGGTCGCCCGGGGTGCTCCACGGCGCGATGAGCTACTTGCTGCAGGATGAGGCGGGCCAGGTGCGCGAGACGCACTCGATCTCGGCAGGGCTGGACTACCCTGGCGTCGGGCCGGAGCACGCGTTCCTCAAGGAATCCGGCCGCGCCGAGTACGCGGCAGAGGACGACCGCGCCGCGCTCGACGGCTTCCAACTCCTGGCGCGGACCGAGGGGATCCTCGCGGCGCTGGAGCCCTCGCACGCGATCGGTCACCTGCAGCGCCTGGCGCCGACGCTACCGCGAGGCGCCTCGGTGCTCGTGGGGCTCTCCGGCCGCGGCGACAAGGACGTCCATGTCATTGCCCGGGCCCTGGGGGAGAAGGCGTGAGCCGCCTCGCATCTACTTTCTCGGCGTTGCGGGCCCAGGGGCGCCGCGCGCTCATCCCGTTCCTGGTGGCCGGCGACCCGACGCTGGACGCAACCGCCGCATTCCTCGACTGCTTCGCGTCCTCCGGCGCCGACGTGCTGGAGATCGGCGTGCCGTTCTCCGATCCGATCGCCGACGGCCCGGTCAACCAGCGGGCGGCGCAGCGCTCGCTCGCGGGAGGGACCAGCCTGCGCGACGTCCTCGACCTGGCGGCCCGAGTGCGGCCGCGCCTGGCGCAGCCGATTGTGCTCCTTTCGTACTACAACCCGATCCTGCGCCTGGGGCTGGAAGCGTTCAGCCGGCTGGCCGTGAACGCCGGGGTGGACGGCGTGGTCGTGCCCGACCTGCCGCCCGAGGAGGGCGGCCCGCTCCGTGCGGCGGCCGAACCGAACGGGCTCGATGTCATCTTCCTGGCGGCGCCGACCAGCACCGACGAGCGGCTGGCGCGCGTGGCCGCGTCCAGCCGCGGGTTCATCTACTGCGTCTCGCTGACCGGCGTCACTGGCGTGCGTGACGGTGTGGCCGCCGACGTGGGAGGCCTGGTGGGCCGGCTGCGGCGGCACACCGATCTCCCCATCTGCGTAGGGTTCGGCGTCGCGACCCCGGAGCACGCCCGGCGGGTCGCCGGGGTCGCCGACGGCGTGATCGTGGGAAGCGCGATCGTGTCCGTGATCGAGCAGGGGGGCGTCGCGGCAGTACCGGCGCTGGCCGATTTCGTGCGGGGGCTGCGCGCCGGCGTGGACGCGGCAGGCGCCTGATGGGCGTCTTCGCGCCACGTCCGCACCCTGACGGGCCCACGGCGGTCTACCTGCGGACCCTCTGCTTTGTCATCCACGGCGACTACGTACTCCTGATTCACCGGCAGCACGAGCCCGACGCCGGCTTCTGGAACGCCCCGGGCGGCAAGATAGACCGGGGAGAGGATCCTCTCGATGCCGCGCGGCGCGAGCTCCGGGAGGAGGCGGGCATCGAGCCGCCCCTCGAGTTCCGCGGGGTCGCCACCGCCATCGTGCGCTCCACGGGTGAGCACTGGGCGATCTTTCTTTTCTCCGCGCGCGTGGAGGAAAGGGTGGTAGTGCCATCCGCCGAAGGGCCCCTGCGCTGGGCCGGTCCGGGAGACATCGCAATGCTGCGGGTGCTGCCCGACATCCCGCTGCTGCTGCCCCACATCAAGGACCTGCGGCGCCAGATCGTGCTCGCCAAGTTCGTCTACTCTACCCCGGATCCAGGCACGCTGGAGTCCGCGGACATAAGGTGACATAGGCATGGGCATGGACGAGGAGATCCTGGTTGTTCCCCGCGCGGACTTGTTCCACAGCGGGTCCTTCCGAGGGGTGACGACCGACGGATTGGACGGCTATCTGGACCGCGTGCGCCGCTTTGGTGTCTTCCGGCGGAGGGGCGACGTTGAGGAAGACCCCTCGCTCAAGCAAATCATCCCCTACCTGGTGGTCCAGAGCGGCGATCGCTACATGCTCTTCCAGCGCACGCGGGCCGGCGGTGAGGGCCGGCTGCACGATCTTCACTCGATCGGCGTGGGCGGGCACATCGCGAAGACCGACGAGGGTGAAGCCACCGACGCAGTGGCCGGCGCGGACGATGCGGTGGCCGCGGGCCTGCGCCGCGAGCTCGATGAGGAGTTGATCGTGGACGGTCCCTGGACCGCTCGGCTGGTAGGCGTCCTCAACGACGACGAGAACGCGGTCGGGCAGGTGCACTTCGGCCTGGTGCACGTTGTGGACGTGCCGTCTGGCCGGGTGGCGATCCGGGAGACCGACCGCCTTACCGGCCGCCTGGCCGGCATCAGCGAGGTGCGCGCGATCTACGCCCAGATGGAGACATGGTCGCAGCTCGTGCTGGACGCGGGCATCCTAGAGGGCTGACCAGGGCGATGCGCACCGTGCTCATCCCAGTTGCGCCGTCCTACAACCTCATCCGCACCCTATCGTGCGGCCAGTGCTTTCGCTGGACCCTGCTGCCGCCCTCCGGCCGTCCCACCGCCGCCGCACGCGGCATCATCGGCCGGACCGTGGCTGTCGTTGCCCAGGAGCCTGCAGGCCTGCGGGTGCGCTGGCATGGGCCGGCCGGGTCGCCGGCGCATCTGGCCCGGCATCTCGGCGCCCGCGAGCCGCTCGGAGAGATCGAGGCCGCGCTGGCCCGCGATCCCGTGCTCCTGCAGATGCTCCCGCACACCTCAGGGGTCGCCATCATGCGCCAGGATCCGTGGGAGTGCCTGGTGTCCTACGTCATCTCGGCGTTCAACAACATCCCGAAGATCAGACTCAGCGTAGAGCGACTGGCGCGTCAATTCGGCGAACCGATCCGGAGCACGGGTGACACCGGGGGCGGTGACGCGACCCGCGAGGGCATTGACGGCGGGGACAGCCCTATCGGCTGGGCGTTTCCGTCCCCGGAGCGGTTGGCCTCAGCCAGTCCGGCAGCGCTGCGCGCCTGCGCCCTGGGCTACCGCGCCCGATATGTGCGGGATCTGGCGCGCCGCGTGGCAGACGGAAAGGTGGACCTGGCGCGGATCGCCGGCCTGCCGTTCGACGAGGCGCGTGCCGCGCTAATTGAACTCCCCGGCGTCGGCGAGAAGGTCGCCGACTGCGTGCTGCTCTTCGCCTTCGGGCGAGGCGAAGCGTTCCCGGTGGACGTCTGGGTTCAGCGGGCGGTCGAACGGTGGTACTTCAGCGGCCGGCCGGTGACCCCTCGCGTGATCCGCAGATGGGCCAAGGACCGCTTTGGCCCACTGGCGGGCTACGCGCAGCAGCACCTGTTCACAGGCGCGCGCATCCAATCCGGGCAGGGGGGCATGGC
>CAYLKW010000068.1:0-8718 GCA_964384245.1 uncultured bacterium
AAGCCGGCCTTCATCACCGGGACCAGCAGGGGGATGCTGCCTGGCGGGCCCGGTTCGTCGTGCAGCGCGATCAGGTCGCCACAGGGCTGACCGTGGGGGTCGGTGCTCCGCCAGACCTGCTTCCTGCCCGGCAGCGTGGCCTTGCCCGTGCTCAGCTTGACCCGGTATCCCTTCTCGTCCTCGACCAGCTTGTAGACACCCCCGACGCTCGGCGCGTCGGCCGAGGTCCCCAGCTCAGTGCCCACGCCGAAGGCATCTGCTGCAGCGCCCTGCGCCAGCATCTCGGCGATGCGGTACTCGTTGAGATCTCCGCTCAGGAAGATCTGCGCTTCGCGCAGCCCGGCCGCGTCCAGCGCCGCGCGCACATCCCGGCTTTGCGCGGTCAGGTCCCCGCTGTCTATTCGCACGCCGCGCAGCCGCGCGCCCGCCTCTGCCATCTCGCGGCCGACCGTGATCGCGTTTGCCACGCCCTGCATCGTGTCGTAGGTGTCAATGAGCAGCACGGCGTTGGTGGGGAAGTCACGCGCGAACGCGCGGAAGGCCGTGAGTTCATCCGAGAAGGACATGACGTACGAGTGCGCCATCGTGCCCACGACAGGGATCCCGTACACCATGCCCGCGAGCACGTTGGACGTGCCGGTGCAGCCCGCGATGTAGGCGGCACGCGCGGCCTTGAGCGCCGCGTCCGCGCCGTGGTCGCGCCGGGGGGAGAAGTCCACCACCCCTCGGCCCCGGGCGGCCAGCACCGCGCGGGCGGCCTTGCTGGCCACCATCACCTGGAAGTTCAGCGTGTTGAGCAGGAGCGTTTCGACGATCTGGGCTTCGATGCGGGGCGCGCTGATCTCCAGCAGGGGCTCGGGCGGGAAGAACACCTCGCCTTCGGGGATCGCGCGCGCGTCGCCCGTGAAGCGAAAGCCGCGCAGGTACTCCAGGAACTGCTCGCTGAACAGGCGCAGCCCGCCTAGGTAGCCGATCGCGTCGCCCTCGAAGCGCAGCGTCTCGAGGCAGGCCAGGGCCGTTTCGATCCCGGCGCTCACCAGGAACGCGCGGTTGGGGGGCAGGGAACGGACGAACAGCGCAAACGTCGCCCGGCCGTTCATGCCGTTGCGCAGGTAGCTGTCGGCCATGGCCAGTTCGTAGAGGTCAACGAGCAGGGCCACGTTGGACGGCGTTACGTAGCCGAAGCCAGGGGACTGGTCCCCGGGGAAAGCCGGGTCGTCCGGGGCGCCTTCGCTCATAACCATCGCAGCCGGCGGAAGATCGCCAGCATCGTCAGCACGCTGGTGGCCATCAGCCCCAGGGCGGCGATGAACCCGTACCGCCAGGCGAACGGCGGATAGGCGCGCTCGAAGTTCATGCCGTAGATCCCGGAGATCACCGCCAGCGATGCGAAGATCGCGGTGATCACCGTGAGTACCTTCACAACCTCGTTCAGCCGGTTGCTCACGATGCTGAGATAGATGTCCAGCGCGCTGGCCAACAGGTCCCGGTGCGTGTCAATCTGCTCGGTGATGCGCAGCAGGTGATCGTAGATGTCGCGGAAGTACGCGCGCAGCGGCGCGCCGATCAGGCGTGAATCGTGCCGCGTCAACAAGTTCATCATGTCGCGCTGCGGCGCTGCGACGCGCCGCAGGTGCAGAAGCGCGCGCTTGGCGGCGAAGAGGTGGTCCATCGTCTTCTGCTTGGGCCCCTTGAACAGGGTGTCCTCGAGGCGCTCAACGTAGTCGTCCAGGGTGTCGAGCACCGGGAAGTACGAGTCCACGACGGCGTCGAGGATGGTGTAGAGGACGTAGCCTTCCATGCCGCGCAGATCAGAGGGGGCCTGCGCGAGCCGCCGCCGGACCTCGTCCAGCACCGGCGCCGTGCCGCTATGCGCGGTGATAGCGAATCCCGCACCGAAGAAGATGTCAATCTCGTCAAGGCAGACGTCGTGCCCCGCGGCCCCGCGGAGCCGCGCCGCATGGGTTGTGATGAACAGGAACCCTTCGTACTCCTCCGCCTTGGGCCGCTGGCGGCGCTTGAGCGAATCCTCGACCGCCAGCGGGTGCAAAGCGAAGGCGCTGGCGATGGGTGCCATCATCTCGAGCGTGGGGTGCGAGAGGTCAATCCACAGGACCTGACCCTCGCGCCCCCGGAGAGAGTCGAGGGGTTCAGGGGGGTCGGCGACGGTTTCGGACCCCCGGAAGGCCAGGATCTGCATGGCAGGGCGGGATGCGGGCATCGGGATGTACGTTCGGCCCGCGACAGGGGTTTCCTTGCAGGGGCGCCTGCGGACCAGGAGGAAACGCGCTCGGCAGCGAATAGGCCAGGTGCTCCACAATAGCCGTCTCCGACCCGCACTGTCCCCCTGGGAGGTGCGGGCGATAGGGTGAGGGGAGCAATTCCCTCGCCTGCCGTATGCAAAGGAGGCGACCCCAATGAGGGTGGCCTCCTGTCTTCATTCTGAGCAAGGGAAGGGAGGGGAGAGTCCGATGAGCAAGCTGCTTCGGGTCAACATGACCGACCTGAAGGCCGCGTTCGAGGAAGTTCCCGAGCCCTACCGGCTCTGGGGAGGCCGGGGCTTCACGTCAATGGTCACCTCCAGGGAGGTTCCGCCCAACTGCCATCCCCTGGGACCCAACAACAAGCTCGTGATCGCGCCCGGGATCGTCAGCGGCACCGCGGCGCCCACTTCCGGTCGCACGTCGTTCGGCGGCAAGAGCCCGCTGACCGGCACCATCAAGGAGACCAACGCCGGAGGGCTGTCCTCCCAGAAGATCGCCCGGCTCGGTATCAAGGGGATCATCATCGAGGGCCACCCCAAGGAGGCCGGGCAGTTCTGGCTGCTTCGGATCACCAAGGACGGCGCGGAGTTCCTTCCGGCGACGGACCTGGTGGGCAAGGGGATGTACGAGGTCTGCCGCACCCTGTGGGAGCGCCACGGCAAGGGCGTGGCGATCATCGGCATCGGGCCCGCAGGCGAGTACCGCCTGACCAACGCCGGCATCTGCGTCAACGACATGGAGAACACCGCGGGCCGCTACGCTGGGCGCGGCGGCATGGGCGCGGTCATGGGCGCCAAGGGGCTCAAGGCGATCGTCATTGACGACACCGGAGGTCCGGGCGTCGCCATCGCCGACCAGGCGCACTTCAAGGCCGCGATCAAGAAGCTCACCGAAGCCTCGCTCAAGCACGACGTGACCAAGAAGGAGGGCGCGCTCAACACCTACGGCACCAACGTCCTGGCCAACATCATGAACGAGGCCGGTGGCTATCCGACCCGCAACTTCAGCAGCGGCCGGTTCGAGATGACCGGTCAGATCAGCGGCGAGGCAGCCCGCGAGCTCATGCTCAAGCGCGGCGGCGCCGGCATGCCTGGCCACCCCTGCCACCCCGGGTGCATTATCCAGTGCTCGAACGTCTTCCCATACCACGATGGCAAGTTCCACACCTCGGTGATGGAGTACGAGTCGGTCTGGTCGCTGGGCGCCAACTGCGGGATCGGCAACCTGGACGACATCGCCGACTTGATATGGGCGTGCAACGACGTCGGCCTGGACACCATCGAGGCCGGCGCCACCATAGCCGTGGCCATGGAGGGCGGGCTGCTCGAGTTCGGGGACGCCCAGGGCGCCAAGGAGTTGATCCACGAGGACGTGCGGGGAGGCACTCCGCTGGGGCGCATCATCGGCTGCGGCGCCGAGTTCACCGGCAAAGCCTTCGGCGTGGTGCGCGTGCCCACGGTCAAGGGTCAGGCCATGCCTGCCTATGAGCCCCGGGTCGTCAAGGGTATCGGCGTGACCTACGCCACCACGACGATGGGCGCCGACCACACAGCCGGCTACACGATCGCCACGGAGATCCTGAGCGTGGGAGGCAAGGCCGATCCGTTCAGTCCCCAGAAGGCCGAGCTGTCGCGCGCGTTCCAGTCGGCCACCGCGTTCATTGACACGAGCGGGTACTGCCTGTTCGATGCCTTCGCGGTGCTCGACATCCCGGAGGGCCTGGCGGGCATGGTGGAGTCGTGCGCGGCGGTGCTGGGCACGGAGTGGACCGTGGATGACATCGGGCGGATCGGCACCGAGGTCCTCAAAGCCGAGCGCGCCTTCAACGAGGCGGCCGGATTCACCAAGGCACACGACCGCCTGCCCGAGTTCATGAAGTACGAGCCGCTCCCGCCGCACAACACGGTGTTCGACGTGCCGGACGAGGACCTGGATAAGGTGCACGCCTATTGATTGAGGTTCACCTGTACGGGCGGCTGCGGCGACTGGCCGCGCAGTCGGGGGTGTGGAGGCCTTCGATCACCTGGGTGGATCTGCCGGAAGGCACGGTTGTCCAGGTGATCGTGGCGCTTGGCATTGACCTCGCAGAGGTAAGCAACGTCTTCGTCAACGGCCACTACGATGCCGCGGCCCTCGACCGGACCGTTCGGAGCGGCGACAGGATCGGGCTGTTCCCTCCTGACATGAGGATGCTGTATGTCTAGCGGGTGTTGTCTGCCGACTGACGCGGTGGACGTGCACGTCTACGGCGCGCTGCAGAAGCGGTTCGGCGCCCCGTCGCCGTTCCAGGCGGTGCGCAGGCGGGTCGCCGTGCATTATGGGAGCACCATCGCGCAGATCCTGGGGGAGATCGGAATAGCGCCCGAGGAGGTCAGCCATCTCTTCCTCAACGGTGAGTACTCCGCGGCCGGCCGGCGCGCCAAGCCCGGGGACCGCCTGGCGGTGTTCGGACGCGACATGGCACTGCTCTACCGGCAGTACTTCCCCAAGCTGACGGACTAGCCGTGATCGTCACCGTACGGCTCTACGCGACGCTCCAGGATCTGGTTCCGGGCGGAAGGAAGGCCCTCCAGGTAGACCTTCCCGAGGGCACCACCGTAGGAGGTCTCATCGCGCACCTGGGCATCCCTGCCGGGACCGTGCGCAAGGTGTTCGTGGGGGGGATCGCCAGGGAGGACTCGTTCGTCTTACAGCATGGCGACGAGGTGGGCGCGTTCCCGCCGATTGCCGGTGGCGCGGAGGGCGGCGCTCCGGCGCGGGAGTTCCTGCACATCCTGACGGTGGACCAGGCCCGGGCGCGATTCCTGGAGGCCTGGAACCCCTCGCCCCCGCGAGCCGTCCCCGTGGATCTCGCCGCGGCCTGCGGGCGCGTGCTCGCATCGGACGTCGTCGCCCCCGAGGACCTGCCGCCCTTTCCGCGCTCGGTCGTGGACGGCTACGCGGTGCGCGCGGCCGACACCTTCGGCGCCAGCGAGGGTCTTCCGGCCTACCTCGAGGTTGTCGGCGACGTCCTCATGGGCGAGGCCCCGACGCTTGCGCTCGGCCCCGGGCAGGCGGTCCGCATACCAACCGGGGCGATATTGCCCCCTGGCGCGGACGCCGCCGTGATGGTCGAGCACACCGAGGAAGTGCCCTCATCGCAGATCGAGGTCCGCCGGCCGGTGGGCCCGGGTGAGAACGTTATCACCCGCGGCGAGGATGCGCGGCGCGGGGCGGTCGTGCTGCGCGCGGGAACCGTCCTGCGCGCCGCGCAGATCGGGTTGATGGCAGGGCTGGGGATCACGCGCGTCATGGTAGCGGAGCCCCCGCGCGTAGGGGTGATCTCGACCGGCGACGAGGTCGTCCCGCCCGAGATGACACCTGGGCCAGGCCGCATCCGCGACATCAACGGCCCGGCGCTCCTCGCGGCGATCCGCTCCGAAGGTGGGGAGCCCTTCTTCTACGGGATCGTCCCTGACCGGCTTGATCCGCTGCTGGATGCGCTGCGCGCGGCGCAGGAGCGCTCCGACCTGATCCTGGTCTCGGGTGGCAGTTCGATCGGGCTACGCGACGAGGTCGCGCGTGCGATCGCCGCGCTGGGGCCGCCCGGGGTGCTGGTGCACGGTGTGGCCATGAAGCCGGGCAAGCCCACTGTGCTGGGGCTGTGCGGCCCGACGCCCGTGGTGGGCCTGCCAGGGCATCCCACCACGGTGCTGGTGGTGTTTCACGTCTTCGTGCGCGAGATGATCGCACGGCTGCTGGGACGGCGGCCTGAGCCTCTGGGCGCGGTGCGCGCGCGACTCGCGCGCCGCGTGGCTTCGGCACCGGGCCGGACCGACTACCTGCGCGTTGCGCTGGAGCAGCGCGACGGCACGTTGTGGGCGACCCCGCTCCTTGGCAAGTCAGGCCTCGTCTCCACCATGGCCGGCGCCGACGGGCTCGCGATGATACCAGAGCCGAGCGAGGGGATCGAATCCGGCGAAGAGGTGATGGTGGAGGTCTTGACCTCTTGAGCCGCTCTGGCAGGCGTGTCTACCTGACCGATTTCCCCCTGGAGGAAGCGCTCTCGCACTGGATCGGGACGCTGCGGTCGCGCGGCCTGCTCTCACCGACTTCGGGAGAGACGGTTGACGCAGCCGAATCCGCTGGGCGCGTGACCGCGGAAGCGATCCACGCCAGCCGATCTGTGCCGCACTACCACGCCGCGGCAATGGACGGGATCGCGGTGCGCGCCGCCGATACCTTCGGCGCGTCGGAGACCGCCCCGATCCTCCTGCCCCCTGATCACTTCGTGGTGGTCAACACCGGCGACGCCATGCCCGAGAGCGCCGACGCGGTGCTCATGATCGAGGATATCCGCGACGTGGGTGGCGCGGCTGAGATCCTGGCGCCCGCGGTGCCGTGGCAGCACGTTCGATCGGTCGGGGAGGACGTCATTGCGACCGAGCTGCTCCTGCCCAGCAACCACCTCATACGCGCCGTGGACGTGGGCGCGATTGCTGCCGCGGGCGTGGGATGGGTGCCGGTCCGGCGCAGGCCGAGGGTGGTGCTCATCCCCACGGGCGACGAGGTGGCAGATGCCGCGGGGCCGCTCCGCCCGGGCCAGGTTCCCGAGTTCAACACCGCGATGCTGGCCGCGGAGGTGGCGGGATGGGGCGGTCAGGCACGCCGCCACACAATCGTGCCCGACGATCCCGCGGCCCTGGCAGCGGCGATCGAGACCGCCATCGAGGCCGAGAACGAGTGCGACCTGCTGGTGGTCAACGCGGGCGCGTCAGCGGGCGAGCGCGACCACACCGCCCTGGTCTTCGAGAAGCTGGGCGAGGTGCTCGTGCACGGCGTGGCGATCCGGCCCGGCAAGCCGGTGATCCTGGGAATCGTGCGCGGCCGTCCGGCGATAGGCCTGCCCGGATACCCGGTCTCGGCCATGCTCACATTCGACCTGTTCGCCCGACCGGTCGTGTACGCGTTGCAGGGTCTCGCGGCCCCCGAGCGCGAGCGCATGCGCGCGACGCTGGTGCGCAAGGTTCACTCAAGCCTGGGGGTGGACGAGTTCGTGCGCGTGACCGCCGGCCGCGTGGGCGGCCGGATGGTGGTCGCGCCACTGGCCCGCGGCGCCGGGCTGGTGACCTCGCTGGTGCGGGCCGACGGCATGCTGGTCATCCCGCGCACATGCGAGGGGGTGGAGGCCGGCGAGGAGGTGGAGATCGAGCTGCGCCGCCCCAGGAGTGCCATCGAGAACGCGGTCCTGGTGGTGGGCAGCCACGATGTAGCCCTCGACGTGCTGGCCGACTTCCTGCGCCGCGCCGATCCGAGAGTCTCGCTCACCTCGGCGCACGTGGGGAGCCTGGGAGGGTTGCTGGCGCTTCACCGCGGGGAGGCGCACATGGCAGGCGTGCACCTGCTCGACGAGGCCACGGGCGAGTACAACATCCCCTACGTGCGCCAGTACCTGCCTGACCGCACGGTGGTGCTGGTGACGCTGGCCCACAGGGAGCAGGGACTGATAGTTGAGCCGGGCAATCCCAAGGGCATCCGTGGCATTCCCGATCTGGCCGCTCCGGGGGTGCGCTTCGTCAACCGGCAGCGCGGCGCCGGCACACGGCTGCTGCTGGACTACGAGATGCGCCGCCGCGGCCTGGCCCCTCACCAGATCAACGGCTACGACCGCGAGGTCTACACCCACATGGCCACTGCGGCGGCCGTTGCCTCGGGCGCGGCCGACGCCGGGCTCGGCATCCTGGCCGCGGCGCGGGCGATGGGGTTGGAGTTCGTTCCGGTGGCGCGCGAGCGGTTCGATCTGGCGATCCCAGAGGAGCACATGGCTTCGCCGTTAATCCAGCGCGTGTTGGACGTCCTGGAGCGCGACGAGTTCAAGGCCGCGGTGACCGCACTGGGCGGCTACGATCTGTCGGCAACCGGTAACCGCGTGGTGGTGGGCCCTGGTGAGTGAAGTTGCGGAGAAGGGGTGAGGACCGTGGCAGTTGAGGTGGGAGAGCCGGCGCCGGAGGCGGCGCTCGTCAACGCGGATAGGAAGGCGGTCAGGATCAGCGATCTGCGCGGCAGGCCCGCGGTGATGCTGTTCTTCCCCGGCGCGTTCACCGGTGTTTGTACAAGGGAGATGTGCGCCATCCGCGACGGGATGACGAAGTTCAACGATCTGAAGGCCCAGGTGATCGGCATCAGCGTGGACATGCCGTTCTCGCAGAAGGCGTTCGCTGATCAGCACGGGCTGAACTTCCCCCTGTTCTCGGACTTCAACCGCGAGGCGGTGCGGGCGTTCGGGGTAGAGGATCCGGGCTTCGCCGGCGGCCTGCTGCCGGGTGTGGCGATGCGGTCGGTCTTCGTGCTGGACGCGAACGGCGTCGTCCGGTACAAGTGGGTGGCGCCCACCCAGGGCACCGAGCCCGACTACGCCGAAGTCGAGGCAGCGGTCAGGGCGCTGGGCTAGGCACCATTGCCAGCAACCAACTAA
>CAYLKW010000068.1:8818-11300 GCA_964384245.1 uncultured bacterium
ACCTTGACCCGCTTCGTCTTTCTGGCTAGAATCTGGCTAGAATGCGTCATGAAATCCTGTTTGCGCCTGAAGCCATCCAGGACCTCAAGGAGCTTGACGCTCGCGTTCGGGCTGCGGTGCGCGATGCTATCAAGGAGTACCTAAGACACCAGCCGACCCGGACGAGCAAGAGCCGAATCAGGCGCCTGAGAGGCCTGGTGCGGCCGCAGTTTCGTCTTCGCCTGGACGAGGTTCGCGTCTTCTACGACGTTTTCGAGACCCGTGTAGAAGTTCTCGCAGTTGTCCGGAAGTCAGATGCCAAGGCGTGGTTGGAAAGGACGGGTGAACGATCGTGAGAAAGGTTGCTCTCTCGGAGGCTAAGGACGACCTCTCCAGGATACTCCGCCTCGCGGAGAAGGAGGAGGTGCTCATCACCCGGCATGGTAAGCCCGCCGGGGTGCTAGTCGGGTTTGAGTCTGAAGACGACTGGTTCGACTACCGGCTTGAGCATGATCCCCGGTTTCTTGCTCGGATCGAAGCGGCGAGGCGCAGCTTGCGAGCCGGGCGTGGTGTAAGGTTCGAAGACCTCCACTCGACCGTCGCGGATGAGGCCGGATGCTAGTCACGATCGGTCGGCTCGGGCGCGGGCGATCCGGCCGGCGTGAGCGATTCGACAGGCGCGAGCTTGGAGGCGCGCACGCCCAGCAGGCGCACCGGGCGGTCCAGGGTCACCCGTTCGAGGAGACCCACTGCAACCTCCGCCAGCGCGGCACGGTCATCAACCGCAACCGCCAGCGTGAGTGAGCGTGATACCGTTCGGAACGTGGCAAACCTGACCTTCAGCGTGACCGTGGCGGCACGGTAACCCTGCTCCCTCAGGTCGTCCGCGACCCGGCCGGCCAGACGCGCAACCGCCTGACGCATCGCCTCGGGCCGGCGCAGATCCACCTGGAAGGTGTGCTCCCGGCTGACCGATCTGGGTTCCCACTCGGTCTCCACCGGGCTATCGTCAATGCCGCGGGCGATGCGGTAGTGGTAGGCGCCGAGCCGCGGCCCGCACTTCTCCTGGAGCCGTTCCAGAGGGATCCCGGCCAGGTCGCCGACGGTCCTCACGCTGAAGGCTTGGTGCAGCCGCTCGGCTGTCTTGGGCCCCACTCCCCACAGCGCCGTGACCGGCAGCGGCGCTAGGCGCGCCTCCACCTCTTCATCGGGGATCACGGTCAGGCCATTCGGCTTGTTGAGGCCTGAGGCGATCTTGGCCACGAGCCTGTTCGGTCCCACGCCGACCGACGCGGTCAGGTGCAGCTCTGATGCTATTCGTTCCTGGATCGCGCGGGCGATTGCCTCGCTCGGCTCCGGAAGATCGGTGACGTCGAGAAACGCCTCGTCCAGGCCCAGCGACTGCACGCGGGCGCCGGTGGCACGCAGGATCGCGTGCATCCGCTCGGAAACCTCCCTGTATGCTTGGAAGTCCACCGGCAGGAAGACCGCCTGCGGGCACCGTTGGTAGGCGGTGCGCAGCGGGAGGCCGGAGTGCACGCCAAAAGGGCGGGCTTCGTAGGACGCTGTTGAAACCACCCCGCGCTGGCTCGGATCGCCTCTTCCGCCGACGACGACAGGCCGCCCGCGCAGCTCGGGCCGCCGCAACTGCTCAACCGCGGCGAAGAACGCGTCCATGTCCACGTGCAGGATTGTGCGGCCGGGCATAGGTGTTCCCCCTGTGGCAGTTCGCGGTGTTCGGTGACGCGTTCCTACCGCCAGGTGGACAAGAGGCGAGGATGGTTGAAGGCGAGGTGGGCAGGACGCGAGGAGGGCTGGAGGTCATGATCAGGTTCGATGGAAAGACGATGCTGGTCACCGGAGGCACCGCGGGAATCGGGTTGGCCACCGCGCAACTGGCGCGGGAGCTGGGCGCGCGGGTCGCGGTCGCGGGTCGCGACCCGGTGCGCGGCCGCCAGGCGGCTGCTGAGCTCGGTGAAGATGCGTTCTTCGTCGAGGCCGACGTCGCGCGCGAGGAGGACGTGCGGCGCATGGTTGCCGGGGTGTTCGAGCGGTTCGGCCGGCTGGACGTTCTGGTCAACAACGCCGGGGTGCTGCACCGCCGGCCTGTTCTCGAAGAGGAGCCGGAGGGCTGGGACCGCCTGATGGCCGTCAACCTTCGCGGGGTGTTCCTGTGCTGCAGGTACGCGCTGCCGGCGCTTATCGCGAGCAAGGGCGCGATCGTCAACGTGTCCTCGGTCCTGGCATTCGGTTCTGCGGCAGGCCGGACCCCGGCCTACGACGCCAGCAAGGCGGGTGTTGCCGCGCTGACGCGCTCGCTGGCCGTGCGCTACGGGCCCGACGGCGTGCGCGCCAACGCGGTTTGCCCTGGGTTCGTGCCGACCGGATTGAACCGCGACGCCTGGGAGGCGTGGACGCCGGAGCATCGCGCGCAGGTCATCCAGACCTACCCGCTGCGGCGACTGGGGACTCAGGAGGACGCGGCGCGGGCGATCCTGTTCCT
>CAYLKW010000069.1:0-11234 GCA_964384245.1 uncultured bacterium
CGCACGCCCTCATGTTTGTGTCCGGCGACGATGTCGCCGGACAGGATTGGGGCGACCGCCTGCCCGGCCGCATCGAGGCCGCCCGCCGCTACCTGCTCGGTTTCCCGCGCCCGGCGCGCTAGGGCCTCTCCGGGGACGTATTCCGTGGCGCGGCTTCGTTTCCCTGTGGTCGGGCATCTTTACGCGGGAGGCCCCCGGCGTGATAGTCGAGACACTGCAACTCGGCCCCATAGCGACCAACTGCTATATCGTCCGCGACGAGGCCACCGGCTGCGCGGCAGTCATTGACCCCGGGGGCGATGCCCCACGCGTGACCGCGGCGCTGGCGCGCCACAACCTCACGCTGGAGGCGATCATTGCCACCCACGCCCACTTCGACCACATCGGCGCGGTGCGCGACCTCGTGCTTGCGACAGGAGCGCCGTTCCTTGCCGGCGAGGCCGAGCTCCCGGTGCTGAAGACCGCGGCCGAGCAGGCCCTGCTTTTCTTCGGCATCGCCGTACCGCCGCCACCGGCGCCGGACCGCCTGCTGCGCGACGGAGAGGATCTGATGCTGGCAGGCGAGCGGTTCCGGGTCGCGCACACGCCCGGCCACAGTCCCGGTCACATCTGCCTGCTGGGCGATGGCGTGGCATTCGTGGGGGACGTGGTCTTTCCGGGCAGCATCGGCCGCACCGACCTGCCGGGCGGGGACTACGACACCCTGATGAGGGCGATTGCACGCCACATCCTGACGCTGCCCGACGAGACCGTTCTCTACAGTGGGCACGGTCCGGCGACCACGGTCGGCCGCGAGCGCCGCACCAACCCATTCCTGGCCGGTCTCGCTCCACCGGCAGGGAGCTGACCTTGGGCAAGGCATCGCTGGGCGACGGCCTGCTCCTGCTCCACGGGGCTGGAGGCCAGGCGCTTGCCTGGCAGAACCAGCTCCTGGCGTTCCCGCGCGCGCGGGCCCAGGATCTCCCAGGTCGCGCCGGTGAGACCCCGACCAGCGTGGAAGGTTTCCTCGGGGCGTTGCGCGAAGCGCGGGGGCTGGACGGCTCGCTGATCCTGGTTGGGCACTCGCTCGGCGGTGCGATCGCGCTGCGGTGGGCACTGTCCTACCCAGGGGAAGTCCGCGCGCTTGTGCTCATGTGCACCGGGGCGCGGTTGAGGGTTGCGCCGCAAATCCTCGAAGGGGTTCGCTCCGCGGACCCCACAGCGATCGAGCAGTTCGGCGCGATGTGGCTCGGGGCAAACCCGTCTCCGCGCCTGCGCGAGAAGTCGCTGGCGCTCCTGCACGCCGCACCGCCGGCCGTGCTCGCAGCGGATTTGGAGGCCGCAGACGGGTTCGACGCCATGGCCGAGCTGGACCGGCTGCGGCTGCCGGTGCTCATCATCTGCGGCGCCGAGGATCGGCTTACCCCGGTGAAGTACGGCCGCTACCTCCACGAGCGGATAGCCGGGTCCGAACTGGTAGTTATCGAGCGGGCCGGGCACATGGTCATGCTCGAGCAACCCCGCGCCACGAACCAGGCCATGCGGGCCTTCCTGGAGCGCCTCGAGCAGGAGGTTGGACATGCGCGCGACAGTTGACATCAACGCGGATGGCGGCGAGGGGTTCGGCGCCTACACCATCGGCGCCGATACCGAGCTGCTGCGCTCGGTGACCTCGCTCAACGTGGCGTGCGGCGCACACGCCGGCGATCCCGTGGTGATCCTCGCGGCGATCCGCGCGGCCGCGGACGCGGGCGTGGCCGTGGGCGCGCATCCCGGCTACCCGGACCTGCAGGGGTTCGGGCGCCGCGCCATGCAGATTCCACCCGCCGAGCTGGAGGCGATGCTGGTCTACCAGATCGGCGCGGTAGCCGCGCTGGCCGCCTCTGCGGGCGTGCGCCTCCGGCACGTGAAGGCGCACGGCGCGCTCTACAACATGGCGGTCGCGGACGCGGCGCTGGCCCGGGCGATCGCCGGGGCCGTGTCTGCCTTTGACGGACTGTGGCTATACGCTCCGCGCGATTCGGCCATGGCTGATGCCGCCGAATCGCGCGGGATCCCTGTGGCGTGCGAGGCGTTCCTCGACCGCGGCTATCGCCGCGACGGCACGCTGGTGCCGCGCACCGAGCCCGGAGCACTGCTGACCGACCCGGCCCAGGTGGCCGCGCGCGCGGTCACGCTGGTCACCGAGGGGACGGTCGAAGCGCCCGACGGCACCCGGATACTGCTGCGCCCGCGCACACTCTGCGTGCACAGCGATACGCCTGGCGCGGGGACACTCGCCGCCGCGGCCCGGGCGGCCCTCGAGGCAGCAGGGGTGCGCGTGTCACCGCCCTGGATCGCATGAGCCGGCGCCTGCGCGGGTACGTGCTGGGGCACCGCCGCGCCTACCTGATCGGCTTCGGCCTGAGTCTGCTCTCGACCGGCCTGTCCG
Organism: uncultured bacterium; assembly: GCA_964384245.1. Lineage (GTDB taxonomy): Bacteria > Sysuimicrobiota > Sysuimicrobiia > Sysuimicrobiales > Humicultoraceae > VGFA01. Next base: position 2,411 of record CAYLKW010000069.1, read on the forward strand.
TGACCAACCCTTGGGTGCTGCGGCTGGCCGTGGACGGCATCCGCTCCGGCGCCGCTCCGCGCCTGCTGGTGGGGTTGGCCGCGGCGTACGTTGGGATCGCGCTGACCGGCGGATTCATACGGTACCACTGGCGCATGAAGATGCTGGGCGCAGGCCGCCGGATCGAGTACGAGATCCGCAACGACTACTTCGCGCACCTGCAGCGGATGCACCAGGCCTTCTTCCAGCACACCCGCACCGGCGACCTGATGGCCCGGGCGATCAACGACCTCAACACCATCAGCCGCCTCGTGGGCGTGGGCATCATGCACTCGTTCAACACGATCGTCATGTTTACAGCGGCCGGCGCGCTCATGTTCGCCATAGACCCGCCGTTGGCCCTCGTGGTGCTGGGCATCCTGCCATTGGTCAGCCTGGTCTTCGTGCTGCTGGGTCGGCGCATTCACCGGCAGTACGAGCAGGTCCAAGAGCAGTTCAGCACGCTCTCGGCCCGCGCGCAGGAGAACTTCTCGGGGATCCGCGTAGTGAAGGCGTTCGCGCAGGAGTCCGCCGAGATCGCCACCTTCGGCGCGATCAACCGCGAATACATGGCGCGCTCGCTGCGGCTGGCCCGCACCTCCGGCGCGCTCTGGCCGGCGATGACGCTCATCCTTGGTGGTGCGGCTGCCGCGGTGCTGTGGCAGGGAGGCCAGGCCGTGGTCGCCGGCCGCATCACGCTGGGCCAGCTCGTGCAGTTCTTTGGATACCTGATGATGCTGTCGTGGCCCATGATCGCGCTGGGTTGGGTGGCGACCATCGTCCAGCAGGGGCTTGCCTCGATGCGGCGGATAGAGACGATTCTCGACAGCCGGCCGGTCATTGCCGAGCCGCAGGAGCCGGTGCGACCCGAGCGGCTGCGCGGTGAGATCGAGTTCCGCGACGTCTCGTTCGCCTACAACGGGGCGCCGGTGCTGCGTGGCATCAACCTTCGCATCCCCGGGGGAGCCACCGTGGCGATCGTCGGCCCGACCGGATCGGGCAAGACCACGCTGGTCTCCCTCATTCCCCGCCTGTTCGACCCGACCGCCGGCGCGGTGCTGGTGGACGGGATTGACGTGCGCCGTCTTAGTCTCCCTGTGCTCCGGGGCAGCATCGGGCTGGTGCCTCAGGAGTCCTTCCTGTTTTCCGACACCCTGGAGGGCAACCTGGCCTTCGGATTGGAGGGCGGCGACGGCAGCCGCGCGCGGGAGGCGGCGGAGACCGCGCGGCTGGCCCCGGAAATCGCCGGGTTCCCGCTTGGGTACCGGACCGTGGTCGGGGAGCGCGGCGTCACCCTCTCAGGCGGCCAGAAGCAGCGCGCGACGATCGCCAGGGCGCTGGCGCGCGACCCCGAGATCCTTATCCTGGACGACGCGCTCAGCAGCGTGGACACGCGCACCGAGGAGGAGATCCTCCAGGCGCTGCGCCGGTTCATGGCGACGCGCACCAGTCTGATCATCTCGCACCGTATCTCGACGGTGCGCGGCGCCGACCTGATCGTGGTGCTGGGCGACGGGCGGATCGTCGAGCAGGGCACGCACGACGCGCTGCTGGCAGCCGGCGGGCTCTACGCCGACCTCTACCAGAAGCAGCTCCTGAAGGAGGCCCTGGAGGCCGACGAGGCCTCGGCGCCATGAGCACGGCGTTCCACGAAGACGAGATCATCGGCGCGGCCTACGACGCGCGGCTGATGCGGCGGCTGATGGGCTACGTGCGCCCGTACCGCGCCGCGGTCGCCTTGGCGGTCGTGCTGCTGCTGCTCACCTCCGCGGCCAGCCTGGTGGGCCCCTACATAGTTCGGATCGCCATTGACGAGCACATCACGCCCGGGCGGCTGGAAGGGCTGGGGGTGGTCATCCTCGCCTACCTGGGAGCGCTGGCCGCCGCCTTCATCCTCCGGTATGCCCAGACCTACATGATGGCGCGCGTGGGGCAGCACGCGATGTACGATCTCAGGATGGAGTTGCTCACCCGCCTCCAGCGGCTCTCGGTCGGCTTCTACACGCGCCATCCGGTCGGCCGGCTTGTGACGCGCGTCACCAATGACATCGAGGCCCTCAACGAGATGATCACCCAGGGCGTCGTGGCCATCTTCGGCGACCTGGTGACACTGGTGGGCATCGTCGCCATCCTGCTGTACCTCGACTGGCGCCTGGCGCTGGCCACCATGCTCGTGCTGCCGGTCATCATTCTGTTCACCGCGCGGTTCCGGGTGGTGGCGCGCGAGGCCTACCGCGCGATCCGCGTGCGCCTGGCCCGCATCAACGCCTTCCTCAACGAGCACATCATGGGAATGGGGATCGTTCAGCTCTTCGGCCGCGAGGCACGGGAACAGGCGCGGTTCGAGGAGCTGAACCGCGAGCACCTGGCGGCCGGAATGGCGTCGCTGCGGTCGTTCGCCATCTTCCACCCGGTGGTGGGCGCGATGAGCGCGGTGGCGGTGGCGATCATAATCGCCTACGGCGGCGCGCAGGCGCTGGCAGGAACGATCAGCGTGGGACTGGTGGTGGCGTTCGTTCAGTACGCCCAGCGGTTCTTTGAGCCGATCGAGGATCTGGCCGAGAAGTACAACATCCTGCAGGCGGCCATGGCCTCGGCCGAACGGCTGTTCCGCCTGCTCGACGAGCCTGTAGAGGTGGAGGATCCGCCCGCGCCGGTGCGCGCGGATCGCGTGCGGGGGGAGATCGAGTTCCGCGGAGTCTGGTTCGCCTACGACTCCGCCCCGGAGCATGACTGGGTGCTGCGGGACGTGTCGTTCCACATCCGCCCGGGCGAGAGCGTTGCGTTCGTGGGGCACACCGGCGCCGGCAAGTCCTCGATCATCAACCTGATCACGCGGTTCTATGATCCCCAGCAGGGATGCGTGCAGGTGGACGGTCACGACGTTCGCGGGTGGGACCAGCGCGAGCTGCGCCGGCACATCGGGCTGGTCCTCCAGGACGTCTTCCTGTTTGCGGGGACGATAGAAGACAACATCCGGCTGGGGACCTCCTCGATCACATCCGAGCAGGTGCGGCGCGCGGCCGAGTTCGTCAACGCCGCCCGGTTCATCGAGCGGATCCCCGACGGGTATCAGGCCCAGGTGCAGGAGAGGGGCGCCACCCTCTCGGTCGGGCAGAAGCAGTTGATAGCGTTCGCGCGGGCGATCGTCCACAACCCGGACGTCCTGCTGGTGCTGGACGAGGCGACCAGCAGCGTGGATACTGACACCGAGATCCTCATCCAGGACGCGCTGGGCCGCGTGATGCAGAACCGGACCTCGATCATCATCGCCCACCGGCTCTCGACGATCCAGCACGTGGACCGCATCCTTGTGATCCACAAGGGCCGCATCGCCGAGGAGGGCTCACACCGCGAGCTGCTGGCCCGGGGTGGCATCTACACCAAGCTCTACCAGTTGCAGTATAGAGACCAGGAGATGCGCCATGACACATGAGGTCAAACCGCTGTTGAAGAGATTGCGCGAGATGGCGATCGAGGCGCTGGAGGAGCGCCGCGGGCTTGTGGCCTACTCGAAGATGGAGGCCCAGGAGATGGACCGGTTGGCCCGCAAGGTGGAGCAGGAGGCCCTGGAACAGATCCGGTCCGCGCTGCCGGAAGCCTCGGTCCTGCCGGAGATCGAGAACATCCTGAGCCGGCTGCAGCAGATGGACGCGCAGTTGGCCGAACTGGGCGCGCGGGAGGAGATCTCGGACCAATCGCGCCAGCTCGAGCGCGACGACATCGTCTGGAGGGCGTTTGAGGAAGTAGTCAGGCTTCTGGGGATCGAGTAGAAGCCGCCGCCGGAGTGCCGCGGCGGTGATCGAAGCGGTGCCGCCGCGCTACTTCCTTCGGCGTCCGCCGCGCTTGGCTTCGGTGTTGCGCTTCAGGTCGAGTAGCCGTTCCTCGCTTTCCTTCACGAATGCCTTCAGCTTATCCTCGAACGAGGTGCGCGCCCGGCCCCGCACCTGACGCTCCTCGGGCGAGAGCGCCTGCTTGACCGAAAGGTCGAGCTTGCCCTTGTCATTGAGGCCGAGGATCTTGACCCGGACCTTGTCCCGCTCTTTCAGGTAGTCTTTGACGTCCTTGACATAGGTGTCGGCGATCTCGGAGATGTGCACCAGACCGCTCTTTCCTTCGGGGAGTTCAATGAAGGCGCCGTAGTTGGTGATCTTGACCACCGTGCCCTCAACGATGCTTCCTGTTTCCAACGCCATGTTCTAACAGACACGCTCCTTTCTTTCTCTGATTCTGGCGCGCGACGGATTATACCCGTGCTCAACCAGGAGTGTCAACGCGGCGCGGGCGTGGGACGCGGGGTAGGGCGGACCAGGATGACGGCGATCTCCCCTGGCCGGATGAGCCCCAACTGCTCCCTGGCTATCCGCTCTATGTACTCCGGCGTGTTCAGCAGCCGAATCTCCTCGCGGAGCTGCGCGATCTGCTTCCTTAGAGTGTCCCGCTCCCCAGCCATGACCCCCAACTCGCGCCGCACCTTGAACCCGTCCCAATAGGCCCCTCCGAACGCGACCGCCACCGCCAGCAGCACGCCGGTGCCCAGGAGCGGTCCTGCCCAGCGCGGGATAACGCGGCGGGGAGAGCCCGGGGGCAGGAGCGGACGGCGCGCTTCGGCGTGTGCCATGACGGTTGCTGCGACGAAGGGACGACTCCGGCAGGTTGCCCCAACCGCGGCGATTCGCTGGCGGGCCGCAGATTCCTGCCTGCCGAGCCGTTCGGCCGGGGCGCGTCCGGAGCCGCGAGAGGGACTTAGGTAGGAGCGCCCATCAGTTCGACCACGGCTTCCAGTCCGCGTCCTTGCGGGAATAGCACCCGCCCTTCTCTCAACGCGACGCCGACCACTCCACAACCGTCCCTGAGCGCTTCTCGCGCCTCGTCCAGCGTGTAGGGGAATGCCTCCACGCTGACCCCGAGCCCAATCGGCTTGTAGCGCACCATGCGTTCGCCGAATTCCTCCGCCGAGCCCCGTAGGAGGATCAGCACGTCGGCATCGCTTGCCGCGGTGGCCTCGCCCCGGGCCATCGAGCCGAAGAGCACCACGGCCAGGATCGCGGGATCCTTGCCCAGACGCTCCGCCCAGGTCTGCAGCCTGGACAGAACGGTGCGGGTGTCACGCTTCCAGACTCTGACGCTCACAGTGCTCGAGCACCTCGCGGGCAGCCCTCACAGCGCCCCATGCCTCCTGCGCGGTGTAGTGACGGGCAGCGGGCCCTGCCGGGTGGACGTCGGGATACCGTGTGGGAATGTAGTACTTATCCAGCGTCCGGCCCTTCTCGAACAGGGCATCTGCCGGCTTTGCCTCCACGGGCAGGGTGTCCAGGAGGTCAATGATCGAATGTCCCCACGCGACCTGGCCCCGGTGAAGGTGCAGGGCTTTGAGCGCAGCCTCGGCGGCCTGCTGGGCGGCGAAACACGCCCAGGCGTGGTCGCCCATATCCACGCTCCGTTCCGCGTGGGCTAGATTGATCCTGGCCTGCTCAAGCCAGTCACGATACCGGTTCACGGTCGCCCCGCCCGCGTCATGAGCCGTGCCCCACAGACTGCGCGTCCTGCCGCCGACATCCAACCGGTTCGGCAGCACACTCTCATTATCCGACAGGCTTGCCGGAACGGCAAATGGAACCCGCACTCAGCCACGCACACCTGGCGGGAACACCTCCCAGCCCGCGTAGCGCGCCCGCGTGCCCAGGGCCTCCTCGATCCGCAGGAGCTGATTGTACTTGGCCACGCGCTCGCTGCGCGAGGGCGCGCCGGTCTTGATCTGCCCGGCGCCGGTGGCCACGGCCAGGTCCGCGATCGTGACGTCCTCGGTCTCGCCCGAGCGGTGAGAGATGATCGTCGCATAACCGGCCGCCCGCGCCACCGCGATGGTCTCGAGCGTCTCGGTAAGCGATCCGATCTGGTTCACCTTGATCAGGATCGCGTTGCCCACACCCTCGGCGATGCCGCGGCGCAACAGAACGGGATTGGTCACGAACAGATCGTCGCCGACGATCTGGATACGGCCGCCCAGCCGCCGGGTCAGCGAGGCCCAGTCGGCCCAGGCGTTCTCGTCCAAGCCGTCCTCGATCGAGACGAGCGGGAAGCGTCCGGCCAGCCCGGCCAGGAACTCGATCACCTCCGGCCCTGTGCGCCGGATGCCCTCCCCCGCGAAGTTGTATACGCCGTCCTGGAACATGCTGCTGCCGGCGACATCGAGCGCGATCGCGACGTCACGACCGGGTCTGTAGCCCGCTGCCTCGATCGCGGCTACCACGGCTTCCAGCGCCGCCTCGGTGGACTCGATATCCGGCGCAAAGCCGCCCTCGTCGCCCACGGCCGTGCTGAGCCCTCTCTTGTGCAAGGCCCGTTTCAGGTGGTGGAAGACCTCGACCCCTGCCCGCAGCGCCTCACTAAACGAGGGCAGGCCGCCTGGGACCACCATGAACTCCTGCACGTCCAGCCGGTTGTCGGCGTGCGCGCCGCCGTTGACGATGTTCATCAGGGGCACCGGCAGCACGCAGGCATCCTGCCCGCCCAGCGCCTGCCACAGCGGTAGATTGCGCGAGGCTGCCGCCGCGCGCGCCACCGCCAGCGAGACCGCCAGGATGGCGTTGGCGCCCAGATGGCTCTTGGTCTCGGTGCCGTCCAGCTCGATCATCGCGCGGTCTATCGCGGCCTGGTCGCCCGCGTCGCGGCCGGCCAGCAGCGGGGCGATCCGATTGCGCACGTGCTCCACCGCGTTGCGCACGCCCTTACCCAGGTAGCGCGCCTCGCCGTCGCGCAGCTCGATCGCTTCGCGCTCGCCCACCGAGGCGCCCGAGGGCACCGCGGCGCGGCCGAACGAGCCGTCGCTGAGCGTCACGTCAACTTCAATTGTGGGATTACCTCTGGAGTCGAGGATCTCGCGTGCGGTGATGCTGGTGATCTTGGGCATGGATGTCGCTCCTACCTTTCCGGTGCTGGCCTTCGTCGGCCAGGGCGAAGATGCATCTGGCTCGTGGTCCCACTCGCGAGAGGTCGCGCTTCGCCTCGACGATGCTCACCCTGTTAGTGTGCCCTTGGTCCTGGCACGCGTCAACCCGCGGGACAGGCTGCGACCGCACATTCAAGCGCACGGTTGTCAGGCTCATCTTCAACCACGCAGCGAGTCTACCTCGAAGGCCTATCTCTGGCGGACGATCTGGTACGCCTCCCACATGTCGCGCAGCAGCTCGCTCTTCGTCTTCTGCCCAGCCGGGGTTTCCTCCAGGCATCCTCTAACTCGGTCCGAACCGAGTTCGGCCGGACCCGCAAACCCTACCCGACCCGGACGATGACTATGCCGAGAACCCGGCCATGGACTCAACTCCTAGCCTGCTATCCGCGGCGGCCCGGCTCTCGGACGCTGAGCTGACCGCGCAGGTGAAGCGCCTCGCCCGGCACGAGCGGGAGGCGACGGTCGCCCTCATCGCGCACCTGGCGGAGCTCGACCGGCGGCGCCTGTACCTGGCCGCGGGCTATTCTTCGCTCTTTGTGTACTGCACGCGTGTACTCCATCTCTCGGAGCACGCCGCGTACCGGCGCATCGAGGCGGCCCGCCTGGCCCGGCGGCTGCCGGTCGTCCTCGAGCGCCTGGCCGAGGGAACGGTAACGCTGACGACGATTGGCCTCCTGGCCGCGCACCTCACGCCTCAGAACCACGCAGAACTTCTTGACCGGGCCCGGCACAAGAGCCGGCGCGACGTCGAGGCCCTCGTCGCCGCGCTGCGCCCCCAGCCCCCGGTTCCGGATCAGGTTCGGAAGCTCCCGACCCCGAGTCAGCCGGCGACGCCCACGCCGGCTCCGCCCTCGCCGGATCCTCCGCATTCACCACCCATGCCACCCCCTCCGGACCTCCCTTCACAGGCAGCCGCGCCCCCCACGGTGGCCGCGCCGCCCCCGGCTCACCTGCCCATCGTGGCGCCCCTTGCGCCCCAGCGCTACCGGATCCAGCTCACGGTTGACGCCGACACCATCCAGAAGCTGCGGGGAGTGCAGGCGCTCCTGCGCCACCAGATCCCGGACGGCGATCTGGCGAAGATCCTCGACCGAGCCCTGACGGTGCTGTTGCGCGACCTGGCCAAGCAGAAGTTCGGGGCGACCGACCGACCGCGTCCGAGCCCAGGCGCGGCGGCTGGCTCGCGCCACGTCCCTGCCGAGGTCAGGCGGGCAGTCTGGGCGCGCGAAGGCGGGCGCTGCGGCTTCGTGGGTGAGCACGGTCGCTGCGCAGAGCAGGACTTCCTGGAGTTTCACCACGTGGCGCCGTACGCGGCGGGCGGGGCGGCGACGGTGGACAACATCCAGCTCCGGTGCCGCGCCCACAACGCCTACGAAGCTGAGCAGCACCTCAACCCAACCCGGCCGCTATGACGGGACGCCGATCCGGGCACAGCGGCTCTTTCTCGATGCCAGCGTCCTGATCGCGGCGGCCGGCTCCCGCACAGGAGCCGCCACCCTGGCGCTAGCCCTGCGCCGCCTGGTGCAGGCGACTGCCTACCAGGCCTCTGGGGTCCGCCTGTCCTCGACGATCTCGTACGACGGCTCGGGCGACGGCCGCCCTTCCGGCAGGCGCAGGACCTTCACGACGAGCTGCCGGGGGCCGAAGTTCACGCCTACCATGTCGCCCACCTCGACCTCGGCCGCGGGCTTGGCCATCCGACCGTTAAGGGTCACCCGGCCGGCGTCGCAGAGGCGGTTGGCCATGGCGCGGCGTTTGACCAGGCGGCTGGTTTGGAGGTACTTGTCAATACGCACGGCTGTCGTGTTTGTTCATCCGTTCAATCATCCCCTCTGCCGGGGTGGCTGTCCA
>CAYLKW010000070.1:0-11071 GCA_964384245.1 uncultured bacterium
GCCGCTCCCAACGCCAAGAGGGCGAAGAGTCCCACCGATATGTGGACGCGCAGCACTGTGCCGTCCACCATCTGGTGGGCGAGCAGGGCTGCCAGCGAGGCAAGCACGGTCGCGCTCAGGGAGCGCTGCTCGCCCGGGGGGCTCCTGACATGCCACCTGACGACGCTGAGAACCCCTGCGGTCAGGAAGAACAGAAGCGCCACCAATCCCACCAGGCCGGTCTCAGCGGCGAACTGCAGGAAGAGGTTGTGCGCCACCGGTGCGTTCGGCGCGGCAGTGGTCCCCTGTCTGTACCTTTCGTACACGAATTGGAAGGTTGAGAGCCCGGTGCCCAGGACAGGATGGTCGGAGATGATCTCCCGAGCGAGGCGCCAGATGGCGATGCGGCTGAACGGGCCTTCGGCGACGGCGACCTCGCGGATGCGGCCTACATGGTGCGCCCAGCGCGGCCCGAGGGCTGGCGCGGCCACTCCCAGCACTAGGGCGGCCGCAAGCAGGGCATGCCACAGGAGGCGGCGCTCGGTGAGAGCGATCACCACCACCACGCCCCCCACGGCTGCCACCCATGCGCCGCGCGACCAGGTCAGCACCAGGCCCGCGGTCACCACCGACAGGCCCGCCAGGCAGAGCAGGCGTCGGAGGCGCGATCCATCGAGCGAGAGGCCAAGGAGCAAGACCGCGGCGATCGCCAGGGTTGTGCCCAGCTCGTTGGGGTTCATATCGAACACCTGCGCCCGCGCGCCGGGTGAGGATCCCAGCCATGCGATCCCGAGCGCACCTGCCGCCACCCCTCCCGCGGCCCAGACCTCGATGAACCGCCGGGCAAACCCCGGACGCTGATGGACCGCTAGCACCACGGCGCGCAGGGTGACCGCCGCGCTCAGCCCAAACGCGGCCGCTGACCACAGGGCGGTCGCGCGCCACCCTGACCACAGCCCTGACAGGACCGTGGCGGCCACCAGGCCGAGCAGGCCGATATCTACTGGGGTGCGGCGCCACACCGGCTCGCCCGCGATGATCTCGCCGGAGGCGAGCACCAGCAAGAGGAGGAACCCCCCAGATGCGAAGCCCACGGAAAAGACGAAAGCCGTCAGCAGCAGAAGGAACTCCCTCCAGCGCCAGGCCTCCACGCTACCGTCCCTCCGCGGGCGCGCGGAACCGGTCCAGCATGGCGAGATAGTGGCGGTTCAGAATCCCGCGCGTCACCAGGAACGCCAGCGTCTGCTTGTTTCGGCTGCCCAGCCACCGCGCCAGCCGCAGGGCGGTCGCCGGCGAGATCAGTCCGGCCCCGCCCAGCAGGAAGTGCAGCGCCCGCTGCGGCCGGGTGTCCTGGATTAGCATCCGGGTCTCGGGGCCCGGGTGCTTCCGCAACAGGTAGAGTGCCGTCCGCGCCCGATCCTCTTCTTTGGCCATGTGCTGGTCGAGCGACTCCAGCGTTGGCGGTCGCTGAACGTGGTACGCCAGTGCCGACGGCGAGAACACCCTTGGGATCCCGCAGGCCTTCAGTCGCAGGCCCAGGTCGAAATCCTCCCACCCGTAGACCCTGAACCCTTCATCGAACATTCCTGCTTCCACGAGAGCCGCCCGAGGGACCGATGCGTTGCCGGTGTCGAGGTACGCCGGCGAGATCCTGATGCGGGGAGGACGCGCCGGGATCTCCGGCGAGGGGATAACGATAACTGGCCCGCGTCCCACCACCGGAGAGCTGGCCGAGTGGTGGATCTCCATGTGGCGCTGCAGGAAATCGGGCAGCACCAGCACGTCGCTGTCCACGAAGACCACCAGCGCCGCCCCGGCGGCCCGGATCCCCGCGTTGCGGGCCGCGCTCCTGCCCCGGTTACGGTCGAGCCTGATGCCGCGAATCATGGCCCTGCCGTAGGCGGCCGCGCTGACCACCCCGGGCGTGTCGTCCGTGGAGCCGTCGTCCACCACGACTACCTCGTAGGCAGCCGGCGCGAGCGTCTGCGCGGCCAGGCGCGCCAGGCACAGCCGGAGCATCGGCGCGTCGTTGTAGGAGGGCACTACGACGCTGAGGAGCGGGTTGGCAGCGGAGGCCGTCATCGCAACCATTCTAGCGGTTCACGGGCCCGAAGCCTGTCGAGCGAGCGGATGTAGTGCCAGTTGAGGAAGCCACGAGCGGCCAGCAGCGCCGGGGTGTAGAAGCCTCGTGATGCCAGCCAGCGGGCGATTACAGGCGCCCGATCAGCAGTCAGAAACCCGGCTCCGCTTAGGAGGAAATTCAGCGCCCGGTGGAATGCGGTGTCCGAGATCAGGATGCGAGTCGACAACCCGGGATGCTTCTGCAGAAGGTAGAGAGCGGACCTGGCCCGCTCCTCTTCCCTGGCGAGATCCGGGCCGATGGGATCGAAAGTCGAGGGCGGCTGCACGTGGAATGCGACTGCTCCCCTCGAGAACCGGCGCGTCAACCCGCGGGCCCGGAGTCGCAGGCCGAGATCGAAGTCCTCCCACCCGTACCAGACGAACCCCTCGTCGAACAGGCCCGCGTCCAGCAGCGCCTGGCGCGGCACAGAGGCGTTGGCCGTTGTCAGGAATGCTGCCGACATCAGGCCCGCCGGGTTCCGCGCCGGCAGCACCGGTGTCGGGATCGTCGCGACCGGCCCGCGACCGACCACCGGCCGGGCCGCTGCGTGGTGCAGGTCCAGGTGTCGCTGGAGGAAGTCGGGTCGCACCAGGACGTCGCTGTCGATGAACACCACGATGGGCGCGCGGGCCGCGCGGATCCCTTCGTTGCGGGCCACGGACCTCCCGCGGTTCCGCTCCAGGTGCACGCCGCGCACCCTGGCGAGCCCTGTTCCGGCCTCGGAGATGACCGCGGGTGTCTCGTCGGTCGAACCATCGTTGACAACGACGACCTCATAGGCATCTACCGCCAGGGTCTGGGCGGCCAGGCAGGCAAGGGCGTGTCGGAGCATTAGCGCGTCGTTGTAGGCGGGCACAACGACGCTGAGACCGGGGATGGGTGCAGTATGCGACATCCTACGTGGCAGGCACCTCGACCGGCGCCGCGTCCACCCACTGCAGCCGGAGAAGCCTGGCATAGGTTCCATCCAGCGCCATCAGGTCCTCGTGCCGGCCGTCTTCTACCACCGCGCCCTGGTCCAGCACGACTATCCGGTCTGCTCCTCGGACGGTAGACAGCCGGTGCGCAATGATGAACGTGGTGCGCCCTCGGGTCGCCTGGTTGAGCGCGTCCTGGATCAGGGTCTCGGACTCGCTGTCCAGCGCGGAGGTGGCCTCGTCGAAGATGAGCAGGCGCGGGTTGTTCAGCAGCGCGCGGGCTATCGCGATCCGCTGGCGCTGCCCACCCGACAGTTGCAGCCCGTCCTCGCCCAGCAGGGTCCGATACCCCTCGCCCAGCGACTCGATGAACTCGTGCGCGTTGGCGGCCTTCGCCGCGGCCACGACCTCATCGAACGGCGCGTCGGGCCGGGCGTACGCTATGTTGTCGTGGACGGCGCCGCGGAACAGGACGGTCTCCTGGGGTACCAGTCCGATCTGCCGCCGCAGCGACCGGACCGTCACGCGGCGCAGGTCCCACCCGTCAATCTCAATGCGTCCCTCCGTGGGATCGTAGAACCGGGCGATCAGATTGACCAGCGTCGTCTTGCCCGCGCCACTCAACCCGACCAGCGCAACGCGTTCGCCGGGCGCGATCTCCAGCGAGAGATTGCGGAGGGCCCACTCGCCCGGAGCGTAGGCAAACGAGACGTTCTCGAAGCGGACGCGACCTGCGAGCGGCGGCAGGGCTACCGCGCCGGGGCTCTCCTGGAGGCCTGGCGGCTCGTCAAGCAGGGCGCGGATCCGCCTGAAGGCGCCCAGCGCCTGCCGCAGTCCGGCGTAGTGGCGGGTGAGCCCAACCGCCGGCTGGACCGCTAGCCCCACGTACCCCAGGAACGCGACGAGCGTCCCGACCGTGATCCGGCCTGATGTAACCCACTGCCCGCCCAACCACAAGACGAGTACAATGCCGAATGCCGTCATGAAACTGACCACGGGCACCTGGAGCGCAACCATTCGTCCGATACGGAGGTTCGCGCCAAAGGTCTGCTCGTTCTCATCGCGGAATCGCCGGATCTCCCTGTCCTCTCGTGAGAACGCGCGGATCACGCGCGCGCCGGAGAACGCCTCGCGTATGAGCCCCGCCAGGCCCGCCACGTGTTCTTGCGCCCGCGTCGCCGTGCCCTGTATCTCCCTGCCGAAGCTCCGGGCGATCACGCCGACGAACGGGATGACCACGGCGATCGCGAGGGCGAGTTGCCAGTCAATCCACAGCAGCATGGCCACGATGCCGGTAAACATCAACGCGGTGGAGACCGTATCCAAGGCCCCCATCAGCATCTCGGTCTGAACGACCTGCGTATCCTGGAGACTTCGGGAGATCGCATCGCCACTTTGCCAGACCGCAAACCGGTCGAGTGACCAGCGCTGGATGCGCGCAAACAGGTCCTGGCGCAGATCGGCGACGATGCGGTGGGCGAGGTAGTACATGAGGTAGATCTGGGCGAACAGCGCCAGACTGTTGAGCGCGAACAGTAACAGGATAACCGCTGCCCCTCGATTCAGGGTTGCGAACTCCCGCGTAGTGAGGATCTGATCTATGAGGACGCCGGTGTACCTGGGGACCGCGAGATTGGCTCCGGTGGCTACGAGGATCGCCACCAGGGCGCCCAAGAGGTGTAGGCGATAGGGGGCTATCCGGGCAGCCATGAGGCGGAGGTCGCTCATGCGCCGGCTCCGTCAGGCAGAATCGCGGCCAGGATTCGGCGCGAGGCTCCTGGCTCAACCGGGATCGCCTCCAGCGCTTCTGCGAGCTTCAACCGCGCCGCACGATCCCGTATGAACCTGGCACCCTCATCGGCCACCTGCTCCGGCGTGACGTCACCCACGAGTTCTGGCATGACGAGCCGCTTGGCGCGCATGTTGGGCAGCGCCAGGTACGGTCTGCGGCTGATGTACCTGCGCGCCAGGGCCAGCTTGAGCGCCAGCCCAAGGCGGGGTACGCGTGTGAGCCACTCAATCGCACCCTCCACGGGAATCTGCGGGGCCAAACTGAACGGCAGGACGACCAGGGTGGGAACCCGCATTAGCGCCAGCTCCAGCGTGTTGGTGCCCGGAATGGTCAGCGCCAGATCGGCGCTGCGGATGGAAGGCCGGTCGCCGTGCCTGACCTCGACGCCGGCTGCATCAAGGATTGCGTGATGCCGGGCCAAGAGCGTCCGCCTTACCGAGGGCGACACGAATGGTGAAACCACCGCCAGCAACCTGGCCTCCGGCACCCGCGCGCGCAGGGCCGCCGCCGTCTTCACCCAGAACGGGAACACCGCGGAGAAGACGCTGTCACGGCTGCCGGCCAGAAGTGCCACCCTGGGGTGCGCGTCGTTACCGTCGCGGCATCCGGCCGGCGCACGATCCGCGAACACCGCGTCCTGGATCGGATCGCCGGTGACCTCGATCTTGTGGTCGGGGACGCCGAGGCTGCCCAGTCTCTCCTTCAGTACGGGTGTGGGGACGAAGATCCGTTCGAACCCTCGATGCGCACGCGCGATGTGCGCTCGCTCGACGAAGGCAAAGGCACGGCCCCTCCACCGGCGGGCCAGGCGCCGGGAGAACCAGAATTCGCCCCCGACATGGAGGACCACCGGTGTTGCCGCGGGGGTCCATCCGGGGAGCCCGAGCGCAAGCCACATCGTTGTCCTGGGATTCACGATCCTGTCGAATACCCCTGCCGCCTCAGCGACTGCCGGCTCCTGCCCGCTGGCAAACTGACAGGGCGGCAGGCAGAGCACCGTCTCGATGGACCGCCCCCCTACCGAGGCCAACCTGCGCGCCTCGGCAGCTATGGGCACGGCCCATCCTGCCACCTCGCCAGGGCTGTTGCCGACGATTATCAGCGTTGTGGTAGGTGAGTGGTTGGTCATCGCGCGCACGACACTTCATTATAGTGTCCGCCAGCGCGCTCCCGCAATTTCACGGATTGCGCACAGGGCGACTTGCCCCAGGTGGATGCCGGAGCGGCGCATAGAAGCAGGGAGCGGGAGGCCTGGAGGGAAGCTATCCGGGGCGGCAGAATAGCAGTCGAATGCGTGTGCCGTGAGGTGCGACGTGCGGTATCGTGCGGTTGTTCTGCTTGTCGTTGTCCTGGTATTCACGGGGACCGCCGGTGCCCAACCGGCCCCGGTGACCGTGGAGGCGGACAGCATCGTCTACGACTCGGCAGCCCAGGTCGTGACAGCACAGGGCAACGTCCGCGTAACCCTACGGCGGTACCGCCTGTTCGCTGATGGCGCCAGGTACGATCTACGGACGCAGATCGTCGTGGCCACCGGGAACGTGCGCATGGTTGATGCCCGGGGACAGGAACTGCGCGGCCGCACGCTCACTTTCAATGCCCGCACCGAAGAGGGACGGTTCGAGCCCATAGAGGGGATAGTGGACCGGGAGCGCCGGGTCTACGTGCGCGGCGACCGCCTGGATTTCACGCAGGACCGCCTGGTGTGCTTCGAGGGGTTCGTGACCAACTGCGATCCCAAGCGGCCCCTCTACCACATCACGGCGCGACGCATCGAGTTGATTCCCGACCGGGAGATCGTGGCCCACCATGCCACGCTGTACTTGGGCAACCGCCGGCTGCTGACGTTCCCGCGATACATCCTGTCGCTGCGGCCCGGGGCTGAGGGGACGATCCTCCCGGGCCTGGGATACAACAGCCTCGACGGCCTCTGGGTAGACTACAGGATTCCAGTGGGGATGGGTTCAGGTCGCGGCCGCCTCTATGTCAAGTACGGCGCGATCACCGGGATTGCGCCACTGCTCACCCAGGCGTGGGAGGAGCGGGCCTACACCGCGACCCTGCGGCTCGGCCGGGCGCATCTGGTTGACGACCGCCCGGCCTTCAACGGGTTGCGCTACGACGTGGCTGAGATCAGCGCGACAAAGAGTCCGGTCCGGATTGGCTCGGGGCCTTTTTCATGGTCTCTGTCCGGTACGGCCGGATGGTACAGCGAACTGGCCTCGGGTGTGGCTACCTCTCGGTTTGACGGTGAGCTTGCCGTGGAGACGGAGCGCCTCCGCGTCGCTCCCGGCCTGACCTTCGCCGCCCGCGGCGCGGCGCGCATCTCGGCGTACGGGACAGGCGCGACGCGGACGGTGGCGACCTTGGGCGCGGCGCTGACCTACCGGCTTGATCGCCACACCACGACTTCGCTTCGATACCTCTACGTTGCGGTGCAGGGGAGCACGCCGCTAAGCATTGACGTCGTGGATCCGGCCAGCACGATCAGCCTGGGTGTCACCCGCACCGTGCCGGACCGCTTCCGGCTCTCGGCTGGGGTTGCGTACAACACCGTGGTGCCCGAGACGAAGCTGACCGGTTCCTTCATGGTCATCGCGTCCCCATCGCTGGAGGTCGGGGCTTCCGCGTCCTACAACGTTCGTCTGTCGTCCTTTGAAGATATTGACTACACGGTGCGCTTCATCCGGGACTGCATAGACGTGGTGGCGCGCTACCGCCAGATCCGCAACGAGTTCTCGATCGAGTTCGGGTTCGTGGGCATCACCGAGCGCCGGGGCCTGGTTCCGCGTACGACCCGGCCAGGCCCTGAGCTGCCGGAGGACGCGCCTCCGCGCCCTGGGGAGTTCTAGTCCATGAACGCCGCCATCAACCCAGAGATCTTCCGCGAGTACGACATCCGCGGCCTGGTTGGCACCGACCTGACCCCAGAGATCGCCGCCAGGATCGCCCGGGCGTACGCGGCTGACCGCAACCTGTCCGGAAGCCCGGTTGTGCTTGGGGCGGACAACCGCGCGCACTCGCCCGCGCTGGCAGCGGGTGTGGCTCAGGGCCTCACCGCGTCAGGGTGCGATGTCGCCGAGATCGGGACGGTCATCACGCCCACCTTCTACTTCGCGCGCGTCCACTGGGGAATCGAGGGCGGGGTGATGGTGACCGCCAGCCACAACCCGTCCGAGTTCAACGGCTTCAAGCTGGCGGGCGGGTTCGGGACGCTGCACGGGGAGCAGATCCAGGCGGTCCGGCTGCGGGCGGAGGCCGGGCCTTTCGCCGACGGTCGGGGGCGTGTCGAACCCCGCGAGATCGTCCCGGCCTACATGGAGCTGCTGCGGGAGAAGATCCGGCTGGGCCCCCGGCGCCTGCGGGTGGCGCTCGACTGCGGGAATGGAACGGCCAGCCTGATTGCTCCCCAGATCCTGGCCGCGTGGGGCGTCGAGGTCGTGCCAATCTACTGCGACTCCGACCCAAGCTTCCCGCATCATCACCCGGATCCCGTGGACCCGCACAACCTGACCGACCTGATCGCCCTGGTGCGCCGCGAGCGGTGCGATCTGGGGATCGGGATAGACGGCGACGGCGACCGGATTGGGGTCGTGGACGATCAGGGCGAGATCCTCTGGGGCGATCTCCTTATGGTCCTCTACTGGCGCGAGATCCTGCCGCGCCACCCCGGCGCCGACGTCATCGTCGAGGTGAAGTGCTCGCAGGTCCTGGTGGATGAGGTGACGCGCCTGGGCGGCAGGCCGTTCTTCTACCGCACGGGCCACTCGCTGATCAAGGCCAAGATGCGCGAGATCGGCGCGGTCTTCACCGGCGAGATGTCAGGACACATGTTCTTTGCGGATGAGTACTACGGCTTCGACGATGCCCTGTACGCCGCCGGACGGCTGCTGCGAGTCCTCTCCCACACCGATGCGCCACTGTCGGCGCTGACCTCCGACGTGCCCCGGTATCCGGTGACGCCGGAGGTGCGTGTGGCGTGCTCCGATGCCCGCAAGTTCGATGTGGTGGCTTCGGTCGCCGAAGCGTTCAAGCGCGAGCACCGGGTGATTGACGTGGACGGCGCGCGGGTGCTGTTCGATGATGGGTGGGGGCTCGTACGGGCCAGCAACACCCAGCCGGTGTTGGTGGTGCGGGCGGAGGCGGCGACCCCTGCCGGCCTGGAGCGGATCAAGCAGGCGATTGGGTTCGCGCTGGCGCGCTATCCCGAGGTGGGACCGGTGGTGTGGTAGCCATTGAGTATTGACCTATGTATATACTTCACAACAGCCTGATGGCTACCGCCGAGGAGATGGCCGATCCAGGAGCGTTGCGGGCCCTGCGGGACATTCGCAAGCTGGCCCCCGGGATTCGCCGAACGATCGCAATCGTGATGGATCAACTGGCGGAGGATCCGAGATCAGGAGACCGGCTGCACGGTGGGTGGGAGGGGTATTGGAAACCCAGGACCGGCGAGCATCGGATCACTTTCAGAATCGTCGGTCCCGGTAGCGTTGAGATCCAATACGTCCGGCACCGTCGCGAAGCCTATCGCAGATGACCTCCCTCTCCGCATGGTGCGGCCGATACCGGCGCTTGCTCGTGGCCGCAGGCATCCTGCACCTCTCGGCGGTGGTCGTGACCTCCATCACGAGGTTGCTGCCCGCCCAGGGGGTGGTGATCCTCACCCTCTCGGGGCTCCCGCTCTACCTCGCGTGGGCCCTGGCCGACTACCGCGGTTTCCTCCTGGCCACCTTCGCCACGATTGCCGTCGTTCACATAGAACCGGCGCCCTTCGACATGCTGGTGCCGGTGGCGCTGGCCGCCGGCCTGGCGGGGCGGCACATTCAGGTTCGGACCGACATGCGGTTCTGGTTCCTGGCAGCGTTCCTGGCGTTCTCGGTGGTGTCGGTGGCGCGGGCCGGCGATCTCGCCACCGCGATCCGGTACGTCGCGATAACCGGATACCTGGCCCTGCTCTACCTTGCCGTTGCTGGGTTGCGGCGACCGGACGCGCGTCAGGCCGTCATCGCCGGCATTGTCGTCGCCGCGCTGGCCACGGCCGCGCTCACGCTCGTGGCGTTCTACGGTGTCCCGTGGCTGGAACACCTGCTCTACCAAGGAGGCCCTCGCTGGCAGGGTGCCTTCAAGGACCCCAATGTCTTTGGAGGATTCCTAGTCCTGCCCCTGGCATGGACGATAGATCGGGTCATGGCTGGAGGTCAGGCCATATGGAGGCTCTCCACGGCCGCCCTGCTGCTTGGCCTTGTCATGAGCCTGTCGCGGGGAGCCGTAGTGGCTGGGGCCGCCACGCTGGCGATGATGGCGGGCCTTGCCCTTCGCAGGCGCGAGTACGCGCAGGTGCGGCGCGCCGCTTTTGCTCTTGCCTTCGGACTGGCGGTAGTTGTGGGGTTTGTCCTCGCCCACGACCTCGGTCCCACTATCCAGACGCGGCTCGGGCTGCAGTACTACGATAGCGTGAGGTTCGAGGTGCAACGATGGGCCCTCATCGGTCGCAGTTTGTCGTCGTGGGTACTGGGCATGGGCCCTGGACAGTTCGAGGTCGCGTACAACTACGCCACCCACAGTCTCTATCTCCGGATTCTGGCTGAGAACGGACTGCTCGCGTTTGTGCCCTTTGTGGCCTTTGCGGCCCTGCACATCGTCGGAGTCACACCGGGAGGGGGTGCGGTTCTGGCAGTCCTCGTTGGACTCCTGTTGAACGGACTGGTGATAGACACGCTGCACTGGCGGCACCTGTGGGTTGTGTTGGCAATGGCCTGCTGGTACGGGAAGCGCGAGAGCCCGGCGTCCCCCCCGGTGCCCACGTGAGGGGGCCGGCATGATTGGCGTGACCGCGGTCATCACCGCCTACAACGAGGAGGACCTGATCGGTGAGGCGATCGCCAGCGTCCTCGCGCAAACACACGCCGAGTGCGAGGTTCTTGTCGTGGACGATGGGTCGGTGGACCGAACGGCGGAGGTTGCCGAGGGGGTCGGTGACTCGCGCGTCCGGGTCCTCCGGGAAACCCACGCCGGCCGATGTTCGGCGTTGAACAAGGGCATCGCGTCAGCGTCGCACGGTTTGATTGCCATCCTCGATGCGGACGATCTCTGGCTTCCCGACCGTTGCAGCCGGCAGGTGGCGTTCCTCGATGCTCATCCTGCAATTGCGGCTGTCGGATCGAGCGCATATCTGCGGGATGAGCATGGTCGCGAGCGGCTGCTCCGGGTTCCCACCTCGGACGGTGCGATTCGCCGGGCCATGGCCTGGGGTAATCC
>CAYLKW010000071.1:0-11008 GCA_964384245.1 uncultured bacterium
CGCGCACCCGCCGCACGCGGTCACAGCGCTGTTGGAGTTGATGGCCCGGCCGCGGCCGCTATCGCGTCTGGGGAGCGCGCGCAGATCGCAACCGACGCGCCCTCAGCGACCAGGCCCTCGGCGATCGCCCGGCCCAACCCCCGGCTTGCGCCGGATACGACCGCCACCTTCCCTCGAAGCCCCAGATCCATCCCGGCCTCCTCCTGCCTGCGCCATCCAGATCACGCTGGATCGAAACGCGGCAAGTCGTGACTTGGCGACAGGGACGTGGGTCTCCTTCCCGCCGTCGAGCAAGGCGCTGTGCACGTGGCGCGACCACGGCACCAGCGCGCGCACTCGGTACAGGTTCACAAGGTACGCCCGGTGCGTCAGGATGAACCCGCACGGCGCCAGCAACCGCTGAAGCCGGGACAGGGATATCCTCACCACTCGCACGCCGGCATCGGTGTGGATCAAGCTGGCGCCATCCCGCGCCTCCACGTACTGGATGCCCTCGGGTGAGACGGCCACGTGGTGCTCATCTGCGGGCACGAAGATACGCGGCACGGGTGGGACAGGGGCAGCCCGATGGTGCTGCGCGAGCCGCGCGCGGACCCGGCGCACCGCCTCGCCCACACGCGCCGCGGAAAGCGGCTTGAGTAGATAGTCGGCGGCGCCCAGCTCGAAGGCCGCCGCGGCGTAATCGGCATACCCGGTCACAAAGACAACCTCGGGCCCAACCCCGGCCCGCAGCAGCCTGCCGACCTCGATGCCGTCCGGCCCGGGCATGCGCACGTCCAGGCAGAGGAGGTCGGGTCCCATCGCCTCGACCGCCTCGATCGCGGCGCCACCTGACTCGCACTCGCCGACGGTCTGCACGCCTGCGCCCAGGAGCAGCGCGCGCAGATGCGCCCTCGCGCCGGCCTCGTCATCGGCGATGACCGCGCGCAGACGGCCTGCGGCGCTCATGGCAGGCGTGCGCCAGCCCGCGCGGAGTCCTCGGCGACAAAGACCGCGGGCATGCTGATCGCGGCTATGGTCCCGGCACCCTCACGCCCGAGGAGCCGGAGTCTGGCCGAGGAGCCGCAGAGCGCGACCAGCCGCATCCGGACTCCCAAGAGCCCCCAGCCGGCGCGGCCGCGGGAGGGCAGCGGGCGCCGCACCCCAGGGCCGTCATCCGACACAGCCAGATGGAGAACCTCTCTGGTCACCCGCGCGGAGATACGAACGCGGCCTCCCTGGGGGCGCCTTCCGATCCCATGGCGGACGGCGTTCTCTACCAGCGGCTGCAGTACCAGGGATGGGACCCGCGCGGCCAACGATTCAGGGGTACATGCCACCTCGAGGCGGAGCCGGCCGCCTAGCCGGGCCCGCTCAATTCCGATCACCGCGAGCACGCAGCGCAGTTCGTCCGCCAGCGAAACCAATGGCTGGCGGGGGGCGACCTGCTGGTGCAAGTGCGCCGCGAAGTAGGCCAGAAGATCCTCGGCCGCCTCAGGGCGCCGGCGCACAAAGGCGCCGACCTGACTGAGCGCATTGGATAGCATGTGCGCCTGAGCGCCGACCCAAAGTGCGGGGAAGATGCGCAGGGCTTGGTCAGGGCTGGGACACCGGCGCCGGCCGAACATTGGTCTCCTGCCCTCCAGTGGCGCGCCGCGGTGAGGGGCGCCCGAAGAGGGCGTCCCGACGCCTGTGTGCGGTCCGGTGCGGGGACCCGCCGCCCGCGCGATCAGCCCGCCCCGACCGTGACCGGCGGAGGGAGCGGATAGATTGGGACGGAGGCAGTGGCATCGTTCGGTAAGGACGCGGCCACCTCCTGCCTGCCCCCCTCTCCCAGGGCGGACGCCGCGCCGCGCGATCGAGCCCCCGGCTCGCCGGCGAGGAAGCGCCGCATGCGGGCCAGCCCTCGCGTCTGGATCTCCGCCACCCGCGTTATCGAGAGCGACAGGTGCGTGGCGACCTCTCGCAGCGTCATCCCGCGGACCATGCGCAGCACCAGCACCTGACGGTCGCGCGGAGGGATCGCTGCCAGGCCCAGCCACACCTGCCTCCTGAGATCGGCTTCCACCGCGAGGGCCTCGGGGTCGCCCTCCTCGCCGTCAGGCACCATCAGGGCTTCGTCCAGCGCCAGGAACTGAACCCGGTGGTTGGACTCGGTCTTCTGGAGGCGCCGGTACGCGCGCGGTAGCGGGTCGCGGCGTCGCAACCCGTCCAGGATCGCGCCGCGGATCCGGTGGCCGGCGTAGGTCGTAAACCCTACGCGGCGCTGCGGATCGTACCGCCGCAACGCCTCCATGAGGCCGAGCACGCCGTCGTTGATCAGGTCGTCCACCTCCACGGTGGGCGGCAACCTGCGTCCCATCGCCCTGGCAATCGCTCCTACCAGGGGAAGGTGCGGCTCCACAGCGGTGGATTGCTGCGTGGTGGATTGCGGCGCGGATTGTTCCATGGCTTCTCCCAACTTCCGGCCGGAATGTCCTGCTGCCATGAGGATGCCGCGGCCGGCGGCGGAAAGAACCGGAAGTGCATCAACTGGGGCCAGATCCAAGTCAGGAGGTCCTAGGCAGGTCGTGAAGGGGATCCCGCCTACACGGGTGCGCTATGATGGGAAGAAACAGGAGGGTGGCGCGTGCACACCGAGGTCGGCGGGATCAGAATGGGCTACGACATGGAAGGCGGGGGTGAGCCGCTTGTGCTGCTCCACGGGTTCCCGCTGAACCGTGCGATGTGGCGCGCTCAGGTGACGGGGCTGCGCGACCGGTTCACGGTGATAGCGCCAGACTTCCGAGGGTTCGGCGATTCGGAGATCCCAAGGAACCCCATGAGCATGGAGGCCTACGCCCAGGATGTGCTTGCGCTGCTGGATGTGCTGGGTTGCCCGCGCTTCGCGCTGGGTGGCCTTTCCATGGGCGGGTATGTGGCCTTCCGGGTGATGGCCCTGGCCGCGGACCGCGTCAGCGCGCTCGTGATCGCGGACTCACGCGCGGAGCCGGACACCGAGGAAGGCCGCCAGCGCCGCCACGCGGCCGTGGCACGGATTGGGGAAGAAGGCCCTGCGGGGTATCTGGAGGAGTTCGCCGGGCAGTTGGTCGGTCCCACCACCAGGGCGCAGCAGCCCGGGGTAGTTGAAGCCGTTCGGGAGATCATAGGGACCCCGCCGGCGCGAAGCCTCACCGCGGCGCTGTCCGCGATGGCATCGCGGCCCGACAGCCGGCCGCTGCTGGGCAAAGTTGCGGTACCGGCCCTCGTGGTCGTGGGCGAAGAGGACACGCTGACCCCGCCTTCAGCGGCCGAGGCGATGAACGCGGCGCTGCCAAACGCCCGCCTGGTCCGGATTCCATCCGCCGGACACATGTCCAACCTGGAGGCCCCGGAGGCGTTTACGCGCGCGGTCCGCGAGTTCCTGACAGCCCTGTAGGCATCAACCGCGCGCGCCCAGCGGCACGTAGACGCGGTCGTCCGGACCCGTGTAGCGGGCAAGCGGCCGTATGAGGCGGTTGTCCGAGTACTGCTCCAGCGCGTGCGCGGTCCATCCCGCGACCCGGCTCACCGCGAAGGTCGCGGTGTAGAGATCCATGGGGATTCCAAGGGCGCGGTAGACCGACGCGGAATAGAGGTCCACGTTGGGATAGATGTGGCGCCGTGAGGTAGTAACCTCTTCTACCCCGCGCGTCAGGCGGTACCACAGGGAGTTGCCGGTCTGCTCTCCCAGTTGCTCCGACATCTTGCGGAGAAACCGCGCGCGCGGATCCTCGGTGCGGTAGACCCGGTGGCCGAATCCGGGGATCTTCTTCTTCGCCTCCAGCATCTCGAGCAGGACCGGTTCAACCCGCTCCGGGCTGCCGATCCGCTCGAGCAGGCGCATCACATCCTCGTTGGCTCCGCCGTGAAGCGACCCTTTGAGCGTCCCGATCGCGGAAACGATCGTAGAGTGGAGGTCTGACAGCGTGGCCGCGGTCACGCGCGCGGCAAAAGTGCTGGCGTTGAACTCGTGGTCGGCGTGCAGGATCATCGCGACGTCGAGGGCGCGCACCGCCTGGGGGTTGGGCTCCTTCCCTCCCAGCATGTAGAGGTAGTTACCGGCATGGCTTAACCGGGCCAGGGGCGTCAGCGGCTCGCCGCCGGAGCGCAGGCGGTGGAACGCGGCGATCACGGCGGGAACCTGCGCGGTCAGGCGGACCGCCTTACGCGCGTTTGCCTGGGGCGAGCCGTCTCCGGCCTCGATATCGTAGTGCCCCAGCGCCGAAACCATCGTTCGCAGCACGGCCATCGGCTGCGCTCCCGCCGGGATCTCCCTGAGCAGGCCCATCGCAGGGGAGGGGATGGAACCGGCCCGCAGCAGTTCGGACTTCAGGGCGTCCAGGGCGCTCCGCGAAGGAAGCTCGCCGTGCCAGAGGAGGTAGGCGACCTCCTCGAACGTGGCGTGCTCTGCCAGGTCGGCGGCGTCGTAGCCGCGGTACACCAACCGCCCGCGCTCACCATCAACCAGGCAGATGGCCGAATCCCCGGCAACAACGCCTTCCAGGCCCTCTTGCGCCTGCACGTTGCTTGCTCCTGACATGCGTACGCCCCCCTTGGCCGCTCTCTAGGGAAGGACGCCGGAGGTCACGCGGTTATTCCCCACCACGTGCCGGGGGCCTTTACGATCCCGCAGTGCCAGCGTGCTTGCGGTCGAGGTCACGGAACCGTCCGTGCTCCTTGTTGAAGAACATCTCGACGCTCCCCACGGGCCCGTTGCGGTGCTTGGCAATCCGGATCTCAGCGATGTGCTGCTTGCCCTCCGCCCGCGCCTTGGCCTCGTCGTAGTATTCCTCGCGGAATATGAAGAGCACCAGGTCCGCCACCTGCTCGAGCTCCCCGCTCTCTCTCAAATGCGAGAGTTGCGGCACGCGGCTGCCGGTTGATTCCACCACCCGGGAGAGCTGCGATATCCCGATCACCGGGAGGTTCAGCTCCTTGGCCAGCGACTTGATCGAGCGGGCGATCTCCGAGACCTCCTGGGTGCGGTTCTCCGACCGCTTGTACGATTGGATCATCTGAATGTAGTCAATGATGATCAACCCAAGCCCGTGCTCGGCCTTCAGCTTGCGGGCCTTGGCCCGCATCTCAATCGCCGATAGCGTGGACGAGTCGTCAATGAAGATCGGCGCCTCGCTCAGCTTTCCCATTGCGGTGGCCAGGCGCGGCCAGTCGGCGTCGCTCAGGTGGCCGCTGCGCAGCCGGGAAGAGTCCACCTGAGCCTCGCTGCAGAGCATCCGCTGGACGAGCTGTTCCTTGTTCGTTTCCAGACTGAAGATCGCCACCGGTACCTGGTGCACAACCGCGGCGTGTCGGGCGATGTTGAGGGCGAGGGTGGTGTTGTGCACGCAGACGTCGTTGGCGACGAAGTTGTGGGTTTCCGGCACGGTCAGGTCGTAGACCTGGAATAGCCCGGCCTCCTCGATCGAGACCACCTCTTCCCACATCACGTCAATCTCGTCGAGCAGCGAACGCTGGGCGTTGCGCGCCCACCTCCGCAGTCGCTCCCAACCGAAGATGCCCGCCTCCCGCACCAGGGCGAGCGTGGCGCCCACGCCCAGGGTGAGCGCGCCGTCGCGACGCGCGGCGGGCACGCCGAAGCGCAAGAGGAGGTGCTGGACGCCGCGTGCCATGCGGGCCGAGGGAAAGACCGCCTGCACCTCGTAGCCGTGGGGATGCTCGCCGACCTCGGCCAGGGCACCCATCATCCGGTTGAGGAACAGCGCCAGTTTCTCGCGGCGCAGCGTGAACACCGCCGCCGGCAGCGCCCGGAGGTGCGGCGCCTGCCCCATTTCGGGGTAGCGCCAGAACAGGTCGGCCACCGCGGCCCCGCCCTCGCTGCCGCCGCTGATGCCGGATTGCGCCACCTTCCGGCCTCGCGCCCCGACCAGAATCGCTTCGGCCGCCGCGGCGGCGTCGGAGAAGTCCTCCGCAATCTGCGGGCGGGCCGGAAGCCGGCCGCTGCAAAGGTAGGCCAGCAGCTTGACCTCGTGGTCGGGCAGGTCTGCCCGTCCATACACTGGCAATCGGCGCGGAACGGCGATCAGCGCCCCCGGGGCAAGCGCGGCCAGGGGTTCCCACCCGGACGGCGTCAGGAAGGGGTGAGTCAGCGTGGTCTCGACCGACCGGCCACCGCTGGTCGTTACCCGGAAGACGGGCTTGACCCCGTCGTCCACGAACAGACTGGGCGCAGCAGGCCTGAATCTATGGTCGTGACCCAGCGTGAGCAGCGCGGCCTGCCCGGCGGCCACCATCTCCTGGATCGTCCGGACCTCTCCCGTGGACGCGTCCACAACCTCGGCATCGAACTTCAGGCACTTGCCCATTGAGGGCCTGGCCGCGATGATGACCAGGTCGGAAGGCTGCAGCCCCGCGGTGATCTTGTCGATCTCGGCGAACCCGGTGGGCACGCCGGTGATCGAGCCCTTGTCGCGGTAGCGGCGATCTATCTGCTCGAAGCTCTCGCGCAGGACCTCGGCGATAGGGAGGAAGTGCTGCCCCATCCTCCTGCTGGCGATCCCGAAGACCATCTTCTCGGCCTGGTCCAGCAGCAGCTCGACGTCTTGATCCTCGCGGAACCCCATGCCGACGATCTGCGTGCCGGCGGAGATCATCTGCCGCAGCATCGCCTTCTGCATGACGAGCCGGGCATAGTACTCCACGTTGGCGGCAGTGGGCACGGCGTGCAGAAGAGAGGTCACGTAAGCCGCTCCCCCGGCGTCGTCGAGCAGGCCTTGCACGCGCAGCCGGTCAGTGACGCTGATCAGGTCGGCCGGCTCGCCGCGCTCGAACAGCTCGGCGATGACCTCAAAGATGCGGCGGTGCGCGTCGCGGTAGAAATCCTCTGCCCTCACCAGCTCCACGACGCGCGCAATGGCGTCGCGCTCCAGCAGCATCGAACCCAGAATGCTCTGTTCGGCTTCGAGATTCTGCGGGGGCACCCGATCAACGGGCGGGTTCACGCTCATGGCGAACTCCTGTTTGGGGGCCTGGCCCCCATGTTATCGAACATATGTACGGTAGTCAAGCGGGCATCGAACTTCGCGCGCGTAGCCTTCCGGGCCGGGCCGCGTGTACTGCTTCGGCCGGGCGGCTGTGCATCTCCTTTGGGATGAGCTGTGGGTAAGCGAGAAATCTCGTGGGACACGGTGGGGATAACCCGTGGGCAGGATGTGGGTTACTCCCTACCGTGTGCCGACGACATTGAGATCTATCTTCACCACCCTGCCCGGCCGGACGCGCACCGGTACCCGGTAGAAGCCCTCAACCCGTATGGGCTCCTCCAGTTCAATCTGCTTGCGGTCCACGGAAAAACCTCGTCCGGCCAGCGCCTCGGCGATCTGTTGGGACGTCACGGAGCCGAACAGCTTCCCGCCCTCGCCTGCCCTGCCGCGCACCTCAAGGACCACGCCCTCCAGCCGGTTGATCAAGCCATCGGCCTCGGCGCGATCGCGCTCGGCGCGCCGCTGCGCGGCCTGCTGCTTGTGCTCGTGGGCGCGCAGTGCCCCCTCGCTGGCAGGCACGGCCAGGCCCTTCGGTATGAGGTAGTGGTGCGCGTGGCCCTCTTTGACCTCACAGGTGGCTCCGGCCTTGCCGGTCCCCGGGACGTCCTTGAGCAGGATGACCTTCATGCGTCCTCCTCCCTGGCGGATGCCTGCGTTAGGCCCCAGCGCTCCCGAACCCGCAGCGCCGAGTCGAGGATTCCGAGCATCATGGCCACAAGGCCCAGCGCAGGAACCGTCATGACGATGATCACCGCGAGCACCTGAGCGAACCTGCCGAACCCGAGGTTGCCCAGGATCATCCAGCCGGCCAGGATCCCCTGCAAGGTGAACGCGCTCTGTGTGGCAAGCATCAGACTCCAGCCGGCGCTCTGCAAGAGGGCCGGAGCTCCAGGCCGCAGGCCGACGGCCAGTAGGAGGTAGGCTAGAGGCACGAGCCAGATTCCTGCCGTCGGGATGCGCCACGTTCGCACCGGGGGCAGCGGAGCCAGCCGGTACCCAATCCGGGCAAGCACGCGGCGGCCCACCTCGTAGTTCAACCACGCCGCGAAGAGGGCGCCGAAGACCAGCATCGCCGGGAGCAGGTAGGGCAGCAGCCGCGCGAACTCCCGCATCTGGGTGGAGACCGAATCTATCTGCGCCTGGGACAAGCCCAGCCGCGCGTAGAGACTGGCCGACGTCTCAACGCTGCGTTCCATGGTGCGGGCCATCTCGGCCATGCTCACACGGCCGCCGCCCATCAGTCCCAGGTAGTTCAGGAGGGTTGAGACGAAGGTCACCAACCCGGCGGTCAGCACGATCCGCGTAGCCGGCCATCCACGGCGGGCGCCTATGCCCAACACGATTCCCATCGGGGCGAATGAGACCAGGATGGCGAGTCCCAGCAGGGGACCGGCCAGCATCGCGCCGACCAGGCCGGCCGCAACGCCGGCGATCGCGGCCACGCGCAGGCCGTGACGGATAACCAGAACCGCCAGCGGCAGCGGGCAAAGCAGGGCCGTGGCGATGCCGACCAGGGGCAGGTAGTGGGTGGCGACAGCAAAGACAGCCACGAGCGCCGCCAGGATGGCGCCCTCGGTAAGGCCCTGCGTGCGCATGCGCCTCGCCGACATCACCGGGTTGCGGGCGCGCGCCGGGAGGCCCGATCCCGGCGGGCCGGTCTACTCTCCGGCGTAGGGAAGCAGCGCGAGTTCGCGCGCCCTCTTGATCGACACCGCCAGGAGCCGCTGGTGCTTCGCGCAGTTCCCGGACACCCGCCGCGGCAGGATCTTCCCGCGGTCGGTGACGAAACGCCGGATGCGCAGGGCGTCCTTGTAGTCAATCTCTTTGGTCTTCTCCGCGCAGAACGCGCAGGTCTTCCGCTTGAGCTTGCGCCCGCGCCACTGCTTCTTGGGTGCGTCTGGCATGCATATGCCTCCGTGTTACAACTCTGGTGCGAGGTCTAGAACGGCACTTCCTGCTCGTTCTCCTCGGCGAACTCCCCGCCTTCGGTGGTGCCTGCCGGAGCGCCGGTCGCCTTCCGGTCTAGGAACCGGACCGCGTCTGCCACAACCTCGGCGACCCGCCGCTTCTGGCCGTCCTGCGTCTCGTAGGACCGAATCTGCAGCCGGCCCTCAACGGCCACCAGGCGTCCCTTGCTGAGATGCTGGCTGACCTGCTCGGCGAGCTTGCGCCAGGCCACGATGTCAATGAAGTCGGTCTCGCGCTCGCCCTGCTGGTTGGCAAAGGGGCGATCCACCGCCAGCGAGAACGAGGCAACCGGATGCCCGCTTGGAACATACCGCAGTTCGGGGTCACGGGTGAGCCGGCCAATCAGTACAATCCTGTTAAGCACAGCGCTCCCTCCCTCTGGGGCGGTCTAGGTGCCGGACGACTCGGGCTGCGGCGACGCGGGCGGCGGCTCGGGCTGCACGGACTCGAGTTGCATGGACTCGGGCTGTGGGGTGGCAACAACAATCGGTACTTCGGAAGGCGCTGCTGCTGGCTGTGCAGTCTTCGGGGGCGCGATCGCCCCCACGGCGACAGTGATCGAGGTGCGCAGGATTTCCTCGATGACCTTCAGGCCGTGCCGGATCTCCGGGAGGCGGTCTCCTGACACCGAGAGCCGGACGAAGACATAATGGCCTTCCCGGTACCTTTGTATCGGGTAGGCCATGCGGCGCTTCCCCCAGACGTCCGTGTGCTCGATCGCCGCGCCCTGCTCGGTCAAGCGCTGGGTTGCCCTCTCCATAACCGAGCTCATGGCCTCGGCCTCAAGGTCGGGCTTGACGATATAGACAAGATCATACTGAGGCAACGCAGCCCCTCCTCCTCTGGTCTTTCAGGCCCATGGAGCCGGGCCTGAAGGGCGTTCCGCCCGCAGCCCTCCCTTCGGTTGGCACCTTGGGAGGGCAGGAGGAACGCGCGGCCTTCCGCCCGTTGTCGGGCGCGCCGCGCGTTCTGCAAGCGACGCCAATTGTACCATCGGCCAGGGGAAGGCACAAGTGCAGGGGGCCGGCGGAGACTGTCAGGGCCTCAGAGGCGCTGCCCGTAGTACAGCGCATCGATGGGATCTGATGGCGCCTCTGGCTCCACGCCAGGAGACCGATTCCGCAGCAGCCGCCCGACCCGACGCTTCAAGCGCCGTCGAGCCTCCTCGGGCAGCGTCAGCACGATGTCGAAGAATTCCATCACGCTGAAGATCGCAAAGGCTCC
The DNA here is from genome assembly GCA_964384245.1 of uncultured bacterium. Classification (GTDB taxonomy): domain Bacteria; phylum Sysuimicrobiota; class Sysuimicrobiia; order Sysuimicrobiales; family Humicultoraceae; genus VGFA01. The sequence continues at coordinate 10,194 of CAYLKW010000071.1, forward strand.
TTCCCCGTAGACGATGACCGCTCCGCGGCCTACCCGCTCGTCCGCCTGTAGGGTGGTGATGGCGCGGCGGGCCAGGCGCGCCAGGCCCTGGACATGGAGATAGGCCTGCAGCAGGGTGTAGGCCAGGAACAGAAACACGATGTGTGCCACCACCAGGGCGAAGCTGGTAGAGCGCCACCACCTGCGCCGCCGACAGCGTGAGCCGTGTGGTCACCAGACCCCACTCGTTCAGCGTGCCATCGACCTTCGTCTCCCGGACGACCACGCCCACCAATGGGACCTTACAGGCGCTCCAACTCCAAAGTTCGGGGATCCGCGCGGCCACCCGCTCGCGCAGCTTGTCCTCCTCCCCCGGCCGCAGGGGCAGCCGTTCCCACACCGTCTCCGGCAGCCGGCTCAGAGCCAGCGCGTCGGTGTAGGCGTCCATCCCAGCCTTCAACGGCACCACCACATCGACCCCCTGCCGCTTCCACCGCGTGATCGTCGCCCCATCGCAGAACTCCCGATCACACAGCAGGAGCCGCATCGCTACCCGCCCCGGCACCTGGCGGGCCACATCCACCAACGCTTCCCCCACCACATGGAGCAGGCTGGTCACCTTGTAGCGGCGGGTGGCACCGTGGCCTCGCCGCCCCGAGGGTAGTGCCCCTCCCTCGTCAGCGGCACCACCGCCGAGGGCTCGTAGTGGGGATTGTCCGGGGTAGGCAGCAGCGTCGCGTCGAGAATGTCCACCCCCTCCACCTCGAACAACCGCTGCCGGGGACTGGGAAACGTCTGCTCCGCCCAGGTGAAGAAGCCGCGGTCGTTCCACAGGG
>CAYLKW010000072.1:0-11002 GCA_964384245.1 uncultured bacterium
CCCACAACCTTGACCAGCACCCGCTTGCGACGCTGCCCGTCGAACTCCGCGTAGAAGACCTCCTGCCAGGGCCCCAGATCCAGGTCTCCGCCGGTGATCGGCACGATCACCTGGTGGTGCAGCAGGAGGCTCTTAAGGTGGGCGTCGGCGTTGTCCTCGCCGGTCCTGTGGTGGAGGTAGTCCGACCGGAAGGGCGCCAGTTGGTCGAGCAGCTCCACCATGTCCTGCATGATTCCGGGCTCATGATCATTCACGTACACCGCGGCGGAGATGTGCATCGCGCTGATCAGGGCGAACCCGTCGCGCACGCCGCTGTCCCTGACGGCCTTGCGCAGCCGCTCGGTCAGGCGCACGATCGCCCGACGCTCCTTGGTTTGGAGCCACAGGTAGAGCGTGTGACTGCGGAAGGACCCGCCCTCGGATTGCGCGATCTCCTCCTGCTTGAGACTCTCTCGCAAAGAGGCGTCTATCTCGACGGTGCGTCCGTGACTGGTGATGCGCTGAGCCATGATCCGCTCGCCCCCCAAGACGTTCTCGACCCTCACTTCGGCGGATGCGGCAGCGGTCCTGGAGCGGCCGCGCTGGGGCTGTGGTACTGAGACAGTCTTCCCGGGGGCTAGCGTGCCATGCCCTTCAGGTGCGCCATGAGCGCGATGCCCGCCTGTTGGACGTGGTGGCGCATCGCTGCCTCGGCGGCGGCGGGGTCTTGGGCCTTCACTGCCCGCACGATTGCCTTGTGCTCCTGCAGGGACACTGGCAGACGGCCGGGGAGCTGCGCGGATGTGCTGATGAGGAGCCGGATCTGCCCGTTGAACGACTCCGCCACCCTGGCTAGCCGCGCGTTCCCCGAGGCGTCACGCAGGCACCGGTGGAACGATAGATCCAGGTCGCCGTAGCCCTCGACGTCCCCGGCCTGGACGCAAACCCGCTGCCGCGCCAGCAGGCGTTCGAGCTGCGCCCGGCACCGCTCGTCCCCGTACCGCGCGGCAAGTGCCGCGGCCAGCCCCTCGACGATCTCGCGCAGCGCGTACAGCTCCTCGATGTCGTGCGGCGTGATGGTCGGGATGCGGTACCCTCGGTGCGGAACGGCGACGACGAACCCCTCGCGCTCAAGGGCCGCCAGCGCCTCTTTGACCGGCGTGGGCGACAGGCCCAGGTCCTCTGCCAGCACGCGGACGACCAGCTTCTGCCCGGCAGGCAAGCGCCGGCCCAGGATGGCCGAGCGAAGTACCCGGTAGGCCTCCCGCGATAGGGTGGTGCGCGAGAGGGTTGCGCGGCCGACACGCAGGTGGGTTGTCCTCATATTCCCAGTATACGCGCGGGGTATTGACCGGTCAATATTTTGGATTTAGAATCCAATTGTGGTAGGGCATGCCGGCCAGGCACGACCCGCGCGAAAAAGCCCAAGGAGGCACCCGTGGCCCACAAAGCCGTCGCACACAAGAAGGGGGATGTCGTGGCGGTCGCCGTCGGCGACCTATCGCCCGGAGAGATCATTCAGGTGCGCGTGCTGGATGGATCCGGGCCCCTTACCGTAACGGTTCGGCACGCCATCCCGTTGGGACACAAGGTGGCGCTGCTCGACCTTCCGGCGGGACAGGACGTCACCGAGTACGGCGAGCGCATCGGTCGTGCCACGCTTCCCATCGCGGCGGGCGAGCACGTGCACGTCCACAACGTGAAGAGCGTGAGGTGGTCGGCATGAAGCTCACCGGGTACCGCCGGCAGAACGGCGCGGCCGGCATCCGCAACCACGTGGTGATCCTGCCGCTCGACGATCTCTCCAACGCCGCGGCCGAAGGCGCGGCCCGGCTGATTCCCGGCGCGCTCCCGCTGCCTCACGCCTACGGCCGGCTGCAGTTCGGCGAGGACCTCGACCTCTTCTTCAGGACCATGATCGGCAACGGCGCGAACCCCAACGTGGCCGCCGCCGTCGTCGTGGGCATCGAGCCGAAATGGACGCAGCGGCTGGCAGACGGCATCGCGAAGACCGGCAAGCCGGTCGAGGCCTTCTCGATCGAGGGCGCCGGCGACCTGCGCACCATCGAGCGCGCGGCGCGGGCGGCCAAGGTCATGATGCAGGATGCCAGCGAGCAGCAGCGCGAACCCATCGAGCCGAAGGACCTGGTGATCTCGCTCAAGTGCGGGGAGTCCGACACCACCCTGGGCATCGCCGGAAACCCGGCGCTGGGCCGGGCGGTGGACTACCTGGTCGATGCCGGGGCAACGGTGATCTTCGGCGAGACCTCCGAGCTGACCGGCGGCGAGCACCTCATCGCGGCGCGGTGCGCCACGCCCGAGGTGCGCGAGGCATTCCTGCGCACATACGCGGCCTACATCGAGTTCATCCAGTCCACCGGCGCCGACCTGCTCGGCTCGCAGCCCACCGAGGGCAACATCGCGGGCGGGCTCTCCACCATCGAGGAGAAGGCGCTGGGCAACATCCAGAAGACCGGCACGCATCCGGTGCGGTCGGTGCTGGCGCCCGCGGTAGCGCCGAAGGGTCCCGGGCTGCACTTCATGGACACTTCCAGCGCCGCAGCCGAGATGATCACCCTGGCCGGGGCCGCGGGGGCCGTCCTCCACTTCTTCACAACCGGGCAGGGCAACGTCATCGGCAACCCGATCGTGCCGGTCATCAAGATCTCGCCCAACCCAAACACGACCGCGCCGATGAGCGAGCACATTGACGTGGACCTGTCGCGGGTGTTGACCGGCGAGATGAGCCTGGAGGAAGCGGGAGCCCGCATCCTCGAACTCTTTGAGCGCACAGTCTGCGGCCGACTCACGGATGCCGAGGTTCTGGGGCATCGCGAGTTCGTCCTGACCAAGCTCTACCGCAGCGCCTGATCCAGGCCGGCCCGAACCGGAGGGGTACGCCGTGAAGATGTACGTTGCCGGGCAGTGGATCGAGGGGACGAGGACCCGGCCGGTCACACACCCCTACGACGGCGCCGTGGTGGACACGGTGCCGGTGGCCGGGGCCGAGGACGTCGAGCGGGCGCTGGAAAGCGCCGTCCGCGGGGCGCGGGCCATGGGCGGGCTGAGCGGCCACGAACGCTACCGGATACTGACGAAGGCCGCGGGGTTGATCGAGGGACGCGCAGAGGAGTTCGCCCGCACGATCACCCTGGAAGAGGGAAAGGTCCTGCGGGAATCCCGCGTCGAGGTCGCCCGCGCGGTCGAGACGCTGACGCTGTCGGCCGAGGAGGCCAGGCGGATCGCCGGCGAGGTCATACCGCTCGACGGCTCGCCGGGCGCCGCCGGTCAGTTCGGGTTCACGCTCCGCGTGCCGTGCGGCGTGGCCGTTGCCATCAGCCCGTTCAACTTCCCGTTGAACCTGGTCATGCACAAGGTCGGCCCGGCGCTGGCCGCGGGCAACAGCATCATCCTCAAACCGGCCAGCGACACGCCGCTGTCCGCCCTGAAGCTCGTCGAGGCGCTGTTGGAGGCGGGGCTGCCCGCGGAAGGCATCCAGTGTCTGGTCGGGGGCGGAAAGGAAGTCGGCGAGCCGCTGTGCACCGATCCACGCGTGCGCAAGATCACTTTCACCGGCAGCAGGGACGTCGGCGAGCGGATCTGCCGGATCGCCGGCATCAAGAAGGTCACGATGGAGCTCGGCAGCAACTCGCCGGTTGTCGTGATGCCGGACGCGGACATCGAGGAAGCCGCGGCCGCGATCGCGGCCACGGGCTACGCGAACGCCGGTCAGATCTGCATCAGCGCGCAGCGAATCATCCCCCTCACGCCCATCTACGCGGACCTGGTTGACGCGCTGGCGCCCAAGGTGGCCGCAATCACCACCGGTGATCCCCTGGACGAGCGGACCGCGATGGGCCCGATGGTGCGCGAGTCAGAGGCGCAGCGCGTCGAGGCCTGGGTTACGGAGGCCATATCCGGCGGCGCCCGGCTGGTGGTCGGGGGCGAGCGCCGCGGCGCGGTCTACGCGCCTACGGTCGTGGCCGACGTCAGTCCCCGCATGCGCATCTCGTGCGACGAGTTGTTCGGACCCGCGGTCGCCGTCACCCCGGTGGGCACCTTCGAGGAGGCCATCGCGTTGGCCAACGACTCCAACTACGGCCTCTCGGCGGCGATCCTTACCCGAAACCTGGACTGGGCGATGCGGTTCGCGCGGGAGGCCGCCTCCGGCAGCATCCACATCAACTGGGGGCCGCAGTGGAGGGCCGACATGATGCCCTACGGCGGCCTGAAGGAGAGCGGCTTCGGCAAGGAAGGCCCCAAGTACGCCGTGGAGGAGATGACAGAGCTCAAGATGGTGGTGATGCACCTCAAGCAGCGCTGAAATCGCACGCATGGCCGGAGAACGGCCACATACGGAGGAGGGAGATTCGCATGAGAACGCGCATGCTGGCGGTTGTGGCGGCGCTGGCGATTGGGTTCGCGGTGCTGCCCGCTTCTGCACAGACACCGGTCACGCTCACCTGGAGCACGCTCGCCACGGGCGGGCCGATCGTCTCCGACGTCTACCGCGCGATCGCCCAGCAGTACGAGCGCCAGAATCCCGGGGTCAGGGTTAACTTGCAAATCCAGCCCGGAACTTCCGGGGAGCAGCTCAGTCGGTACGTGACCCTGTTTGCTGCCAAGGACAGCTCCGTGGACGTCATCTCCATTGACGTGATCTGGCCGGCCCAGATGGTCGCCGCTGGCTGGCTCGCCCCGCTCGACCAGTGGTTCACCCGGGAGCGGCGCGAGGAGTACCTGCCCGGAGGCATCAGGGCCAACACCATCGGTGGGAAGATCTACGGAATCCCGTGGTACGCCGACGCGGGCCTCCTCTACTACCGCAAGGACCTGCTTGAGAAGCACAGGGCACGGGTACCGCAGACTTGGGACGAGATGATCACCACCTCCCAGAGGATCGTGGCGGCTGAGAACAACCCGGCGCTCGGCGGGTTCCTGTACCAGGGGGCGCGTATCGAGGCGCTGGCCTGCTTCTTCTTCGAGATCCTATGGAGCAACGGCGGCGACATCATCGACGCCGGCGGCAAGGTCATAGTGGACAACGGCAAGGGACTAGAGGCCCTGAACTTCATGCTCGACCTGGTCCGGCGGCATCGTGTCACCCCGCCGGGCGTCACGACCCTGCCGACCGACGACACGCGCGCCATCTTCCAGGACGGCCGGTTCGTCTTCCTCCGTAACTGGACGTACGCCTACGGCCTGTTCCAGGGCGAGGGCTCCAACGTGGTAGGCAAGGTGGGCATTGCGCCGCTGCCGCGGGGCTCCGTCGGCGGCGCGTCCGCCCTGGGCGGCTGGCAGCTCGCGGTCAGCAACTTCTCCCGCAACAAGGAGGCCGCCTATCGCCTGGTCGAGTTCCTGGCCGGATCGGTCGCGCAGAAGAGCATGGCCGTGCAGTTGAGCACCGTGCCCACGCGCAAGGATACGTTCGAGGACACCATCGTCAAGCAGCGGTCTCCGCACTATCCCGACATGCTGAAGGTCGTCCTCACCGCACGTCCGCGGCCACAGACCGCTGACTACCCGCGGCTTTCGAGCATCGTGCAGACGAACCTGCACGGGGCGCTGACGACCCAGTTCAGCGCGGAAGAAGCGATCACCCGCATGGCACGAGAGATTCGCTCGCTGCTCGGCCAGTAGAGGGACGAGGCGGCGCATGTTCGCGCCGACCGCAGTACGACCGGGCGCAGGATCGCGGGCGATCCGCCGGTGGATGACCGGCCAAATCACCCAGGGTGAACTGGCCGCGATCCTGCTCCTGCCCTGCTTCCTCTTCCTGGCGGTCTTCGCGATCTACCCGGTCTTCAACGCGGCCTGGACCAGCTTGCACCACCTGCGGCTGGACCAACCGCACCTGGGCATGCCCTTTGTCGGGCTGCGCAACTACGTGAAGGCGTTTGGGGATGAGTACACCTGGGGGGCGATTCGCGTCACGCTCATCTACACGGTAGTAACGGTTTCCGCGCAGTTTTTGCTGGGTCTCGGGCTCGCGCTGGTGATCAACCGCCTGGGACGCGTCCGAGGATTCGTGCGGGCCGCGGTGCTGCTTCCCTGGACCATGGCGCCGGTGCTCGCCGGCCAGATGTGGCGCTGGCTCTTCAACGATCAGGCGGGCGTGGTCAACGACCTGCTCAATCGAACCGGCCTCGTGCAGGGGCAGATCATCTGGCTGGGCTCGCCGGTCCTGGCCTTCTTCGCGGTAACGGTTGCGGCCACTTGGGGCGCTGCTTCCTACATGGCGCTGATACTCCTGGCCGGCCTGCAAGGCATCCCCGACGAGATGTACGAGGCCTCCAGTCTGGACGGCGCCACGTCGCTGCAGTCCTTCTTCGCGGTAACCCTCCCGCTGCTGCGCAACGCCATCATGGTATCGCTGGTGCTGCGGACGCTGGGCGCCCTGCAGGCCCTCGACCTGCCGTTTGCGATGACGGGCGGCGGTCCGGGCAACGCGACCGAGACTTTCGCCTTGTTCATCTACAAGAACACCTTCCAGTTCCTTGACTTCGGCTACGGGGCCGCGCTGTCGGTCATTCTGGTCGTGATCGCGCTGGGCTTCGCCGGCACTTACTACCGCGTGCTGGCGCCGAGGGACTGAGCCGTGGCCGGGCGCAGCACTTTGATCCGAATCACGATGGCCGCCCTGGTCGCGCTGGCGATCGTCTGGTCGCTGGCGCCGTACCTCTGGACCCTGTTCACGTCGCTAAAGACCGAGCGGGAACTCTACCAGTTTCCGGTCACGTACGTCCCGAAGGTCCCAACGATAATCAACTACGTCGCGGTGTTCACGCAGAACCCGTTTGGCCGGTTCCTGCTTAACAGCGCCATCGTCACCGTGGTCTCGACCATAGTGTGCCTGTTCATCGCATCGCTGGCCGCCTACGCCTTTGCGCGGCTGAAGTTCCGGGGCCGGGACCCCCTGCTGGTAGGACTGCTTGTCGTGGCAATGATCCCGTTGATCACGCTGATCGTTCCGCTGTACATCCTGGTGCGCAACCTGGGTTTGCTCAACACCTACTGGGGGTTGATAGCGCCCTACGTCACGTACTCGCTTCCGGTGGCGATCTTCATCCTGACCGCGTTCTTCCGCGATATTCCTCACGAACTGGAGGAGGCGGCGCTGATTGACGGCTGCACGCGATTGAACACCCTGTGGCGGATCATTGCGCCGCTGGCCGCTCCGGGCCTCATCACGGCGGGGATCATCGTGTTCGTCTACACTTGGAACGAGTTCCTGATCGCAATGACGCTGACCAGCACCACCGACGTCCGCACCATCACCGTGGGCATCGCGCTCTACCGCGGCGAGTTCACCTTCCCGTGGGGCGTGATCTCCGCGGCCGTGGTGCTGGCCACGGTCCCAATCATGGCGCTAATACTGATAGGCCAGCGCCTCGTAATCCGCGGCCTGACCGCGGGCGCGGTCAAGGGGTAGAGCAAATGGGTAGAGAGATGATCCGCGTCGGCCTCGTCCCCATAGTCCGCCCGCTCTTCCGCGGCGCGCGGATGGGCCTGGTGGAGTCCAGCCGCCGGGCGCTGGCCGCACTGGCGGATCGCCTGGGATTCGTGCTCGCCTACGCAGGCGCGCCGGTTACCGGCGCCGAGGAGGCGCAGGCCCGGGCCGCCGAGGTCGCGACGCTGCTCCGCGAGGGCGCGCTCGACTTCCTGCTCGTCCAGCACGTGACCTTCGCCACCGGTGATCTAGTTTTGCCGCTGTTGGAACTCGACGTGCCGCTGGGCATCTGGGCATTGCCGGAGGCAACGCCGGACGGGCCCCTGCCGCAGAACGCCCTGTGCGGATTGAACCTGAGCTTGAGCCTTCGGACGGGCCGCCAGATGCCCATGAAGTGGTTCTACGGAAACCCCACCGAAGAGGCGTTCCAGGCGCGGCTGGCGATCACGATGCAGGCGCTGCGCGGCTGGAAGGCGGTGCGCGAGGGCCGGGTCCTGTGGATCGGCGGGACCGCTCCCGGATTCTACCGGCTCGAAGCAGTACCCGAACTGCCGCTGCGCGTGGACCGCGCGCCGCTCGAAGTCCTGTTCGACGCGCTGGAGCAGGTGGATGAGGAAAGTGTCACCGCACGCCTGGCCGAGGTGGACGAGCCCTCGTCAATCCCAAGGGAGGGCCTGCGCGCCACGGTCCGGCTTGAGATCGCGCTCGAGCGCCTGGCAAAGGGCTACGATGGGATCGCGGTGCGCTGCTGGCCTGAGCTGCCCGACCGCGCGGGCACTATGGCCTGCGCCGCGTTTGCGCGCCTGGCCGATCGCGGCTTCCCGCACGCCTGCGAGGGCGATCTGGCCGGACTGGCGTCCATGCTCGCCGTGGCGGCCGTCACACGAGGGCCGGCGGCGCTGCTCGACCTCTCTCACGCCCACGAAGACGGGCTGCTGTTCTGGCACTGCGGCAACGCGGCGCGCGCCTGGGCCGCGGGAACCACGCGCCTGGAGCCGCACTTCAACCGGGAACTGCCCGCGGTGCGCGACATGCGCCTGGCACCGGGGCCGGTCAGTGGGCTGCGGTTCCTGGAAGAGCGCAGGGCGGCCGTCTACGCGGGCGTGGTGCTCGACCGGCGCGAGGGCTACGACGGCGTCGCCGGCTGGATCGGGCGCCTGCGGTGGGAGGGCGAACCGACCAGCGCCACCGGCTTCCTGGCCAGCGTGCTCAACCGGCGGCTCCCCCACCACCTGGTCTGGGGCCGCGGTGACGCGGAGGCCGCGCTGCTGGAGCTGTGCGCGTGGCTGGGGCACGAACCGCTGCCACTCGATCCCGAGGACAAGGTGCTCAGGTGGGTAACCGGTGATTCTTGACCCGACGGCGCTCCGGCGCCTCGACAAGCTGTGGCTGCAGACCACGACTGCCTCCGGAGCTCGGTTCGCCACCGATGCCGGGACGTTGCAGGCCGAGGTGTACGCGCCGGGAATCCTGCGCCTGCGCCTCGTTGCAGGCTCCGCCGCGGCAAGACCGGACTACGGCCTCGTCGCGGCCGGGCCGGAACCGCCCCCGCATGTGAAGCTCTCGGAAGAAGCCGGCGTCCATCGCCTCGAAGCCGGCGTCGAGGCTGACGCCATCAGCCTGGAACTCCGCGCCAATCCGGTGCGCCTGCGTCTGATGCGCCGCGGCGTCGCAGTGCTCGAGTCAACCGGCGACGCGCACATCCGAGGCGGCCTGCGCCTTCCGGCGGTGGCTGTCGAAGGCGGAGCCGGGGAACGGTCGGGATGGTTCCTGGCCCTGGGCCTGCGGGCCGGCGAGCCGGTCTACGGACTCGGCGAGAAGTTTGGGCCGCTGAACCATCGGGGCCAGTTGATAACGTCGTGGAACGAGGACGCCCTCGGCGTGAACAGCGAGTTTTCGTACAAGAACGTTCCCTTCGCGTGGAGCCCTCTAGGGTGGGGCCTGCTCGTCCACACGACTGCGCGGGTCGTCCACGGCGTCGGCTATCCGCAGTGGTCGCAGCGCAGCTACGTGCTCCGGGTGGATGATCCCACACTCGACCTCTTCCTGTTCGCGGCCGACTCCCCGGCCGCGCTGCTGGAGCGCTACACCGCCCTGACCGGCCGCGCGCCGCTGCCGCCGCGCTGGAGCTACGGCGTCTGGATGTCCCGCTGCTACTACCGCACGGCCGACGAGGCGCTGGAGGCGGCGAGCACCCTGCGCGAGCGGCGCATCCCGTGCGACGTCCTGGTGCTCGACGGCCGCGCGTGGCTGAAGGTCGAAACGCGCTTCGGGTTCGAGTGGGACGCTGAACGGTATCCCGACCCCGGCTCGTTCATCCATAAGCTCAAGGCGCTGAACTTCCGCCTGTGCCTGTGGGAGTATCCATACGTCTCGGTGCAGAACCCGCTCTTCGCGCGCCTCGCAGAGAAGGGCTATCTGCTGCGCAACGCTTCGGGCGAACCCTACGTGTACGAGTGGGACCCTGGACCGTTCGGAATGCTGCTTACCCCGCTGCCGTCGAGCGGCATGGTGGACTTCACGCATCCCGAGGCGTACGCCTGGTACCGCGACGCGCACCGCGCGCTGTTCGCGCAGGGCGTGGACGCGATGAAGACCGACTTCGGAGAGCAGATCCCCGAGGACGCCGTGGCGGCGAACGGCGAGGTGGGCCGGCGCCTTCACAACGTCTACCCCCTCCTCTTCAACCGTTGCGTCTACGAGGCGAGCCAGCAGCACGCGCCGGGCGGCGCGCTGGTCTGGGGCCGCTCGGGGTGGACCGGCAGCCAGCGTTACCCCATACAGTGGGGCGGCGATCCGCAGGCCGACTGGGAAGGCCTGGCGGCCAGCGTGCGCGGGGGGCTCTGCTGGGGAGTGAGCGGGGCGCCGTTCCACAGCCACGACATCGGCGGGTTCTACCACCAGAGGCCCGGCGCGATGCCCGACCCGGAGCTCTACGTGCGATGGGTTCAGGCCGGGGTCATGGCGTCCCACACGCGATTCCACGGGACGAGCCAGCGCGAGCCTTGGTTCTACGGGGACGACGCCGAGCGGATCGTGCGCCGGTGGCTCGAGTGGCGCTACCGGCTGATTCCGTACCTCCAGGCGTGCGCGCAGGAGGCGCACCGCACCGGGATGCCGGTGATGCGCGCGATGCCCCTGGCGTTCCCCGACGATCCGGCGGCGTGGGCGTTCGAGCATCAGTACCTGCTGGGACCGTCGTTGCTGGTGGCGCCGGTGCTCGGGCCCGGTGGCCAGGTCACGCCGTACCTACCTGCTGGAGGGTGGTACGACCTGGCGACCGGCGAGCGCGTAGAGGGCCCGCGCGCGCTCCGGCGGACGGCGCCTCTCGAGGAGATGCCGATGTTTGGCCGCGAGGGCCAGTTGCTGCCGCTCGGCCCGGTGGTGCAACACACCGGCGAGCTGGGCGAGGACCCGGAGATCGAGGAGGTCTGGGTCTTCGGCGCCCCCCATCGGAGAACCGAACTGAGCGGCCTACCTCCGGGAGCTCGCATCCGCCACTGGTAGAAGATAACCCCCCTCCCGCGTCGAGTCATCCCCCGGTTACAACCGGAGGTGGTTGAGATGAACGGC
>CAYLKW010000073.1:0-2216 GCA_964384245.1 uncultured bacterium
TGGAGGCCGCGGGCTATCAGGTGGAGACCGCGCCCGACGGCGAGGAGGGGCTCGAAAGGGTCCGCCGGGAAGTGCCCGATCTGATCATCCTGGACATGCTCATGCCCAGGCTAGACGGTTACGGCGTGGTGCGGGCGCTGAAGGAGAAGCCCCGCTGGGCGGCCATTCCCATCGTGATCTTCTCGGCGGTGGGTGAGGAGGCCAGCCGGCGTAGGTACGAGCTGGAGGCCGGGCTGGCCATGGACGTAGACGACTACGTTGAGAAGCCGGTGAAGCCGGTGGATCTGTTGCACCGCGTTGGCAAGGTGCTGGAACGGCGCGGCAAGCGGGCAAGCAACCCGGGAGAGGTGTAGGGCCTTGGCTGGAGACCCGAAGCGTATCCTGTTGATTGACGACGATCGTGACTTCGTCGCGACTACCCGGATGGTGCTGGAGAGCTGCGCCTACCGGGTAACCGCGGCCCTCGACGGAGCGGAAGGGCTGCGCCTGGCGCGCCAGGATCCACCCGACCTGATCATCCTGGATGTGATCATGCCGTTCAAGAACGGCTTCACGGTTTGCGAAGAGCTGAAGCAGGATCCGGCGCTGGCCGCGGTGCCGGTCCTGATGCTCACATCGTTCGCCGAGCGGCGCGGCGATACTGACCTACCGGTCAGCGCCGGGTTCGGCCTGGAGGCAGAGGACTACCTTGACAAGCCCGCTCCTCCAGGCGTGCTTCTCGCCCGGGTGGAACGGCTGCTCTCCCGTCACGGCCGGGCGGAAGGAGGACCGGGGATTCCATGACCCTGCGAGCGGCCCTGGCTCAAGGCCAGTTCGTGGTGACCGCCGAGGCCTCCCCGCCCAAGGGGACAAACGTGGCAGGGGCCATCGCGGAAGTCGAACACCTGCGGGGGCGGGTGCAGGCGTTCAACGTCACCGATCAGCAGAGTTCGGTGATGCGTCTTGGGTCTCTGGCGCTCTGCTACCTGCTCAAAGAGCGGGGCCTTGAGCCCATCTTCCAGGTTACGTGCCGCGACCGGAACCGGATCGCGCTTCAATCGGATCTCCTGAGCGCGGCGGCGCTGGGCATCGAGAACGTGCTTTGCCTGACCGGGGACCACGTGAAGCTGGGCGATCACCCGCAGGCCAAGCCTGTCTTTGATCTGGACTCGGTCTCCCTGCTGCGGGCCGCGGCCGGGTTGACCCAGGGTCAGGATATGGCGGGAAAGAAGCTGGACGGGGTGCCCAACTTCTTCCTGGGCGCGGTCGTCAGCCCAGGCGCGGATCCGGTGGAACCCCAACTGCTCAAGATGGAAAAGAAGGCGCAGGCCGGCGCCGAGTTCTTCCAGACCCAGGCCATCTTCGATCCCGATGCGTTCTCCCGCTTCATGGAAGCGGCCCGGCCCATGGGCAAGCCGGTCTTCGCAGGGATCATCATGCTGAAGTCCGCGGGCATGGCCCGATTCATGAACCGCAACGTCCCAGGGGTGCACGTTCCCGACCGCCTGATCGAGGTAATGGAGACCGCCAAGGATCGCCAGGAAGCCAGCGTGGGCGTGGCGGCCGAGCTGGCCCGGCAGCTCCGGCCTCTGTGCCAGGGTATCCACCTGATGGCCATGGGGTGGGATCACCTGCTTCCGCGGGTACTGGAGACTAGTGGCCTGACGGCTCAGGGAGTGGTGTAGCGTGGTCATCCAGAAGGCCCTGGAGCGCTCATCCCTGTTCAGGGATCTGCCGGCGGCGCTGCTGCGCCGCCTGGCCGCCATGGGGGAAGTGCGTTCCTACGCGCCCGGACAGCGGATCTTCGAGGAAGGGGAAGGTGCCCCGCACCTATGCATCATCGAGGAAGGGCGCGTCGCCCTTGAGATGGATCTCCAGATAGGGCGGTCCGAGGCCGGCGAACGGCGCACCTTTGCCGCGGTGCTGGGGCCGCCCGACTGCTTCGGCTGGTCCGCGCTTGTGCCTCCCCATACCCGCACCATGTCGGCCGTGGCGATTCAGCCCACGACGGTGGTGGCGTTTGAGCGCGAGACGCTGGAGCGCCTGATCGCCGAGGATCCTCGAGCCGGGACCCTCCTCATGCGCGGGCTGGCCCAGTTGGTGGGGAATCGCCTGGTGGAGGCCAGGGCCAAGCTGGGCTTCGTCATCGCGATGGTGTCCCACGAACTGAAGGCGCCCCTGGCGGCCGTGGAGAGCTATCTGCAAGTGATGTTGTGCGGCTACGCCGGTGAGGTCCC
>CAYLKW010000073.1:2316-10981 GCA_964384245.1 uncultured bacterium
TCCGGGAGAGGCACGCGGCGCGGCCATCACGTTTACGCTGCCCAAGGCCCTGGCCGTCCATCTCTCACCTGGCGATAGGCCGCCGGCTGGGCATGGGGAGGCAGCCTGAGATGATTCAGCGTGACGCCCTGGACCGGTGCGCCCTGTTTGGAGGGCTGGGGCCGTCGGCCCGCGACCTGGTAGCTTCGCTGGGGACCGTGGTCTCCTTCCAGGCCGGGGAGCGCATCTTCTCCGAGGGTGACGATGCGCGCGACTTCTACGTGATCAACGAAGGCCGGGTGGCCCTGGAGATGCGGGCCCCTGAGCAGGGCGAGGAACTGCCCAGGTCGGTGGTCGTGGCAGTGTTGGGAGCGGGCGAGAGTCTTGGCTGGTCCGCCCTGGTGCCACCGTTTGTGCTGACGATGTCCGCGGTGTGCGTGGAGCCGGCGGTACTAGTAGCCTTCAACGGCCCGGTTCTGCGCAGATTGATGTCGCTGGACTGGGAGATCGGCTATCCCATCATGGCCGGCCTAGTGGATCTCGTCGAGTGCCGCATGGCGCAAATACGGACCCGCCTCACTCAGATGCAGGCAGTAGCCACCCACGATGTGCGCGCTCCCGCTGCAAGGGTGACCAGCTACCTGGAGGCCATGCTGGCAGGAACGGCCGGCGACCTCACCGACGATCAGCGGCACATCCTCGAGCGGTGCCGCCAGCGATTGGTGGACCAGATCGAGCTGCTCGACCGCCTGGTGCGTGTCTCCCCGCCCGCGCCCGAGGAGCGCGGCGGCGGCGCGCCACAGCCGCCAACGGCCCGGGCCGCCGGCCCGGCCGAGGAAGCCGAAGCGGCCGGGGTGACCGAGGAGGTCCCCGGCGGCGTAGTGGGCGCGGCGATGGTGGTCGGCGGCGGGATCGCGGGTATCCAGGCAGCGCTGGACCTGGCCGACGCAGGCATCAAGGTGCACCTGGTGGAGCGCGGCCCGGCCATCGGCGGCCGCATGGCCACGCTCGACAAGACCTTCCCCACGAACGATTGCGCCATGTGCATCTTGTCGCCCAAACTGTCCGGCGTCAGGCTGCATCCCAACATTGAGGTACACACGCTGGCTGAAGTCGAGGTCCTCGAGGGAAGCGCCGGCGACTTCAGCGCGACCATCCGCCAACGCCCGCGCTTCGTGGACCTGCTCCGTTGCACCGGTTGCGGCGACTGCGCCACGGCGTGTCCCATAGGTGTGCCCAGCGAGTTCAACGCCGGACTGGCGCCGCGCACCGCGATCTACCGCTCCTACGCCCAGGCCGTCCCAGGCGCCTACTCGATTGACAAGCGGGGCTCCGCGCCCTGCCGTGACGCCTGTCCCATTCATCAGCGGGCGCAGGGATACGTGGCGCTGGTGGCCCAGGGACGCTACGAAGAGGCGTTCCGGGTAATCCAGATGGAGAACCCCTTCCCCGGGATATGCGGCCGCGTCTGCAACCACCGGTGCGAGGACGCCTGCTCCCGCAACCTGGTGGATGGCCCGGTGAACCTGGCGGCGCTTAAGCGGTTCGTTGCCGATTGGGCCTATGCTCGGCCGAGCGAGCCCCAACCGCGGGAGGCCGAGGCCCGGGTTGAACCGGGGCACCCCGAGCGCGTGGCCGTGGTGGGATCAGGTCCTGCTGGTCTGACCGCTGCCCGCAACCTCGCGGTCAAGGGGTACACGGTAACCGTGTTCGAGGCGCTGCCCACCCCCGGCGGGATGATGCGGGTTGGAATCCCGGAGCACCGCCTGCCCACGCCGATCATCGAGCGGGAGATCGCTGACATCGCCGCGCTGGGCGTCGAGATCCGATGCAACAGCCGCGTTTCGCACGTGCGCGACCTGTTTACCGAGGGATTCAACGCGATCTTTCTGGCAACCGGCGCCCACAGAGCCCGGAAGCTTCCCGTTCCCGGGGCAGACCTGCCGGGTGTGCTGGTCAGCACCGACGTCCTGCAAAACGCCCGCCTGGGCCAGCCAGTTCCACTGGGACGGCGGGTGCTCGTCCTGGGAGGAGGCAACGTCAGTTTCGACGTGGCTCGAACCTGCGTGCGGTTGGGCGCTGAAGTGCACGTGGCGTGTCCCGAGGCGCGCGAGGCGATGCCGGCCCACTCCGGCGAGATCGCCGCGGCCGAGGAAGAGGGCGTCCGTGTCCACCCCTCCACGTCTTTCGTCCGGGTGCTGGAGCGCGACGGCCGCGCCGCAGGCATGGAGTGCCAGAAGGTGCGTTCCATGCGCTTTGACGATGCGCGCCGCCTGCACCTCGACCTCGTCGAGGGCAGCGAGCACGTACTGGAGGCGGACACGGTCATATTCGCGATCGGCCTGGCGCCACAGACCGAGACAGTCTCCGGCCTTCCAGGGATTGCCACCACGCCGTGGGGATCGCTGCAGGTGGATCCGGACTCGCAGTCCGCGGGCTACCCTGGCCTGTTCGCGGGCGGGGATCTGGCCACCGGCACCGCGTTCGTGGTGGATGCGATCGCCGCTGGAGCGCGGGCAGCGCGAGGCATCCACGCCTACCTGCGTGGGACGGTCCTTGAGGCCGACCCCCAGGCCCCGGTGGCCAAGCTTACCCTGGACGAGGTCGAACATCGGTTGCTGCGCGGTCAGATACGGATGCAGCCGCGCTTCGGCGTCCACGAACTCCCTCCGGGGGTGCGGCGCGCCTCGTTTGTCGAGGTGGACGAGGGGTTGACCGAGGAGGAAGCGCGTCAGGAGGCTGTGCGATGCCTGGCCTGCGGCGTCTGCGCCGAGTGCCTGGCGTGCGTGCAGGCGTGCCGCCGTGAGGCGATCAACCACGCCGAGACCGAACGGGTGGAGACGCTGAGCATCGGCGCCGTGGTTCTGGCGCCGGGCATCGAGCCGTTTGACGCCGCGCTCGCCGATGCCTACGGCGTGGGCCGCTTCCCGAACGTCCTGACCGGACCGCAGTTCGAACGGCTCCTCTCGGCGTCGGGACCGACGCAGGGGCACGTCACCCGACCCTCTGACGGCGCGGAGCCCCGTAGGATCGCCTTCCTGCAGTGCGTGGGTTCGCGCGACCAGCAGAATCGCTACTGCTCCGCGGTGTGCTGCATGTACGCCACCAAGGAAGCGATCCTGGCCCGAGAACACATTCCCGATGCGGAGTGCACGATCTACTACGCGGACATGCGCGCCTTCGGCAAGGGCTTCGATGCCTACCTCGAGCGGGCCAAGCGCAACCAGGTCCGGTTCGTGCGCACGCGCGTGGCCGCTCTTCGTGAGGACCCGCAAACCCGATCGCTGACCTTCAGGGTCGAGGAGAACGGGGTTGTGCGCGAGGAGCAGGCCGACCTGGTCGTGCTGGCGGTGGGTCTGACCCCGCCCAGGGACGCCGGCGCGCTGGCCCGCGCCGCGGGGATAGCGCTCAACGAGCACGGCTTCGCAGCCACGGTACCCTCTGCGCCGATGGAGACCAGCCGGCCCGGCGTGTTCGTGTCCGGCGGATTCCGTGGTCCCAGGGACATTCCCGATTCCGTTGTGGATGGCAGCGGCGCAGCCGCCGCTGCCATGGCCGTCATCGGATCGGCCCGGGGGACCCAGATAGTTCCCAAGGTCTATCCTCCTGAGATGTTGCTGGATGCGGAGCCGCGCGTCGGCGTGTTCGTATGCCACTGCGGGTCGAACATCGCCGGCGTCGTTGACGTGGCGGGCCTGGCCGCGCATGCCAAGACGCTGCCGGGCGTGGTCCTGGCCGAGACTTCGCTCTACACCTGCTCGGCCGACACCCTGATCCGCATCAAGGAGGCAATAGTCGAGGAGCACCTCAACAGGGTGGTCGTGGCTAGCTGCACCCCGCGCACGCACGAACCCATTTTCAGGGAGACGCTGCGCGAGGCCGGGCTCAACCCCTACCTGTTCGAGATGGCCAACATCCGCGATCAGTGCAGTTGGGTGCACCGCGACGACCCCTCCGGCGCCACGGAGAAGTCGCGCGCGCTGATTACGGCGGCGGTCGCCCGCGCCGCGCGGCTGGCGCCGCTGCACAAGGTGCGGGTGCCGATGCGAAACGAGGCGCTGGTGATCGGCGGCGGCGTGGCAGGCCTGACCGTCAGCCTCAACCTGGCCGAGCAGGGATTCCCGGTTGTGCTGGTGGAGCGATCGCCCGCGCTCGGCGGACGCCTGCGCTCGCCGCTGTTGACCTGGGGCGGGGCTACGGCCGCGGATTCGCTGCGGGAACTGGTCGAGCGGGTGACCGGCCATCCGCGCGTGAGGGTCCTGACCGGCCACAGGGTCGTCTCCTCCCACGGCACGGTAGGCAACTTCGAGACCACCGTGGCAGGCCCGGACGGAGAGCACAGCTTCGGACACGGGGTGACCGTTATCGCCACCGGAGTGCAAGAGTGGAAGCCCTCGGTCTATGGGGCCGGTGAGGACGCGCGCGTGATAACGCTCTCAGAGTTTGAGGCGCGTCTCACTCCGGCTGTGGCGCCCGTTGAAGTCCCGGCCTCGGTGGTCATGCTGCTCTGCGCCGGCCCATGGGACCGCATGCCCTTCTACTGCAGCCGCACTTGCTGCGCCCAGTCCCTTGCCGCCGCGCTGGCGTTCAAGCGCGCCCATCCAGAGGTTCCCGTTACGGTCATCGCCCGCGAGATCCGAACCTACGGGTTCACCGAGGAGCTGTACACCCAAGCGCGGGAGGCCGGGGTCGTGGTGTTCCGCCACTCGGCCGAAGAGCCCCCACAGATCACGCGCACTTCCGAGGCCCTCAGCGTCACCGTGCGGGATCAGGCGCTCGGCGAGGAGATCACCCTGGACGCCGGCTTGCTTGTGGTGGCGCCGGCGCAGGTGCCCTCAGACGGCGCGTCCGACCTCACAACGGTTTTCAAGGTGCCAGCCTCCGCGGACGGCTTCTTCCTGGAGGCCCACGTGAAGCTGCGGCCGGCGGAGTTTGCCAGCGAGGGGCTGTTCCTCTGCGGCGGCGCCCACTACCCCAAGCCGCTGGACGAGGCGATCGCCCAGTCCCTGGCATCGGCGGCCCGGGCCAGCACCCTGTTGTGGCGCGACAGCCTGGAGGTGGGCGGCGTTGTCACCGCGGTGGATCGCGACCACTGCACAACCTGCCTGACCTGCCTCCGGGTGTGCGCGTACGACGCTATATCGTTTGATGCCGACGGGATCGCCGTCATTGAGCCCACCCGGTGTCAGGGCTGTGGACTGTGCGTGGCGGTTTGTCCGGGCAGCGCGCTCAGTCTGGGACACTACTCGCGAGACCAGATGCTCGCCAAGATCACCGCGCTGCTGGGCGAGATGGAGGCTGTGCGTGTCGACTGACGTTGCCCCGGCCCCAACGGAGGTCGAGGCCTCCCCGGCCGCGGTGGAGATCGTAGCCTTCTGCTGCTTCTACTGCGCTTACGCCGCGGCCGATCTGGCGGGCGTGATGCGCCTGGCCTATCCGCCCAACGTGAAGGTGATACTGCTGCCGTGCACCGGCGGAATTGACTCGATCTACATCCTGCGGGCTTTTGAGGCCGGGGCCGACGGGGTCTTTGTGGCAGGGTGCCTGGAGGGACAGTGCCACTACCAGGTGGGCAACTACCACGCCAAGGCGCGCGTCCGGTACCTCAAGGAGCGCCTTGACGAGGCAGGCATCGGAGGGTCTCGCCTGGAGATGTTCAACCTCTCGTCGGCCCAGGGACCCAGGTTCGCCGAGATAGCCAGGGAGATGACCGATCGCATCACGGCGCTGGGCCCGACGCCGCTTAGACGACGAGGTCAACCATGAGCCGTACCACGCTGGCAGGGGAGATCTGGCAGGAGAGCGGCCAGGATCCCGCGCGCTGCTTCCAGTGCAAGGTGTGCACCAGCGGATGCCCGCTGGCCGCGGAGATGGACCTGGCGCCTCACGCCGCAATGCGCGCGCTGCAACTCGGGGTTGACGAGCGGTTGCTGCGGGGCAACACTTTCTGGCTCTGTGCCGCTTGCCAGGCGTGCACCGCGCGTTGTCCCCAGGGAATTGACGTGGCCCGCGTCATGGACGCGTTGAGGATCGTGGCCGCGCGGCGGCGCGTCCCGGCGCGCGTGCCGGAGGCGCTGGTCTTCACGCAGGCCGCTGTGCGCAGCATGCGCCTGTTCGGTCGGCTCTTCGAGGCGGGCGTCGGGGCAGAGGTGAATCTCCGGATGCGCCAGCCGCTCCGCCAGGGGAAGTTTGCGCTTAGGCTGCTTAGGGCGGGCAAGCTTCGTCTGTTGCCCGACCTGCCTGGCCGCCCCTCGGACCGGCAGGCGGAGGCAGGCGAGATCGCATACTACCCCGGGTGCGCGCTGCACGCCAGCGCCAGGGAATACGACACCTCGACGCGCGGGGTGGCCGCAGCCCTCGGTGTGCGGCTGCGCGAGATTGATGGGTGGCGGTGCTGTGGGGCCACAGCGGCGCACCAGACCTCCGCCGATCTCGCCCTGGAGCTGCCGCTGTCTAATCTGAGCCTTGCGGCCCGGGCAGGGCACGCTGCCGTGACCGCGCCCTGCGTCGCCTGCTTCTCCCGCCTGCGCCATGCTCAAGTGGAGGCCCCAGACCGGGGGCCGCAGGCGCTGCGCGTGCAGCACCTGCTACACACCTTCCTGGAAGGCGGGCTGGAAGCGATTCGTGCCAGGGTCAAACGGCCGCTGCGGGGCATGCGCGTGGCCTGCTACTACGGCTGCCTGCTCACGCGGCCGCCCGCGATCACCGGCTCGGAGCGGCCGGAGTATCCAATGGAGATGGACCGGCTGATCTCCGCGCTGGGCGGGGTGCCGGTGCCATGGTCGCACAAGACCGAGTGCTGTGGGGCAGGGCACGCGGTCGTGCGCCCAAGCCTTGTGATCGAACTCACGGGCCGCATCTTGCGGGACGCTCAGGCTGCCGGCGCCGAGGCGCTGGCGGTGGCCTGCCCGCTCTGCCACAACAACCTCGACGCCCGGCAGGAAGAGGCGGCACGCGCGGCCGGGCTTCCACCCATGCCGGCGTTCTACTTCACGCAATTGATGGCGATCGCGTTCGGCCTCCAGGAGCGGGCCGCGGGCCTCGGGGGGCTGATCACCGATCCGCGCCCGCTGCTCCAGATGCGGGGGCTGACTGCCACCGCAGCCGAGATCTGATCACAGGGAGGTAGACATGTACCCGGAGAAACCAGTTGACGAGTTCCTAGCCAAGTTAGCCTCGGCCGCCCCGGAGCCCGGAGGTGGAGCCGCGGCCGCGTTGACCGCGGCCACCGGGGCCGCCCTGGTCAGCATGGTGGCCAACCTCACAGTGGGCCGCGAGAAGTACGCGGCGGTCCAGGCGGAGATGGAGCAGGCCAGGGATCGGGCCGACGCGCTGCGCCGGGAGTTCCTGGCGGCCATGGACCAGGACGCCGAGTCGTTCCGGCGGGTGATGGATACCTATAAGCTGCCCCGCGACACCGATGAGCAGAAGGCCGCCCGCAAGACGGCGATCCAGCAGGCCCTGCGCGAGGCGTCCGAGGTCCCGTCCCACGTGATCCGCCTGTGCGAAGAGGTGGCCCGCTGGAGCAAGGTGGTGACCGAGAAGGGCAACGCACAGTTGATCACCGACGCCGCCATCGCGGCGCTGCTCGCCGACTCAGGTGCCCAGAGCGCCGCCCTCAATGTGAAGATCAATCTGGGGCCGATCGGGGACCCCTCGTTCACCGGCCCACTGTGGGCTCAGATCCAGGCCAGCCTTGAGGGCATACGCGCGATACGCGACGAGGTCTTGAAGATCACCTACGAGAGGCTTGGGTGAGCTCCGATGGCAGAGATCATTGACGGCAACGCCATTGCCGAGGAGATCAAGTCCGAACTCAAGGCCGAGATCGCACAGATGCGGGCGAAGGGGTGCACCCCGGGCGTGGCCACGCTCCTGGTCGGAGATGACTACGGCGCCAAGATGTACCGGCGTCAGGTCGAGCGCACCGCGGCCGAGATAGGATTGGTCTACAGGGACGTCTCGCTCCCGGCTGAAGCCACCCTTACGGACGTCGTTGGTGGCATGCACGCGCTCAACCAGGACCCGACCGTGCACGGCATCCTACCGCTGCGGCCCTTTCCCAAGGGGATGCCTGAGGCGCCCGTGCTCGAGGCCATGGATCCTGCCAAGGACATTGACTGCCTGCACGCGATCAACGCCGGCCGGCTCTCCCTGGGGCAGCCCGTGGTCTACCCGGCTACCCCGTGGGCCTGCTACGTGCTGTTGGAGCGGTTCTTCGCCCACAAGGGGCTGGATCCGAAGGCGGCGTTCGAGGGCAAGGACCTGGTCATCGTGGGACGCAGCAACATAGTGGGCAAGCCCGCCTACTTCCTGGCGCTGGAGCGAAACGCGACGGCCACCACGGTGCACTCGTTTACCTCTCGAGCCGGCACCCTGCCCGCGCACACGCGCAGGGCCGACATCCTGATCGTCGCCATGGGTAAGGCCGAGTTCATCACCGCCGAGATGGTCAAACCCGGCGCCATCGTCGTGGACGTGGGGATCAACATGAAGCCGGTATTGGATGCTGCGGGTCAGCCGGTGCTGGACGACCGGGGCCGCCCCAGGCGCAAAACGGTGGGCGACGTCGCCTTCGACGAGGTCTGCCAGGTCGCCGGCGCCATTACCCCGGTGCCCGGGGGAGTCGGGTCGGTGACCAATATGCTGTTGATGCGCAACGCGGTCCAGGCCGCGGGGAGGGCCT
>CAYLKW010000074.1:0-10917 GCA_964384245.1 uncultured bacterium
AAACGCAGGTGCCGGGGTAGCTCAGGTGGTAGAGCGGCGGCCTGAAGAGCCGCGCGTCGGCAGTTCAACTCTGTCCCCCGGCACCAGATCTCACGACCCCGCGGCCGGTTCCCCGAATACCCTTGATTGTCAGAGGTCTTCTCGTGGCAGCAGCACGCGGTCACCGACCACATCCCACAAGCCCCGGTACGTCAGCCGGACGTACGGCAGCGAGTCGAACCCGAAGAACAGCAGGCTGTAGGCCAGGTCGTGGTGGGCATATCCGCGCGCGCGCAGCAGGGCAGTGAGCGCCTCCAGATCAGCGGCCACCTCTCCCATGGGGCGCGGCGACATCAATCCACCCAGCGGGAGGGGAAGCTCGAACACCACGCCTCCGCCTTCTGCCAGGACCACGCCGCCGCCCAGATCCATGGCGCGCGACGCGGCCGCGGCCATGTCCGAGGGGTCGCGGCCCAGCACGTACATCCCCGCGCCGCTGGTGTAGGTCGTCGCCAAGCCACCTACCCGCTCCGCAAACCCGGACAGCAGGGCGCGGCACCGCCACCGGCCCGCGGGATCCAGCAGGACCAGGCGAAGCACGCCCTCGGGCAGATCCTTCCCGATCGCGACGTCACGACGGCGCGTGATAACGGTGTTCTCGAAGTGCATCGCCGGCGCCGGTTGTGGCAGCCCGTCCAGGGAGAAGAACGATGGGTCGGGCCGCCAATCTCCCGGGGTGTACGGCCGCAACCAGCGGTCCCACGGCATCGCCGGGAGGTCTGCCACCCGGCGGCCGTCCTGCGCCACCAGTTGCCCTGCCGCGATAACGGCCTGCGGCATGGGGCGGTCGAGGCCTTCGAGCACGACGAGATCGGCCCGGCGACCCGGCGCCAGGCCGCCCATCTCCTCGTCCAGCCCGAAGTAGGTTGCAGGGTTGATGGTTGCCATCTGGTAGGCGGCCGCAGGGTCCACGCCCAGGCGCAGGGCCACGTCCAGCAGGTGGTCCATGTATCCCTTCCCGTGGACGAACGCGGCGTTGGGGCCGTCGGGCGTCAGCATGATCCGGCCGGAGAAGGCACGGCTGCCGGTTATCACCGGCGCCAGCGACGGCAGGTCCGGCCGCAGCGATCCGTGGCGCAGCATGACATAGAGCCCTGCGCGCAGGCGCGCTAAGGCCTGCTCCGCGGTGATTGCTTCATGGTCGGACGAGAACCCCGCGGCTGCCAGCACCTGCACCCGGTCGGCCGAGACACCCGGTGCGTGTCCTTCGACGCGGCGCCCGGCCGCGACCCCGTGCGCGATTCTTTCCAGCAGCCCTGCCTGGCCCGCGTACACCTGCGTCCACCGGGTGATCTCACCCAGGGTTCGGACGTCGTCGAGCGCCAGCAGCGCCTCCAGCCGCTCTTCGTTGAGGGTTGTGGGGTCGTGAGGGCTGTGCGCCTGGCCGTGCAGCCGAAGGATCCAGAAATACCGCAGCGGCATCGCAGCCAGCGCGGCCAGCGCAGGGAGGGTCGCGTCCGGCACGGTCAGGTTCAGCAGCATCAGGGTGTCGGCCACGATGGCCGTGGTGCCCCTGGGAAGCACTGCGCGCGCCAGTTCATCAGGGGTGTACATTGCCTGGGGATGCCCGTGCGGGTCAATGTACCCGGGCGCAATCACCTTGCCACGGGCATCCACCACGGTCGTGGATGCCCCGGCTTCGAGTGGACGCTCGCCCACGTAGGCGATACGCCCTGCGGCCACGGCCACCGTGCCCGGCAGGAGCTCGCCCGAGTAGACGTTGAGCAAGCGGCCCCCGGTGACGAGGAGGTCCGGGGGTTCGTCGCCCCGCGCGACCGCCATCAGCGCCCGGGTTTCGTCCAGAGTCCGGTAGGTGCGCCTCACGGCGCACATTGTAGCACGAGAGAAGGAATGGGGGCGCCAGGGCTGAAACGCATCGGTGGACGCCGCGGGCGCCGCGAATGGAGGTGAGGGACCGTGGAGATCCGCTACTACGGGCACGCGATGTTTGGCCTGACCGCCGACGGCACCACGATCGTCATTGACCCATTCAACGACGATGTCGGGTATCCCAGGCCGGACGTGGAGCCGGACGCCGTGGTGACCAGCCACGAGCACTCCGACCACGGCAGCGTTGACCTGATCCGGGGCCGCCCCAAGGTGCTGCGCGGCCTGGCCCAGGAGGGGAGGACCTGGGCCGCGCTTGACGCGCACGTCGGTCCGATGCGCGTCTTCGGAGTGCCGACCTACCACGACGCCATGCAGGGACGCGCGCGCGGAAAGAACGCGGTCGCGGTCCTTGAGGCGGAAGGGTTGCGCGTGGCGCACCTGGGTGACCTGGGCCACGTGCTGACCCCGGAGCAAGTACGCGCGATCGGTGCGGTGGACGTTCTCATGATACCGGTCGGCGGGCATTTCACGATCGGTCCTGCTGAGGCCGACCAGGTCATCGCCCAACTGAAGCCGCGCGTGGTGATCCCGATGCACTTCAAGACCGAGGTCAACCCCGGGTGGCCGATCGGCACGCTGGAGGACTTCCTCAAGGACAAGGAGGCGGTGAAGCGCGTGGGCACGACGATAACCGTCACGCGCGCGGCGCTTCCCACGGAGCAGGAGATCTGGGTCCTAGCCTAACCCAGCATCAGCGGCCTGAGCACCCAGTCGGCTGGGCTGCGCTTCTGCCCTACTCTAACATCGGGTCGCGGCCTGATACGCCGCCTCGCCGTGCTTTCCTATGCTGGGGACGGTGTGCGGACGCATGGATGATACCCGGGAAAGCCGCTTTCTGATTCTGGGCAAGTGGACGCTGGCCCCTTCGATCGCGAAGTTTCGCATCCGGGCGCCCTTCATAGCCAGGAAGCATCGGGCCGGCAACTTCGTGATCGTCCGCATTGACGAAACCGGCGAGCGCATCCCCCTCACGGTTGTGGAGTCCGACCCCATCGAGGGCTCGATTACGCTGATCGTCCAGGCCGTCGGGAAGACAACCAAGGCGCTGTGCGCCATGCAGGTTGGAGAGGCGCTGAGCGACGTCGTCGGTCCGCTGGGCAACCCCACGCCGGTCGAGAACCACGGCGCGGTCGCCTGCGTGGGCGGTGGGGTGGGCACCGCTGAGCTCTTCCCAATCGCGTGCGCCCTGCGCGACGCGGGCAACACCGTGCACACGATAGTCGGCGCGCGGACGAGGGAGCTGGTGGTCCTCGAGCAGGAGATGCGCGAGTGTTCGGCCAGCCTGACCGTAACCACGGACGACGGCTCTTACGGGCGCAAGGGGCTCGTCACCGACGCCCTTTCGTCCCTCCTGGACGAGAACCCGGAGGTCGCTGTCGTCTACGCGATCGGTCCGCTGGTCATGATGAGGGCAGTTGCCGATTTGGCGGCGAAGCGGGGCGTCAAGACGATCGTCAGCCTGAACACTATCATGATTGACGGGACCGGCATGTGCGGCGGCTGTCGCGTGACGATTGACGGCAAGACGAAGTTCGCGTGCGTGGACGGTCCCGAGTTCGACGCCACCGGCGTGGACTTCGACGAACTGATCGCGCGGAACCGATCTTACCTCGAAATGGAGCGGATCTCCGACGAACGGTGCTCCTGCAAGACTGCCGCCGCTCACGGGGAGCGCGCGCGGTGAAAGGCGCCAATACCCTCAAGCCCGCCGAGCGGCTGAAGATCCCGCGCCAGCACCCGGCAGAGCAGTCGCCGGAAGAGCGCCGCGGGAACTTCCTCGAGGTGTGCCTGGGGATTGACGAGGCCGCCGCGCTGCTCGAGGCCTCGCGGTGCCTGGAGTGCAAGGACCCCGTATGCGTCAAGGGTTGCCCGGTGGCCATTGACATACGGGGATTCGTTGACCTGTTGCTGCAGCGAGACTACGTCGGCGCGGTCAACAAGATCCGCGAGGCCAACTACCTGCCGGGCATCTGCGGGCGGGTCTGCCCCCAGGAGTCGCAGTGCGAGCAGCTCTGCGTGCTCGGCAAGAAGTACACGCCACTGGCGATTGGAAAACTGGAGCGGTTCGCCGCCGACTACGAGCGCCAGCACAACCTCTTTGTCGCTCCCCCTCTGCCGGAGCAGCGCGAGGAGAAGGTGGCGATCGTTGGCTCGGGTCCCTCAGGCCTGACCTGCGCCGCCGAGCTCGCCAAGCTGGGCTACCGCGTGACGGTCTTCGAGGCACTGCACGCGCCGGGCGGCGTGCTCCGGTACGGGATCCCCGAGTTCCGCCTCCCGCGCGACATCCTGGATCTCGAGATCGACCGCGTACGATCCCTGGGCGTGGAGATCGTCACGAACTTCGTCGTCGGCAGGACGGCCACGATTGACGAGCTGATGGGCGAATGGGACTTCAAGGCCGTCTACCTGGCAACGGGCGCTGGCACGCCGTACTTCATGGACATTCCTGGCGAGAGCCTTGTCGGCGTCTACTCGGCCAACGAGTTTCTCTCCCGTGTCAACCTCATGAAGGCGTACCGTTTCCCAGAGTACGACACGCCGGTTAGGATCGGCAGGCAGGTCGCGGTGATCGGCGGAGGGAACACGGCCATGGATGCGGTTAGGACGGCCCTCCGGCTCGGCGCCGATGATGCCTACCTCATCTACCGCCGGTCGCGCGACGAGATGCCGGCGCGCGTGGAAGAGATCATTCACGCCGAGGAAGAAGGCGTGCAGTTCATGCTGCTGACCACCCCGACCCGCGTCCTGGGCGATTCGAACAACTGGGTGTGCGGCATCGAATGCCAGCGGATGGAGCTGGGTGAACCGGACGCGTCAGGGCGACGCAGGCCCATTCCGGTTCCGGGGTCGGAGTTCGTCGTGCCCGTGCAGACGGTCGTCCTGGCGATTGGCCAGATGCCCAATCCGATCATTCAATCCACCACGCCCGGATTGAAGACAAGCTCGCGGGGCACCGTGGTTACCGGCGAGGACCAGGCGACCAGCCGGCCTGGCGTGTTTGCCGGGGGCGACCTGGCCCGGGGCGGCGCGACCGTGATCCTGGCCATGCGCGACGGCAAGCTGGCAGCCGCTTCGATCGATCAGTATCTCCGCGCTTAGTCCCGCGCGGTCAGGTACTCCAGCAGCGTCCGAACGCCGTAGCCCGAGGCACCCTTGGGCTGGTAAGCGCTTGTGCCTTCTTCCTTGTCCAGGTATGCCACGGGCGCGATGTCCACGTGGGCCCACGGTATGCTGCCCGCGAACTCCCGGATGAAGATGGCGCCCTTCTGCGCGCCTCCCGCGCGGGTGCCGGAGTTCTTGATGTCGGCCACGTCGCTGCGCATGGCCTGGCGGTACTCCTCGTAGAGCGGCAACGGGACCAGCCGCTCCCCTGCCCGGCCGGATGCCGCCACCAGGCGATCAAGCAAGGCCTGGTCCGTTCCCATCAGGGCAGCGGCGTACGGGCCCAGCGCAACGCTGGCCGCGCCGGTGAGCGTTGCCAGGTCAACGATCTCACTCGGCTCGCCCGCGGCCAGGTGCGCCACGGCGTCGGCCAGGATCAGCCGGCCCTCGGCGTCGGTGTTCGTGATCTCGACTGTCGTGCCGTTGAATCCCCGGAAGACGTCGCCGGGCCGCATCGCCCGGCTGCCGACGGCGTTCTCCACTGCGGCGATCGCGGCGATCACGCGCACGGGCGGGGAGAGCAGGGGTATGGCGCGCATGGTCGCGAGCACGGCCGCGGCACCGGCCATGTCGCCCTTCATGGTGGCCATGGCTTCGGCGGGCTTGAGGTCGAGGCCGCCGGAATCAAACGTGACGCCCTTGCCGGCCAGCGCCACCGTGCGCTTGGGCCGCGGCGGAGCATACTCCAACAGGATCAATCGCGGCGTGTGCGCGCTGGCCCCACCTACCGCCATGATCAACTCCATTCCCCGCTTCTTGAGATCCGCCGGTCCCCATACCTGGACCTTGAGCTTCGTGCCCTTTGCGGCGCGGCGGGCCTCCGCGGCAAGCGCGTCCGGGGTAAGGACGTTGGCGGGCTCGTTGACCAGGTCGCGGGCGTAGTTCACCGCGTCGGCCACCACCTGCCCGCGCCGGCGCCCGGCTTCCACCGCTGCGGCCTCTGCGCGGTTGGCGGCCAGCAATTCCAGGTGAACGGCGTGGTCCTTTTCCTTGCGGTATTTGGTGAACGCGTAGGTCCCCAGCAGCGCGCCCTCGGTCCGTGCGGCCGCGATCGCCGCCGGTTCCCAGTTCCGATGCTGGAACGGCGGGAAGGCCAGACGCGTCAAGCGGCGTCCGGCCGTGGCGCGGGCCACCGACGCGGCGGCCAGCCGCAGCCGGTCGCTTGTGAAGGCATCACGATCGCCCAGGCCTACGACCGCCAGGCGTCCCGCAGGCAGGCGCCCGTGGGTGTGGAGAAACACGACCTTGCCGGCCTCGCCCGTGAAGCGCTCCTCGTGGAGCGCTCGTGCAAGCAGGCCGCCAAGGGCCTGGTCCACCTTGGCGGCTATGCCCTCGAGCCGTGCAGGCCCGCTGAACACCCCAAGGGCGAGCACGTCACAGCGGTGCGCGGTCGGATCGGCAACGGTCACGCGTACAATCACGGCTTTCCTCCTCTGATGGAATCTAGTGAGATCGCTTGCCCCACCCCTGACGCGACGGCACGGCGGTACAGCAGCTCCATGGTCACCACGTCTTCCATGGCGATGCCCTGGGACTCGAAAAGGGTAATCTGTTCCGGCCGGCTCCTCCCGGGGCTGGCTCCGGCCACGATGCGTCCCAGCTCGGTCACCCTCTCCCAGACCGCCTCCCCGGCCGCGGCAGGGGCGATGAGATCGCCGCACTCGATGCGCGCCTGTTCCAGGGAGTCCACGGCAATGAGGTCGCTGCGGCGGACGGCCTCAGCGTCCAGTTCCCGCCGCGCCGCCGCGTTGGAGCCGATGGCATTGACGTGCACGCCGGGCCGCAGCCAGGCTCCCTGGAGCACCGGTTCCCTCGCGGAGGTGGCGGTGACGACGATCTCCGAATCCTCCACCGCCTCCTGGGCGCTCGCGACGGCCACCACCTCGGTCCCCAGCTCCACCGCCATCTCCGCCGCAAACGTCTCCCGGCGCTCCTGGGACCGACCGTACACCCTAACGAGCGCCACCGGCCGGATGCGCGCCACGGCCGCCACCTGGCTGCGGGCCTGCCACCCGCTGCCGATGACGCCGAGCGTGCCCGCGCCGGTGCGCGCCAGGTACTTGGTGGCCACCCCGCTGGCCGCGCCGGTCCGCATCTGTCCGAGACGGTCGGCCTCGGTGATCAGCACGGGCTCGCCGTCCTCGAACCGGTAGAGCACGGCGATGAACCGAGATCCGCGGGGAGTGGAGGCGTAGGACTTGACGCCCATGACGCCAAGGGGGAGTGCCGAAGCGTGCATCACGTGCAGCGTGCCCGACGGCGTCACCGACCGGCTCCGGGGCTGGTTGATGCCCGTACCCTCGCCCAGGAAACGAAACCCCTGCTCGACGGCGGCGATCACGTCGTCCATCGTGAGAAGCAGGCCCACGTCGCATTCGCGGAGCAATAACGCCATCGTGTCTCCCGGCGGCCTGGGGAGGCTGGAAAGCACCGTCGTTCCAGTGAAGTTCCCCAGTCGCGGGGACCTTCCTCCAGAGGGCAGGCACAACTTGCGGGCGCGGCCGGCAATCGCTGCAAAGGGCTTCCCCTGGCCTGGGCGAATCATGGAGGGCGGAGGTACGCCATGACCGAACATCTGTTCGATACCATTGATGCCCGTCTCGATGGGCTTGTTGCACTGCGGCGCGACCTGCACGCCCACCCCGAGCTCGCCTTCCAGGAGGAAAGGACCACCGGGATCGTGGAGGCCCGACTGCGGGCCGCCGAACTAGAGGTTCGAACCGGGCTTGCCCGGACCGGCGTCGCCGGAGTTCTGCGTGGGGGCAGGCCCGGGCGCACCGTTCTCGTCCGGGCGGACATGGACGCCCTGCCCATTCAGGAGGCGAGCGAGGCGCCCTACCGGAGCCGGGTCCCGGGCTGCATGCACGCCTGCGGCCACGATGGCCATACCGCGATCGCGGTGATCCTGGCGGAGATCCTGTCCGAACGCCGGGCTGAGCTGGCAGGCACGCTGGTCTTCGCCTTCCAGCCCGCCGAGGAGATTACCTCGGGTGCGCTGCCGATGATCGAGGCGGGCGTGATGGACGCCCCTCCGGTGGACGCCGTAGTGGGGCTCCATCTCTGGAACGACCTGCCCGTTGGGACCGTGGCATTGAGCGCCGGACCGGTCTTCGGCTCGGTGGACGAGATCATGATCTCCATTGAGGGCCGAGGTGGGCACGGCGCGATTCCCCACCGGGCGGTTGACCCAATCGTGGCCGCTGCCCACGTGGTCACTGCCCTCCAAACCATCGTCAGCCGCGAGACGGCCCCGCTCGATGCGGCCGTTGTGACCATCGGGACGATCCACTCGGGCACGGCGTTCAACATCATCCCCGATCGCGTGGAGATGCGCGGGACCGTCAGGGCGTTCACCGAGGAGATCCGAGAGCGCACGCTGCGCCGCGTCGAGGAGATCTCATCCGGCGTGACAGGGGCCGTTCGCTGCGGGGCAACGGTGACCAACCGGTTCGGGTGCCCGCCGGTGGTCAACGACGCGGCGGTTACCGCCGTCGTGCGGGACGTGGCCGCAGGGGTTGTCGCCGGCGACCGGGTGGTGGACCTGAAACCAACGACCGGCAGCGACGACATGGCCTACTTCCTCCAGCGCGCCCCTGGATGCTACTTCGCGGTTGGGTCCCACAACCGCGAACGCGGCCTCGATGCCGCGCACCACAATCCCCGGTTCGATTTCGACGAGGAAGCGCTGGCCATCGGCGCGAAGGTCCTGGGTGGAGCGGCGTTGAGGCTGCTAGAATAGGCCGGGCCGCAGCGCCGCCGCCCAGAGGACCGCGCCGGGCTCCGTCGAATGAGTTGACCCATGGACCAGGCAGTCGCCTACGCCCGCGAGAAGGACGGTCGGTTTCTCGCTGAGCTGATCGAGTTCCTCCGGATTCCCAGCGTCAGCACCGCGCCCGAGCGGGGAGGGGACGTCGCCCGCGCCGCGGCATGGATCGCAGAGCACCTGGAACGGCTCGGGTTTCGCAGCCGCGTCGAGCCCACCGACCTGCACCCCATCGTGCGGGCGGACTGGCTGGGAGCACCGGGCCGGCCGACGGTTCTATGCTACGGCCACTATGACGTGCAGCCGCCTGATCCGCTGGATCTCTGGAACTCCCCGCCGTTTGAACCCACGGTTGAGCAAGGTGCGCTCTACGCGCGCGGCGCGTCCGACGACAAGGGGCAGTTGTTCACCCACGTCAAGGCGGTGGAGGCGATCCTGCGCACCGCGGGCTCGCTGCCGGTCAACGTGAAGTTCCTGCTGGAGGGCGAGGAGGAGATCGGCAGCCCATCCCTGGCCACCTATGTCCCGCGGCACCGTAGGGCCCTGGCGGCGGATGCCGCCCTGGTCAGCGACGGCTCGCTGTTCGCGTCCGGGTTGCCCACGCTCACCACTGGGCTGCGCGGGTTGCTCTACGCCGAGATCGAGGTCAGCGGCGCCCGCTGTGACCTTCACTCGGGCCAGTACGGCGGCGCGGCGCCCAACGCCGTCGGAGCGCTGGCGCAGATCCTGGCCGCGCTCAAGGACCGGCAGGGCCGCATTCGGATTCCCGGATACTATGGAAGGGTCCGTCCGCCGGATGACGCCGAACGGTCCGCGTGGGCGCGGCTTCCCTTCGACGAGGTCGCGTTCTGCAACGAGATTGGTGTGACCGCGGCCCCGGGCGAGGAGGCCTACCCCATCCTGGAGCGCTTGTGGGCCCGCCCGACGCTTGACGTGCACGGCATTGCCGGCGGGTTCGCCGGCATCGGCATGAAGACCGTGATCCCGTCCCGTGCTACGGCCAAGGTGAGCATGCGGCTGGTGCCGGACCAGCGTCCGGAGCGGATCTTCAAGCAACTGGAACGGTTCGTGCGCCGTCAGGCGCCGCCCGGGGTGCGCGTGGAGGTGCGCCATCTCGCTTCGACGCCGCCCGTTGTCGTGTCCCCCGACGCGCCGGCAGTGCGCGCGGCGGCACGCTCACTGGAGGCGGTCTTTGGCGTACCCCCGGTCTACACGAGGAGCGGGGGCAGCATTCCGGTGGTTTCTGCCTTCGACCGGTCCTTGAAGATCTCCACGGTCCTGATGGGCTTCGGCCTGCCCGACGACAACCTGCACGCGCCGAACGAGAAGTTCGCCCTGGCCAACTTCAGGCAGGGGATTGAAGCGACGATCCGCTTCTTCCACGAGTTTGGCGGGTAGCACATGAGCACCCACGGAGGTGCCTATGAGTGCAAACAGCGCTAACACACAGGACTTCCCGCTGCGCTTCCGCTGGCTGTGCGGCGTGGTCGGAGCCGCCGGTCTGGCGCTGGTGGCAGCGGCGCTGCTACGCCTTCCCATTCTTCCGTGGCACGTGTGGCTGCTCTTCGGCACCGTGTCACTGCTCTCCGGTGTGATCGCCTTCCCGCTGCCGAGGGGCGTTACGTATCACCCGCAGGGCGGCATCTCGCTTGCCGTGCTGTTCCTGTTCGGCTGGGAGGCGTCTATAGCACTGAGCCTGCTGGGGCTGCTGGTCTTCTGGATTCACGCGAGGCGGCCGATCTGGCGCGCCGCATACGATCTGGGGAACGTCAGCACCAGCCTGTTTCTGGCGGCCTCGGTTGCCCCGCTGGGAGCAGGGAGCGTGACCACGGGAATGCTGGCCCGGTTTGTTCTTGCCGGCGGGATTCACGCCCTGGCCAACACGGCGTTCACTCTCTCCCGAACGATGGCGCAGCAAGACGGCAGACTGCCGAATGCCCCTGGAATTGCCCTCCGCATCCTGGTACTGTCGGCCAGCATGGCGCTGGCGGGCCTGATCATTGCCCTGATGTTCGATTCGTTCCGTGAGGCCGGCGCGCTGTTGGGGTTCGCGTCGTGGCTGC
>CAYLKW010000075.1:0-10868 GCA_964384245.1 uncultured bacterium
GTTTACGTGAGGCTTCGTCCGCTCAAACCTCTGCTTCGCCATCGTCCGTGACTCCCTTCGTCCGCTCTCTCCCTGATGTGCTCGCAGGTCTACGCCCGCGCGCCCACGCCTGAGCGGGCGCGGACCGCGTCGGCAACGCTACCAGGAACCTCCTCGTAGTGCGAGGGCTCCATCGAGTACGTGGCGCGTCCCTGGCTGGCCGAACGCAGCGTCGTCGCGTACCCGAACATCTCCGCCAGCGGGATGATCGCCCGGATAACCCGCAGCGGCCCCTGAGCCTCCATGCCCTCTATGCGCCCGCGCCGGGAGTTCAGATCTCCGATGACGTCGCCCGTGTACACCTCGGGCGTCACTATCTCGATCCGCATCATGGGCTCCAGGAGCACCGGCTTGGCGCGGGAGGCCGCCTCCTTGAAAGCGAGCGAACCGGCGATCTTGAAGGCCATCTCGCTCGAGTCCACCTCGTGATACGATCCGTCCACCAGGGTAGCGCGGAAATCAATGACCGGGTAGCCGGCCAGCACGCCGCCCTCGGCGGCTTCGCGAATCCCAACCCCTACCGGGCGGATGAACTCCCGGGGGATGTCGCCGCCGGTGATCTTGTCAACGAACTCAAAGCCGCCGCCGCGGCCCAGCGGCTCCAACTCCACGACCGCGTGGCCGTACTGCCCGCGGCCGCCGGTCTGCCGTACGTACCGGCCCTCGCCCCTCGCCGCCTGCCGGATGGTCTCCTTGTACGCGACCTGCGGACGGCCAACGTTGGCCTCCACCTTGAACTCGCGCAGCAGGCGATCCACGATGATCTCCAAATGCAGTTCGCCCATGCCAGAGATGATGGTCTGGCCGGTCTCGGAATCGAAGCGCACGCGGAAGGTCGGATCCTCTTCCGTAAGGCGCGCCAGCGAAGCCGCGAGCTTCTCCTCGTCGGCCCTTGTCCTGGGCTCCACCGCCACGGAAATGACCGGGTCGGGAAAGTGCATGGACTCCAGCACCAGCGGAGCCGCCTCATCGCACAGCGTGTCGCCCGTAGCGGTGATCCGCAGACCTACCGCCGCGACCACGTTGCCCGCCGCCACCTCGGAGATGTCCTCGCGATGGTTCGCGTGCATCTGTAGGATGCGGGAGACCCGTTCCTTCTGGGCTTTGTTCGCATTGAACACGTACGATCCGGCGCGGAGCGTCCCCGAGTACACCCGGAAGTAGGTGAGCTTGCCCACGTAGGGATCGGAGATGATCTTGAACGCCAGCGCCGCCAGCGGTCCGGAGGGATCGGCCGATCGCTGGGCCGCCTGTCCGGCCTTGATGTCCATCCCCGTCACCGGGGGCATGTCCAGGGGCGACGGCAGGTAGTCAATGACGGAGTCCAGCAGCGGCTGCACTCCCTTGTTTCGGAACGAGCTGCCGCACAACACGGGAATGATGCGGGCCGCGATCGTGCCCCGCCGGAGGGCAGCGCGCAGCTCCTCCTCGCCGATCGGCGCACCCTCGAGGTACTTCGCCGCGATGGCGTCGTCCAGGTCGGCCGCGACCTCAATCAGCCGCTCACGAAATTGATCAGCCTGCTCACGCGGCCCCTCGGGGATGTCGGTCTCGTCGGATCGCGTGCCCAGGTCGTCCAGATAGATCGTGGACTTCATGCGGATGAGGTCAACCACGCCCTGGAAGCCATCCTCGGCGCCGATCGGGAGTTGCACTGGCACCGGCACGGCCCCCAGCCGCTCGCGGATCATCTCAACCGTCCGGAGAAAATCGGCCCCAGTCCGGTCCATCTTGTTGATGTAGATGATCCGGGGGACCCTGTAGCGATCCGCCTGGCGCCAGACGGTCTCCGACTGCGGCTGTACGCCCTCCACCGCGGAAAGCAGCACGACGGCGCCGTCCAGCACGCGCATCGAGCGCTCGACCTCCATGGTGAAGTCCACGTGGCCGGGAGTGTCAATGATGTTGATCCGGTGGTCTCGCCACTCGCAGGTGGTGGCCGCGGAGGTAATGGTGATACCGCGCTCCCGCTCCTGGATCATCCAATCCATGGTCGCGGAGCCCTCGTCCACCTCGCCCAGCCGGTGCACCCGGCCCGTGTAGAACAGGATGCGCTCGGTAGTTGTGGTCTTCCCAGCGTCAATGTGGGCGACGATGCCAATGTTCCTAGTTGTTGCGAGCGCGGCCATGTCCACCGTTCCCACTCCCGCCCGCGGCGAAACCGCAGTTACCATCGATAGTGTGCGAAGGCCTTGTTGGCCTCTGCCATCCTGTGTGTGTCTTCCCGCCTCTTCACCGACGCGCCCTGTCCGGCCGCCGCATCGAGGATCTCGGCGGCCAACCTGTCCGCGATGGTCCGGCGGTCCCTGCGCGCGCGCGAGTACCCGACCAACCAGCGAAGCCCCAACGAGAATCGGCGCTCAGTCCGCACCTCAATGGGCACCTGATAGGTCGCGCCGCCGACGCGGCGAGGACGAACCTCGAGCACCGGCATCACGTTGCCCAACGCCTTGTCGAACACCTTCACCGGATCCTGCCCGCTCTTCTCGCGGACGACCTCGAACGCGCGGTATACGGCGCGCGCGGCTAGGCCCTTCTTGCCACGCGTCATTACCTTGTTGATCAGCCGGTGTACGGCCACGTTCTCGAAGACCGGATCCGGACCGATCTCGAGCCGTGCGACGCTTCCCTTCCTCGGCATCCCAGTCTCCTCCGGTCTACTTCTTGGGCCGCTTGGCCCCGTACTTGGAGCGTCCGCGCATGCGGTCGGCCACCCCGGCCGAGTCCAGCGTTCCCCTGACTATGTGGTACCGGATGCCCGGGAGGTCCTTGACGCGACCGCCGCGGATCAGCACTACCGAGTGCTCTTGTAGGTTGTGGCCAATCCCCGGGATGTAGGCGGTCACCTCCATGCCGCTGGTCAGCCGGATGCGGGCGATCTTGCGCAGGGCGGAGTTCGGCTTCTTGGGCGTCGTCGTCTTCACCTGAATGCACACGCCGCGCTTCTGCGGGCACTCGCCCAGCGCCGGCGATTTGCTCTTCTCCCGAAGCTGGTAGCGCCCAAGCCGGATTAGCTGACTCACGGTCGGCATGCTTCTCCTCCTTCACCCGCATCACACAGCATACCCCAGCGACCTCCGGAAGGAAGCCCGTGCGCGGGGCGCGATGCCTCGGCCGTTACCACCCGCGGGCGGCGGCCGGGTTATCGCAGTGCTAGTCTGTCTTCAGTTGACGCTGCGCCATACGAGATACGCCATCGTTGGAGCCCCGCCCAACCGGGCGAGACCGGCAGTACCCTGCGGCGCAACCAGAGGGCTCTGGAGGATCGAGGGAGCGCAACGACCAGACGAGCCCCGATTAACCCCGGCCGTCACCACACCGGCCGGACCGCACCCGGCACTACGCAGGATCCGGGCTGACAACCAAGACCGCCGCGGCAGTTGCGCCCACGGCAATCCCGCAGGCCCGCCCCAGGGCGGTCATTGATTCCACCTCGACGACGGCGACCCCACGCTCGGCTGCCGCGCGCACAACCGGCGCGACCACCTTCGGCTCCGCGTCGGAAGCGATGAAGACCTCCACCGCCTCCCCGCGTGTGATCGCCTTTACCGTT
Organism: uncultured bacterium; assembly: GCA_964384245.1. Classification (GTDB taxonomy): domain Bacteria; phylum Sysuimicrobiota; class Sysuimicrobiia; order Sysuimicrobiales; family Humicultoraceae; genus VGFA01. The sequence continues at coordinate 3,593 of CAYLKW010000075.1, forward strand.
TGATGCGCGCCGACCGCACGGGCCGGCGCGCCACGAAGCCGTGCAAGGGCGCCAACCGCGGTCATGCGCGCCAGCCGATTCTAGCACCGGCCCCCAGGGGTGTCAACACGACCTAGAGCTCCGCGTGCACCTTGAGATGGCGGTACCGGGCCATGCCCGTGCCGGCCGGGATGAGCTTGCCGATGATGACATTCTCCTTCAACCCTATCAGCGGGTCCACCTTGCCGCGCGTCGCGGCGTCGGTCAGCACGCGTGCCGTCTCCTGGAACGATGCGGCGCTCAGGAAGCTCTCGGTCGCCAGCGACGCCTTGGTTATCCCAAGCAGCGTTGGTCGGGCCTTGGCCGGCTCTCCGCCGGTGGCCATCACGCGGGCGTTCTCCTCCTCGAAGGCGAACCGGTCCGCCAGCTCGCCGGGCAGGAACTCCGTGTCCCCCGCCTCGTCAACCTTCACCTTGCGCAGCATCTGACGGGCGATGATCTCAATGTGCTTGTCGTTGATGTCCACGCCCTGCGACCGGTATACGGACTGGATCTCCTGAACCAAGTAGCCCTGCAGATCCTGGAGCCCCTTGATCCGGAGGATGTCGTGCGGGTTGGCCGAACCCTCGGTGAGCTGGTCGCCCGGCTCCACGTGATCGCCGCCGGCCTTCCGGAGGCGGACGCCGAACGGCACGGCGTAGGACCGCTCGTCGTTCTTGCCAGAGATGGTCAGGCGCCGCACCCCACGGGACTCGCTGACCGCAACGGTCCCCGCGGTCTCGGCTACTATTGCCTGGCCCTTGGGCTTGCGCGCCTCGAACAGCTCCTCCACCCGGGGCAGCCCCTGTGTGATGTCGAAGCCCGCGATCCCGCCGGTGTGGAACGTGCGCATCGTCAGCTGGGTACCCGGCTCGCCGATGGATTGCGCGGCAATGATCCCAACCGCCTCGCCGATCTCCACTGCCTTGCCCGTGGCAAGGTTGCGGCCGTAGCACTGGGCGCAGACCCCGTGCCGGCTCTTGCAGGTCAGCACCGAGCGAACCACCACCTGCTCCAGCCCCGCCTCTTCAATCCGATCCGCGGCCTCCTCATCAACCTCCGTCCCGGCCTCCAGCACCAGCTTGCGGCGCGGCACCCCCGCGTCCTCGGCCAGGATCCTTCCCACGATCCGCTCGCGCAGCGGCACCACGACGTCGCTGCCTTCCTTGACGGCCGTCATGGCCACGCCCTCGGTCGTCTTGCAGTCCACCTCGCGGATGATGACGTCCTGGGCCACGTCCACCAGCCGGCGGGTCAGGTACCCGGACTCGGAGGTCCGGATGGCGGTGTCGGCCAGGCCCTTGCGCTGCCCGTGGGTCGAGATGAAGTACTCGAGAACCGTCAGCCCCTCACGGAAGTTGGCCTTGATGGGCAACTCGATGATCCGCCCGCTGGGGTCGGTCATCAGGCCCCGCATGCCGGCAAGCTGGCGGATCTGTTGAATGTTTCCGCGCGCGCCCGAGAGCGCCATCATGTACAGCGGGTTATACGGCTCGAACTGATCGAGCATCGCGTCCGTGATCTCCTCCGTGGCCTTCGTCCAGACGTCAATCGCCCGCTGGTACCGTTCGCCGTCGGTTATGAGTCCCCGGCGGTACTGCTGTTCAATGGCATCGATGCGCTTGTCCGCCTCCGTCAGCACCTTCTTCTTCGCATCGGGGATTACGATGTCCGAGATTGCGATGCCCGATCCGCTGCGGGTAGCGTACTTGAAGCCCAGGTCCTTGAGCGCGTCGAGAAGGTGCACGGTCTTCGTCGAGCCCAGCCGGTTGTAGGACTCCGACACGATCTGGGAGAGCACCTTGCGATCGCACACGTCGTTGACGAAACGCAACTCCTCGGGGATCGCCTCGTTGAAGATCACGCGCCCCGCCGTGGTGACTATTGGATCGGGGTCCCGGTAGCGGACCCTAATCCGGGAGTGAAGGCCCAGCGTTTCACTCTCCAGCGCAAGAATTACCTCGTTGGGAGAGGAGAAGGCCTTGAGGTCCTTCTCAGGCTTGTCCTGGTCGGCGGGATCGTCCATCGTCAGGTAGTAGCAGCCGAATACTATGTCGCGGGTTGGGCTGGTGATGGCCTTTCCGTAGGCCGGCGAGAGAATGTTGTGGGCCGAGAGCATGAGCAGGCGAGCCTCGGCCTGCGATGCGGCGGAGAGCGGCACGTGCACCGCCATCTGGTCGCCGTCGAAGTCGGCGTTGTAGGCGGTGCAGACCAGCGGGTGGACCTGGATCGCCTTCCCCTCGATCAGTACCGGCTCGAACGCCTGGATCCCCAACCGGTGGAGCGTGGGCGCGCGGTTGAGCAGTACCGGGTGCTCGCGCACGACCTCCTCCAGGACGTCCCAGACCTCGGGGCGCGCGCGCTCCACCATACGCTTGGCGCTCTTAATGTTCTGGGATAGGTTGCGGTCCACCAGTTTCTTCATCACGAACGGCTTGAAGAGCTCCAGCGCCATCTCCTTGGGGAGGCCGCACTGGTAGAGCTTGAGGTGCGGGCCGACCACGATCACGGAGCGACCAGAGTAGTCCACTCGCTTGCCCAGCAGGTTCTGGCGGAAGCGCCCCTGCTTGCCCTTGAGCATGTCGGACAGCGACTTCAGCGGGCGGTTGTTCGGCCCGGTTACCGGCCGTCCGCGGCGACCGTTGTCAATCAGCGCGTCAACGGCCTCCTGCAGCATCCGCTTCTCGTTGCGCACGATGATCTCCGGCGCGCCTAGGTCCAGCAACCGCTTGAGCCGGTTGTTGCGGTTGATGACGCGGCGGTAGAGGTCGTTGAGATCGCTGGTGGCGAAACGGCCACCGTCGAGCTGCACCATCGGGCGCAGGTCGGGCGGGATGACCGGGACGACGCGTAGGATCATCCAGTGGGGCTGGTTGCCGCTCTTGCGAAAGGCCTCCACAACCTCCAGCCGCTTGAGCACCTTCAACCGCTTCTGACCGGTGGCGGTCTTGAGCTCGGCGCGAAGCTGGCGGCTCAACTTCTCGATGTCCATCTCGTCGAACAGCTCTCTGACCGCCTCGGCGCCCATGCCCGCGCGAAACGCGTTCCCGTACTTCTCGCGCATATCGCGGTAGTCGTTCTCCGAGAGCAACTGACGCTTCTGGAGCGGCGCGGTCCCTGGATCCACCACCATGTAGGCGGCAAAGTACACCACGCGCTCCAGCGCCCGGGGGGACACATCAAGCAACAACCCGATCCGGCTCGGAACGCCCTTGAGGTACCAGATGTGGCACACGGGCGCGGCCAGTTCTATGTGCCCCATGCGCTCGCGCCGCACCTTGGCCCGGGTGACCTCGACGCCGCAGCGATCGCACACGATCCCCTTGAACCGGATCCGCTTGTACTTGCCGCAGTGGCACTCCCAGTCCTTCGTCGGACCGAAGATGCGCTCGCAGAACAGGCCGTCCCGCTCAGGCTTCAGCGTCCGGTAGTTGATCGTCTCGGGCTTGCGCACCTCGCCGTGCGACCAGCTCCGGATGACCTCGGGGGATGCCAGCCCGACCTTTACAGCATCGAAGTTGTTTACGTCCTGCATCGCCTAGTAGTCCTCCACCAGGGCTTCTTCGCCTTCCAGGTTGATGCCCAGAGCCCGCGCGGTTTCCGTGATGTCTTCCTCAATTTCCTTGAGTTCGATCTCCTTCTTGTCCTCGCTGAGCACCTTGACGTCCAGACAGAGCGCCTGCATCTCCTTGAGGAGCACCTTGAACGACTCCGGTACGCCCGGCTCCTGGATGTTCTCTCCCTTGACGATCGCCTCGTAGGTCTTGACCCGTCCCACGACGTCGTCGGACTTCACGGTCAGCAGTTCCTGAAGGGTGAAGGCGGCGCCGTAGGCTTCGAGCGCCCATACCTCCATCTCCCCAAACCGCTGCCCGCCGAACTGGGCCTTCCCGCCCAGCGGCTGCTGGGTGATGAGACTGTAGGGTCCGGTGCTGCGCGCGTGGATCTTGTCCTCGACCAGGTGCAGCAGCTTCATCATGTAGATGGAGCCCACCGTCACCGGCTGGTTGAAGACGCCTCCGGTCTGTCCGTCACGGAGCCGGACCTTCCCGGTCGGCGGCAGCCCGGCCAGTTCGAGCACCTGGGTAATCTCGCCCTCCCGTGGTCCGTCGAAGACGGGCGACTCCACCCAGAGCCCCAGCCTCTCGGCCGCCCACCCCAGGTGCGTCTCCAGAACCTGTCCCACGTTCATCCGCGAGGGCACGCCCAGGGGGTTCAGGACGATGTCAACCGGGGTCCCGTCCAGCAGGTGGGGCATGTCCTCGTCGGGGAGGATAACCGAGACCACGCCCTTGTTGCCGTGCCGGCCGGCCATCTTGTCGCCCACGGCCAGCTTGCGCTTCTGGGCCACGTAGACCCGCACAAGGCTGTTCACGCCCGGCGGTAGCTCGTCACCTTCCTCCCGGTCGCCCTTCTCCCGAGCGAACGTCTTGACCGCGACCACCTTCCCGCGCTCGCCGTGAGGCACCTTGAGCGACGTGTCGCGCACTTCCCGCGCCTTCTCCCCGAAAATGGCGCGGAGCAGACGTTCCTCGGCTGTAAGCTCGGTCTCGCCCTTGGGCGTGACCTTGCCCACCAGGATGTCGCCGGCGCGGACCTCTGCCCCTATCCTGATGACGCCATACTCGTCCAGGTCCCGCAGCGCTTCCTCGCCCACGTTGGGGATGTCCCGCGTGATGTCCTCGGGACCGAGCTTGGTATCGCGCGCTTCCACCTCATACTCCTCGATGTGTATCGAGGTGTAGAGGTCCTCGCGAACCAGCCGCTCACTCACGACGATCGCATCCTCGTAGTTGTAGCCCTCCCAGGGCATGAACGCGACCAGCACGTTGCGCCCCAGCGCGAGCTCTCCGTTGTCGGTGCACGGACCGTCGGCGAGTATGTCTCCTTCTTCGACCTCGTCCCCGCTCCGGACGACGGGCACCTGGTTTATGCAGGTACCCTGGTTGCTGCGCTGGTACTTGATCAGCGAGTACTCGTCTACCTTACTCCCGGCCTTGACCACCACGCGGTCGCCGGTAACCTCCTCGACCACCCCGCCCGCTCGCGCAACTATCACGGCGCCGCTGTCAACCGCCGCCCGGTACTCAACGCCCGTGCCGACCCTGGGCGCCTCGTTCTGCACCAGGGGCACCGCCTGGCGCTGCATGTTGGATCCCATCAGCGCGCGGTTGGCGTCGTCGTGCTCGAGGAACGGGATCAGCGCCGTCGCCACCGAGACGATCTGCTTGGGCGACACGTCCATGAAGTCCACGTCCTCGGGCCGCGCCAGCTTGATCTCGTGGCCCTGGCGCGCAGTGACGCGGGGACCGACCAGCCGGCTCCGCTCATCGAGCGGGGCGTTGGCCTGGGCGATCACGTGCTGATCCTCGACGTCGGCGGTAAGGAAGCGGAGTCGCCTGCTGACGACGCCGTCCTTCACCTCTCGGTAGGGGGTCTCAATGAACCCCAGGTCGTTAACCGCGGCGAAGGTCGCCAGCGACGAGATCAGCCCGATGTTTGGGCCCTCCGGTGTCTCGATGGGACACATGCGGCCGTAGTGGGAAGTGTGCACGTCGCGGACCTCGAAGCCCGCGCGCTCCCTGGAAAGCCCGCCCGGGCCCAGCGCCGACAGCCGGCGCTTGTGCGTCAGCTCGGCCAGCGGGTTGGGCTGGTCCATGAACTGGGAGAGCTGGCTGGAGCCGAAGAACTCCTTGATCGCCGCCACCACCGGCCGGATGTTGATCAACTGCTGGGCGGTGACCTGACCGGGGTCTTGGATCGTCATCCGCTCGCGGATGACGCGCTCCATCCTCAGCATCCCGATGCGGAACTGGTTCTGGAGCAGCTCGCCCACCGACCGGACCCGCCGGTTGCCGAGGTGGTCAATGTCGTCCACGACGGCATCGCCGTCGCCGGCGGCCAGGCGCATGAGGTATCGGACGATCTCGACGATGTCCTCCTGGGTCAGAATGCGCTGACCAGCGTCCACCTTGAGCCTGAGCTTCTTGTTGAGCTTGTGACGGCCGACCCGGCCCAGATCGTAGCGGCGCGGCTCGAAGAACAGCGTCTGCAGCAGCGTCCGCGCGCTCTCCACCGTAGGAGGATCCCCCGGACGCAGCCTTCGGTAGATCTCGATCAGCGCCTCTTCGCGAGAGCGCGTGGGATCCTTCTCCAGCGTGGCCTGCAGGAACCGGTCGTCGCCATAGAGCTTGTACAGTTTCTCGTCGGTCTCGTATCCCACGGCCCGGAGCAGCGCCGTCACCGGCAGCTTCCGCGTGCGGTCAATCCTGGCGTGAACGGTTCCTCCGGCATCCACCTCGAGCTCCAGCCAGGCTCCCCGGTGCGGGATCACGACCGCCGTGGGAAGGGATCGGCCCGCGCTGTCCGGGGCAAAGCTGAAGTACGCGCCCGGAGAGCGGACAAGCTGGCTCACCACCACCCGCTCCGCGCCGTTGATGATGAACGTTCCACGCCGGGTCATCAGGGGAAAGTCCCCCATGAACACTTCCTGTTCTTTGATCTCCCCGGTCTCCTTGATGACCAGTTGAACCTTCACCTTGAGCGAGGCGCTGTAGTTGTAGTCCCGGTCCCGGCACTCCTCCTCGGAGTACTTGAGCCGCTCGAACCGGTACCCGCCGAAGTCCAGCACGCCCGCGCCGTCGAAGATGCTCCCTGGCGGCGCCGGCTTGCGCCGCCCGCCCTCGACGGCGAAGCGCAGCTCCAGGTTGCCCGTGAAATCCTGGATCGGCGAGATCTCATCGAAGACCTCGCGGATCGCCTCGCGCAGGAACCAGTCAAAGGAGCGACGTTGGACCTCAACGAGGTCGGGCATTTCCAGGATCTCGGGGAACTTCGCGAAGCTGACCCGAGCGCGACGCCCTCGGCGTGCCTGGCGGGTGCCCTCAATGGCCAACCGGGCTCGGGTAGGTCTACCTTCTTCCAACCGAGTCTTCGTCTTCACGGTGGAGCGCGTCACCTCCGCGAGAAGTGGGCACCGCGCCGGGAGGCACGGTGGGTATTGCCAGGTCTAGGTCAGAGAGGTTCGGTCTTCGCGGATCAGAATGGCGGGGCCGCGTGGTCACGTAAACACGAAAGCGGGGCCGGTTCTCCCTGCCTCGCCTTCGCATTGGTCACTTGCACAGGTTCGCGTGCCCACCACGCCCCGTCGTCGTGCCGAAGAGCCGTACCCACAAAGATACCGCTCGGGCCCCGCGCCTGTCAAGAGCCTTTGCGGTACCGCCGGCGGTCCGGCTACTTGATTGTGACTGTCGCGCCC
>CAYLKW010000076.1:0-10787 GCA_964384245.1 uncultured bacterium
TAGGCCGCAGGTGTAAAGCCGTGAGGCTCAGCCTAGCGGTACTAATAGGACGAGGGCTTGTTCCTGTTCTAGGAGTAGCTGTATGGAGCCTGTATCAATGTTGTGACCGGTCTGGGGGCCGTTGATCGAAGGCCCACGTGTGCAGTAGTCCGACTCTCAGACCTGGTCAGGCAGTGTTACCCGCCGCCGCGGGCCGCGCTGGCGGTGGGATGTGCCGGATTCCCGGTGGTGATGCCGGAGGGGCCACACCCGTTCCCATTCCGAACACGGTCGTAAAGCCCTCCTGGGCCGATGGTACTGCGCTGGTGACGGCGTGGGAGAGTAGGTCGCCGCCGGGAGTAATGTCGAGGGGAGGCGAGAGCCTCCCCTCGATGCGTTGATGGCGACCTGGACGCGGTGGGCAGAGCCCTGCTACGGCGAGAACGACCGGGTGACGATGATGGTGCCGAACGGCGCGGAGGTGCTGCGCCGCAGCACCTCCTGATCGTTCACCAGGACCCTCACGACGAGTTCGCCCTCCGCCGCGGCTTTGGTGAACGTCGCGGCCACCCCCACCCGCGTCTTCATCACGAACTGCGCCGGGATGGTGCCGCGAGCAGAGGTACTCTGAGCAGGCGTGCCGTAGGAGCCTTCAAACGCCAGCCCAGGAGTGCCCTCAACCAGCAGTACCACGGTCCGCTCGGCGAAGGCGCCGGGGCGCACCTCAGGCCGCGGCGCGATGAGCATGCAGCCGCCACTCACCAGAGCGACGACCAGCAGAACCGGCGCGCGCCACATTGCCTAAGCGGGTTCCTGCTCCCGGGCGAACATCAACGCAGAGTAGTCCAGGTTCTGGGCCGCCACACCCAGTTGCCTCAGCATGGACATCACCTGCGAGCGGTGGTGCACCTCGTGGACAACTAGCTGCGCTGCCACCCCGGCCCGGGTCGTGGTGATGCGAACCGCCGGGGTCCCAGGGCCCTGCGGGTAGATGCGGTACTGCACCGGCTCGTCCCAATTGGAAACCTGCGCAAGTGTGGCGCTGGTCCGCTCGGCCATGGCAGACCAGGAGGCCTCGAGTTCGGCGAACGACCTCACCTTCTCGGGTGTGTACGGGCTGTCGGCTGGCGTAACCTGCTGCCCCTGGAGACGATTGGAGTAGGCCCACTCGGCGCCGGCAATGTGCAGCAACGCTGCATGGATGGTCTTGGATCCGAAGGGGAACTCGCGCTCGTACTGGTCCTTGGTTAGCGGCCGTATCCAATCAAAGAGCCGCTTGCGGGCCTGCATGAGGTACTCGTAGAACGCGTGGGGTTGCATGCGCATCTGCCCTCCTGGATGGTATACATATCGTATGGTCGGACTGTTCTCGACGCGCGCTGGTCTGCCCTGCCAGAGACGCATCAACGCCGCGATGCTCATGCTCGTCACAATCTGGGGGCTCAACTTCCCGATTGTGAAGGGCGCGTTTGCCGAGCTGCCCCCGTTTGCTTTCAACGGTTTGAGGTTCGCCGGGGCCTCGGTGCTGCTGCTGGCCGTTCTCCGCCGGCTGGAAGGACCGCAGCGCATCCCGCGCTCGGATCTCCCCGGGCTCGCATTGCTGGGTCTGCTGGGTCACGCTGGTTACCAGACGCTCTTCATGGCCGGTCTTGCCCGCACTACAGCAGGCCACTCGTCCTTGATCCTGGCGCTGGTGCCGCTGTTCGTGGGCGTGCTCGGTGTGGCGCTGGGCCTCGAACGGCCGTCGCGTCGCATGTGGGCAGGCTTGGTCATCGCGTTTGTCGGCGTGTTCGCGCTGATTGGGGGCCGCGGCGGTCTTCCAACCGGGGGCGGTTCTGTAGTTGGTGACCTTCTCACCCTCTCTGCCTCGCTGTGCTGGGCGGCGTACACGGTGCTCTCCCGGCCGTTCCTGACAAGGATGTCGGCGTTGCGGCTGACCACGGTGACGCTCGTCCTGGGCCTGCCGGTCATCCTCGCCTCGGCGATTCCAGGTCTCCTCAGCGTTAACTGGCCGGCCGTGAGCGTGGGCTCGTGGGCCGCGCTGTCCTTCTCGTCGGTCTTCGCCGTGGTGATCAGCTACGTGATCTGGTACACCTCCGTGCAGGCGTTCGGCAGCGCGCGCACCGCGGCCTTTTCCTACCTGATTCCGGTCGTTGCGCTGATCTCGGCCTGGGTGCTCCTCGGGGAGCCCCTGGGCGCGCTGCAGATTCTTGGGGGAAGCGTGGTGCTGTTCGGTGTGTGGCTTGCCAGGATGGAGGTAGTCGCAAAGGAGGTAGTCGCAGATGCGCGCAGGCGATCTGACCGCGGGAATCGCGATGCTTGAGCAGGCACACCAGGCCGTGCTCGACGACGCGGTGGCGATCTGTGAGGTGCCCGCCCCCACATTTCACGAGGGCGAACGTGCCGCGCTCGTGCGCGGCCTCGGCGCCAGTCTGGGGCTCGGCAAGGGGGAGGTGGACGATGCGGGTAACGTCATCTGGGAACTGCCCGGTGATCCCTTACTGGCCACCGTTGTGGTAAGCGCACACCTGGACACGGTCTTCGGCATGGAGGTCCAGCCGCGCGTGGAGCGCCGCGGCAGCGTCCTGGCCGCCCCTGGCATAGGCGACAACAGTTTGGGGGTTGCGGCGCTGGTGCACCTGGCCGGCGCCTTGAGGCAGGAACTGGCCCCCCGGGGCACGCTGGTGGCCGCTGCCAACGTGTGCGAGGAAGGCCTGGGGAACCTGCGCGGGATGCGCGCGCTGTGGGACCGCTACGGCTCGCGCGCAGGAATCTGGGTCGTGCTGGAGGGTGGAACCTTCAATACCGTGGAGGCAGCAGGGATTGGCTCACGGCGCTACCGCATCACCGCACGAGGTCCCGGCGGCCACTCCTGGCAGGACTTCGGGCGGCCCAGCGCGATTCACGGCCTGGCCCGCCTGATCGCCGGACTGACGGAGATCGAACTCCCCCCAGGCGACCGCACGACCTACAACGTGGGGGTAATCTCAGGGGGGACCTCGGTGAACACCATCGCAGCCGAGGCTTCCTGCCTGCTCGATCTGAGGTCGGAGAGCCAGCAGGGCCTGACACAGGTGGAGTCCCAGGTGCGAGGGCTCGCGGACGCCGCTGCGACGGCTGCGGGGATTTCCCTCGATTTCGAGCTCGTGGGCGACCGGGCCGGTGGAAGGCTCCCGGAAGATCACTGGCTGATCGCTCTGGTGGAGGCCAGTGCCGCCGCGGCAGGAGTGGAGATCCAATGGCAGTCGGGGAGCACGGACGCCAACGTGCCGCTCAGCCACGGGGCACCAGCAGTTTGCCTTGGGATCGGCCAGGGGCGGAACCTCCACACGGTGCAGGAGGAGGTGGATACCGCTCCGGTTGGGCCGGCGCTCGAGACGGCCTACCGCGTGATCGCCGCGTCCTTGCAGAGACCGCCCGAACACCCCGAACACGTCTAGGGTGTGGCCGCGGGGGGAATGAACGATGCAGTGCGGTTACGATCTCAACTTCTCCCTATCTCTCCACCCCTGGGTGCCTTTGCATGACCATGGATTCCCTTCTGCGCGCTGTCGTGGAGCGAGGTGCGTCGGATCTGCACGTCAAGGGCGGTACTCCCCCGACGCTGCGCATTGACGGCCGGCTGGAGCCGATCCACGACGAGCGTCTCTCGCCGGAGAAGGTCCTGCGCCTCATCTCCGAGATTCTCACGCCCGCGCAGCTCGAGGAGTTCCACCGGCATCTGGAACTGGACCTGGCCTACAGCCTGCCCGGGGTATCGCGCTTCCGCGTCAACATCTACAAGCAGCGGGGCGGCATCGGAGCCGCGATCAGGACGATCCCGGCTGTGGTGCCGACGATCGAGCAGTTGGGGCTCCCCAAGATCATCACGCACCTCGCCTCGCTTCCGCGGGGGCTCGTGCTCGTGACCGGGCCGACCGGGAGCGGCAAGTCCACCACGCTGGCGGCGATGGTCAACCACATCAACCGTACTCGGTCCTGCCACATCGTGACGATCGAGGATCCGATCGAGTACCTGCACCACGACGACAAGTGCCTGATCACGCAGCGCGAGGTTGGCGCCGATACGCACTCGTTCACCGAGGCCCTTCGCCACGTGCTCCGCCAGGATCCCGACGTGATCCTGATCGGCGAGATGAGGGACCACGAGACGATCTCCACCGCGATCACCGCAGCGGAAACCGGGCACCTGGTTCTGGCCACGCTGCACACGGTCAACGCCCCGCAAACAGTGGATAGGATCGTGGACGTCTTCCCGCCACACCAGCAGCCGCAGGTCCGGATGCAGCTATCAGTAGCCATCGAGGGCGTGCTCTCCCAGACGCTGCTGCCGCGGCGTGAGGGGCAGGGCCGCATAGCCGCGGTGGAGGTAATGGTGGGGGTGCCGGCGATTCGCAACCTGATCCGCGAGGGCAAGACCCACCAGATCCCTTCCACAATTCAGTCGGGCATCAAGGACGGCATGCAGACGCTCAACCAGTCCCTCCGGCAACTCGTCAAGCAACACCTCGTTGCCTACGAGGTTGCCATGGCCCATTCGAGCAACCCGCAGGAGCTGGCCCAGATCTGCGGCCGCGACGGCCTGGCAGCCGCCGCCTACTGACGGACGGCGCGTACAGGTGTTGACGGTCTCCTCCCGGCTGCTACAATACAGAGGTGCCATGCTGAGGTGACCGGAGTGATCAAGCCCCCCCTGGAAGAACTGCTAGAGCACGTGGAGAGCAAGTACAGTCTCGTCATCATCACGGCGAAGCGCGCCCGCCAGTTGAAGGACGGGGTCCTGTCGCTGGTGGACGTGGACAGCGCCAATCCGGTCAGCATCGCCCTGGAGGAGATCGCGACCGGCCGGGTGCGGTCGGACGACCCCCGCCTCCTGGATCGCTAGCCCGGGCACAAACCGTTCACAAGAAGGAACTCCCGGCCCCCGGCCGCCGTATCTCCATGCGACGGGAGGAGGCGCACCCATGTATGGATTGATCGTCGCGGGCTTGCTGCTCCTGGCGATGGCCGGTGGCGCGGCGCCGCCGCGCGCAGAGCGGACCGCCGGGGATATCAGGGTCGAGTTGAGCACCGGAAGCGCGGCCCACGCTCCGGGCGCACCCGTGCAGATGAACTTGAGGACCACGAACGTCACGGCGTCGCCCGCGGTGCTGACCGCTTTCAGCGCGCAGGAATATGACTTCTTCGTGCGGCAACGCGGCGCGCTTGTTTGGCAGTGGTCGCACGACAAGGCATTCGCCCAGGTAGTCCGCGAGATGACACTGGCTCCCGGACAGACGCGCTCCTACTCCGCCGCGTGGGACCAGCGCGATCTTCAGGGGCGTCGCGTGGAGGCCGGGACCTACGAAGTTTCCGCTGTCTTCCTTGGCGCACAGCGCCACGGTCCTGCCAGCGTCGAGGTGGGGCCGGTCCGGATTGTGATCGAACGCTAGCCGGCAGGAACGCCGCCCGACCGGGCTGAAGTCTGGAACCCGCGGCCCGCGTCAGCGGGCGCAGGGTGAGATGCGGATTGCCGACAAGTACGTCGCGAGAGAGCTACTTCCACCGTTCCTGCTGGGGGTGGGGGGCTTCTTCGTCATCCTGGTTGGTGACATTCTCTACACGCTAGCCGACTACATCGTCGCGGGCACTGCCACACTCGACGTCATCGTGCGGCTGCTGGGTTACAAGCTGCCCGCGATAATGGTGATCACCTTTCCGGTCTCGACCCTCTTCGGGACGTTCTTGGGGCTGGGACGCCTGGCAAGGGACCACGAGCTCCAGGCGATGCGGCTGATGGGCACGAGTCTTGTGCGGGCGTTCGCGCCCGTGCTGGCGTTTGGGGCGTTGATCATGGGGTTGACGTTCCTGACGAACGAGGTCGTCTCGCCCTGGGCCAACCACAGGGCGAACAACCTGATCCGGTCGGCGCTTCTTGGCGCAGCCTTCCCGCAGGTGCGCGAGCAGGTGTTCCTGCGGGCTCCCGGCAACCGGTTCCTCTACGTCCACGCGGTGGACCGGGATGCGCGGGTGCTGCGCAACGTAATGATCTACGAGGCAGAGGGGCCGTTGCCCCGCCTCATCACCGCGCGGGAAGCCACGTGGTCGGCGAGGACCTGGACGCTCCACCACGGCGTGGCCCGGGAGGTGGGCCCCGACGGGTTCACGGCGTACGAGGCCGGGTTTGCCGCCATGGAGATCAATGTCGGGCTCGATGCAAGCGCGTTCCTGACCGGTCAGCGTACGCCGGAGGAGATGACTTTCCGTGAGTTGAAGGCCCAGTCGGGGTTGTTTGGGTCAGGCCTTTCGCCCCGGGTAGCGGTCGAGTATCACCGCAAGCTCGCCGTCCCTGCCGCCAGCGTGATATTCGCCCTGGTGGCGGCCCCGCTCAGCTTGCAGGCCGCTCGGGGCGGCAGGTTTGTCGGCGTTGGGCTCAGTATCGCGCTGCTCTTCACCTACTACGCGGTCATGTCAGTCGCGCGCGCGTTAGGGTCCTCCGGCACCCTGTCGCCGTTCCTCTCGGCGTGGGCGCCCAACCTGCTGTTCCTGGCGGCGGGGGTTCTGCTCATCGCGAAGGAAGAAGGCTGGTTCCGGATCCTCGTGCTTCCACGCCAGCCGCGGCCCGCGCCGGCGTCGGGAGCCCGGTCTTGAACGCGCGCGGGGCAGCGATCCTGGTGGCGCTGGCAGCCGTGGGTGCCGCGGCGTGGCTGGCATGGGCGCCAGACCCGCGGGACCCTGAGCCATCCCCTCAGGCAGCCGTACGCATCTCGCGGGCGCAGATAGTGCTGCGCCAGCAGGGGGAAAAGCAGGCGGAGATCACCGCCGATCGCGTTGAGGTCAGCGGCGACCAGCGCACCACGACCTTCACGGGGCGGCCCAGTGCCGTGATCCACCTAGACGGCGTACCTGCCCTGACCGCCACCGGAGGCCGCATCGTGCTCGACCGCCAGGACGGCTCGGTGCGCATCAAGGGCGGCCTGCGCATCGCGACCACGCGGAACGAGACCCTGTCCGCGCCAGAAGCGGCGTGGAATCCCGCAACGCAGGTGATCGAGCTGACCGGCGGTGTCACTGCCTCTGCAGCGCTTCTGGCTCCCGCCAGCACGCCTTCCAGCCCGCAGCCCCGCCTCGACATCCCGGGGCGGCTACGGGCCGACCGCGTCCGGTACGACGCGCGCGCGCAGGTCTTCGTGGCCTCGGGCAACGTCGTGCTAAACCTGGGCGAGATTGAGATCCGCTCGGACGCGCTGCGGCTGGAGCAGGTGTCCCAGGTGGCCACCGCAGAGGGACGGGTGAACGTGCAACGGCAGGACCTGCGGCTTACTGCTCCTGCCGTGCGCTACGAACTGCGCACGGAGACCGCCGAGGCGTCAGGCGGGGTGGTGCTCGTTCAGAAAGACACGACGATAGGGGCGCCGCAGATGCGCTTCGATCTCCGCGGGGAGGTCACGACCGCCTCCGGTGGCGTGGAGGCGTCGGCTGGCGGCAGCACGCTGACCGCCGCTTCGCTGCGCCACGAGGCCAAGACCGGTGACGTCGCGGCCGAAGGCGGCGTAACGCTGATACAGCCCGGGAGCCGTGTGACCGGAGACCGGATGCTTGCCAACCTAAACTCCAAGCGCGCGGACGTGCGCGAGCACGCCAAGCTGGTTCGTCCGGACACCACGGTTACAGCCGCGCGCATCATCTTCCGATGGGATACCAATGAGGCCGAGGCCGAGCGAGGCGTCGTTGTCCGCCAGTCCGACCGGACGGCCTGGGCCGACCGGATGACCTACTCGGAGCCAGCCGACAGGGCGGTGCTTGTCGGCCGAGTTGTGGTCGAGCAACCTGGCAGCGAAGGCCTGGTGAGACTCACCTGCAACCGGATGGTGATGACGCTCCGGGAAAGGGACATCACAGCCGAGGGCCAGGTGACCGTAACCCAGAAGGACCGGCGGGCGACCGGAGACCGGGGAACCTACACCGAGTCCACGCGGATACTGGTGGTCACGGGCAACGTGCGGATGCAGGACTCGGACGGCACCCGCCTGAAGGCTGACCGGGCTGTAATCTCGCTGGCCGACGATACTTTCGAGGCAGAAGGGAACGTGGAGACCGAGTTCGTCATCCGTCCCAGCCCGACCCGCAGGCCGTGAGTTACGGCCGCGGGCGTCACCGGCTGCTCTGCCAGGCGCCCCGTCGAGTTTGCCATGTCCTGGCCTTGATCGTTGCCCTGGCGGCAGCCATGGTTTTCGCGCCCTCAGCCGTAGCGCAGTCAGAAATCCCGGTCGCGCTGCGGGCCAGGACGTTCCAATACAACCGCGTCACCCGGGTGCTGGTCGCCACCGGCGACGTGGTGGTTACCTACCAGGACATAGTGATCAGCGCCGACCGCCTACGCGCCGACCTCGGGACATACGACGCGCGGGCCGAGGGGCGGGTACGACTTGAGGTGGGCAGGCAGAGCATACGGGGTGACGCGCTCGACTACAACCTGATGACGCGCCGTGGCCGGATGGCGCGGGCGTCCGCGGCGTACTCGGGTCCCATGGTGCTGGGCACCGTGTTCATACGCGCCGAGACCATGGAGGGTGCGCTCGATTCGTTCTTCTCCGCCCGTGTCTCTTCCTGTACGACCTGCGAGGGCCCGAATCCGGTCGTTCACCTCACCGCGGGCGAGTTGACGGTCTACCTGAACGACAAGATCGTAGGCCGCAGGGTGACGGTGTGGATCGCGGGACGCAAGGTCTTCACCTGGCCTTCTTTTGTGATCTTCATCCGTGAGCAGCGCGCCAGCCGGCTGCTCCCGGTCGTGGGCTACTCCGAGGTCGAGGGGTACTACATCAAGACCTTCTACTCGTACGCCCTCAACCAGAACCACTACGGCTACCTGCGGCTCGACCTGATGGACCGGCTCGGGGTCGGCTACGGGATCGAGCACGCCTACCGCCTGCGCCGGGGCAGCGGCGTGGCGCTTCTCTACCGCCTGGAGAACAAGCAGACCGGGGGTACGGATTCGCGCATCGTCCTCAGTCACCAGCAGCAGATGGGCGACGTCACGGCACGGTTGTTTGCGGATCACCTGACGGGCTCGCTGCCCGGCGCGCCGGTGGACCTGTTTGCCGTGGTGGATGCCTACCACCGCGGACCGCGTTCGTCCTCGATGCTCTATCAGAGCTACTCCAGGCGCGACTGGCCCGGGTTCTCCTCAATGGTCTACTCCGGCAGGGCGGCCCACTCGGTGCGGCTGAGCGAAGCTCTTTCGGCGGACCTTTCCGCCGACTTCTCGCGGGCCGCCTCCTCGGTAGGAGCCGACGACGAGCTATACCCGCGCATCGTCTTGCGCTACCGCGGCACCGGCTACGCGCTGTCGCTTGTCGCCGAGGGCCGCGTTGACCTCGATGGCGACGCGTTCCCAGGCGACTTCAGATACACTACCGAACGTCTGCCGGAACTGACCGCCGTAGGCGATCCGCGGCTGCTGGCCGGGACGCGGCTTGTCTACCAACTGCAGGCCGGACTGGGCCGCTTCCGCGAGACGCTCCCCTTGGGAACCACCGACGCGCTGCGCACCGATGCCGCGGTGACGATTGGCGGACCCCTGCTTGAGTCGGACCGCGGCTACATCAACCTGCGGGCTCAGGCGCGCGGGTCGTACTACTCCACGGGCGACGCTCGGGCGTTCATCTCGGGCCGGCTCGACTACACCCGATTCATCAGCCCATCCTGGACCGGCCAGCTCGGGCTCACCTACCAGGACCAGGCAGGGCAGACGCCCTTCGTGTTCGACCGGCTGTCCGGGCGCATGGCGCAGGCCGACGCCACGCTGACCTACAGACGACCAGGCCTGATCGCTACGGCCACAACCTCCTTTGATGGAATCGCGGGACGGCTGGCGCCGATCGTAGCCCAGGTGCAGTACGCCCCGCGGCCGGAGTGGAGCGCGGCCGCGGCCGCATCCTACGATCCTTCGCTGGGCGGGTTGTCGCGCGCCGAGGTCGCGTTCGACGTGAAGTTGAGCCCGCGCTGGCAGGCAGCCTACTACGGGTACTATGATGGAACGAGCGGTCGCTACTACCACGATCGGGTGACGATCACGCGGATCTGGGACGACTGCCTGGCCGCGGCGATTACCTACCGAGGGGTCGCCGGGGAGATCTGGTTCGAGACATGGCTGACCGCGCTTCCCTGGGTCAAGGGGCGTGTGGGGGTAAGCGGCCAGGGCACGATTCTGTTCGACCAGCCATGGCTGTGGCCCAGGCAGTGAGCAGGACCCGGAGGTGAGGAAGGATGAGACGGTTCCCGGTTCTATGGGCGGTAGTGCTGGTCGCGGCACTGGCGGCAGCACCCGCGCTGCCCGCAGGCGCGCAGACCGGCCAGCAGATTGCGATCACCATGACCATAGCCGGCAGCCTTCAGTATCGCGGCGGCGCCTACTACATCGCGTTCGCGGTGAGCGACTCGCTCCTGCTGGGTCCGCAGCCGGACAGCACCAACTGGACTCACTACGCCGTCTACCGTGACGGTCGGTTCTTCTTCGGCACCGTGCCCCAGATCACGGCTCCGTCCTTCGGATTCACCGTGATCCGTCCCCCGGTGCCGTTCCTGAACGGGACCGTGCTGCCCGACGGACGCACGCTGCAGGTGGTCGTGTCCCTGGCCGACCTGCGGGTAGGTCCGGTCCTGCCGGCGCGGGTCATGGTGAACTTCGTCACGGTGGACGAGGCCAACCGGCCGCTCGACGCGCTGGGGCCGGGTGCCACCGACCGATTTGGATTTGTGACCGTGGACCTGCGGCGCGACCTCTTCGTGACCGTGCGCGACCCGCGCGGGGACTGCCCCGATCC
>CAYLKW010000077.1:0-10622 GCA_964384245.1 uncultured bacterium
CTCCCCTCCCCACCTGGTGAGTGGGTACGCGAGTGCGGATCATCGCCCTGCTGAAGCGCCGGTCGCTCTGCGTCAATGCGCTGGCCCGCGCCTTGGCGGTCACGCCTGCCGCGGTCTCGCAGCACCTGCGCGTGCTCAGGGACGCGCATCTCGTAACAGCGGACAGGAAAGGGTACTTCGTGCACTACCGTGTGAACGCGCGAACACTGGCCCAGTGGAACAGGGCCACGAGGAGCCTGCTGGAGATGAAGGAGGCCGGACATGACCGAAAGGAAAGAGAACTGCCAGAAACCGGAAAGACTCAAGGGTGTCCCTGGCGAGTGCTCCCAGGAGCAGATCAGAGAGTGCCACGGTGACACGAAGAAGCACCCCTGCGTGACGGGGAAGGGAGCAAGCCAAGAAGAGGTCTGACATCGCGAGCCTGCAGTCCGGTGAAGGGCCGTTGGGGAAGCGCCGTCGTTGCCAAGGACGCCTCTGTGCGAATCGCCGCCATCGAGGCCGACACGACGCACAAGGAGAAGGAACGGAAGGGATCTTGGTGGAGGCGGCGGGAATCGAACCCGCGTCCTAGGTGGATGAGGGCGGAGCGTCTACGAGCGTAGTCCGCGCTTTGTTTCTCGCCGTCCGGGCCTCCCGCGGACCGGATGCCCGGACAGCCAGCCCGTTGGGTTTCCCGTCACGCGTCCCGGGCCAGGACGCCCGACGGTAGCCGGCTTGTGGCGCTCATCCCGGGCCGCCGGCCCTACCAGGTGAGCGTCGACGCTATTTAAGCGGCGAGTGCGTACTGTGTGTTGGCGTTTATGCGCCTGCCAGTTGATTAACGAGGACCTGACCACCTCGGCTCGCAGCTCTGCTGCTTCCCACCCAGTCGAAACCTGTCGCCCCCACATTCTGGCCGCGGCTACGACCAAGCACCGCCATTATACCACTTCCCCGCCCTGGCCTGCTGCCCGTCGCAGCCGGTCCATCACTGCCCGGCCCAGGCCCTGCTCCGGGATCCCTTCCACCACGATAGCATCGAGGCCGGCGTCGTCCAGTTCGCGGAGAAGGGCAAAGAGACCGGTGGCGACGGCCGCCGGATCAGCACGCGGCCCCATCACCCGCACGACCGCACCCAGTGGCACCTGGGAAGCGGCCTCGGCGGTCACCATCGCGCCAACACGCAGCCCCTGGTCCCAGAGCCGATGAACCGCCGCGGACAGCGCGGCTGCAGGTGGCGCGGCGCCGGCTTCCTCCGGCGGGACCTCCACCAGTACCACCTTTGCCCGTGGCGCGTAGTGGCGGTAGCGCGTGCCAGGGGAGCGCGCCAGCGCAGCCTGCAACTCCGGCGCGGGAACGTTCACCTGGCCGACGATCGCCACGAGTTGTTCGAGGGACACTCCGCCGGGCCGCAGGAGCACAGGAGGATCGCTGGTGAGGTCGAGCACCGTGGACTCCACTCCCACCGGCGTCGGACCTCCATCGAGCACGAGTTCAACCGACCCACCCAGGTCGGCCAGCACGTGCTGCGCCGTGGTCGGGCTGGGCCGGCCCGACCGGTTGGCGCTGGGCGCGGCCACCGGGCATCCGGCGGCGCGGATAAGGGCCAGCGCCACCGGGTGAGCGGGCATGCGCACCGCAACTGTCGGCAGTCCGCCTCTGGTCACGGAGGGTACGACCGGGGCCGCGGGCAACACCAGGGTCAGCGGTCCGGGCCAGCAGCGCGCGATCAGCACCTGCGCCACGGGCGGTATGTCGGTGACGAACCTGCCCAGCGCCTGGGCTTCGGCGATGTGGACGATGATCGGATTGTCCACCGGGCGGCCCTTTGCGGCGTAGATGCGCTCGACCGCACTAGGGTTCAGAGCATCCGCGCCCAAGCCGTAGACCGTCTCGGTGGGAAAGGCCACAAGACCGCCCGCAGCAAGGATAGCGGCCGCCTCGCGGATGACCGCGGGGTCGGGCGCGTGAGGGGCGACCGTCAGGATCCGCGCCGGCACGGCTACGGGAGCGCCGGCGCAGGCGCAGGCTCCCACCGGAGCATCGCGGCCGCGCGGCGCGCCAGGTCCAGCGCATCGCCGGCGGTTTCGCCCAGCGCGGTAACATGGCCCATCTTGCGGCGCGGCCACGCCTCGATCTTCCCATAGAGGTGCAGAGAAACCCCGGGCAAGGCCAGGGCTTCCTCGACCCCAACCATCCGGACCGGGCCCTGCCTGTCGCCCAGCAGGTTCACCATCGCAGCCGGCGCCAGCAGATCGGTGGTGCCCAACGGTAGGCCGCATATCGCGCGCACGTGCTGCTCGAACTGCGATGTCGGACAGGCGTTGATCGTGTAGTGGCCCGAGTTGTGAGGGCGCGGCGCCAGCTCGTTCACGAGCAC
Organism: uncultured bacterium; assembly: GCA_964384245.1. GTDB lineage: Bacteria > Sysuimicrobiota > Sysuimicrobiia > Sysuimicrobiales > Humicultoraceae > VGFA01. Next base: position 2,360 of record CAYLKW010000077.1, read on the forward strand.
CTCGCCGCGATCCATCACAAACATCTCAACCGCCAGGACGCCGACGAGGTCGAGCGCCGTGGCGATGGACTCGGCGATGCCGGCCGCGCGGTCGGCGACCGCGGCCGAAACCTGCGCCGGCGCCGTTACTTCCACGAGGATTCCATCGTCGTGTACCGTGCGCACAACCGGGTAGACGCGCCGCCCTCCGCCTAACCCGCGCGCAACAACGACCGCGACCTCGCACGCGAAGGGAATGTGCCGCTCCACGACGAGCGCCCCACGCTCGAACCCCAACGCGGCGGCATCGGGAAGATCGTCGCGCGACGCGACGCGCACCTGTCCGCGGCCGTCGTATCCGAAGAAGGGGATCTTGACCACGCACGGCAGCCCGAGGTCGCGCACCGCCTCCTCCATTTGCTCGGCGGAACCGGCCTGGCGCCACGGGGCGGTCGGAAATCCGTGCTCGCGCAGGAACTGCTTCTCCCGAACGCGGTGCTGGCAGGCAGCCAGGACCTGGCTCGAAGGCCGGACCGGCCGTAGCGCCTCCGCGGCCAGCGCGCAGGCCAGCGGCACGTGCTCGAGTTCGAACGTCACCACGTCGGAGCGCGCAGCCAGGTCGGCGACCGCTCCGGCGTCGTCAAACCGGGCCTGGACGTGCGCATCGGCCAGGGCCGCGGCCGGAGCCGCCGGTGATGGATCAAGCACGGCCACGCCGTAGCCCATCCGCCGGGCATCCAGCGCCAGCATGCGGCCAAGCTGCCCGCCGCCGATCATTCCTATCGTCGCGCCGGGCGACAGCATCGAGGCCGGGGCCGCTGTCACCCCTGATCCGCCTCCCGCACCGCGGCGGCCGCCGCCTCCTGCCGCCGAAGCAAACGCGCGCGGATCGCCTCGTCGCTGACACCCAGGATGCGCGCGGCCAGCAGCGCGGCGTTGGCGGCGCCGGCGCGACCGATCGCCATCGTGCCCACGGGCACGCCGGCCGGCATCTGCACGATCGAGAGCAGCGAGTCGAGCCCGTGCAGGTGCTCACTGGGCACTGGCACGCCAATCACCGGCAGCAAGGTCTTGGCCGCGGCCATGCCCGGCAGGTGCGCGGCTCCGCCAGCGCCGGCGATGATCACCTTGACGCCACGGCGCTCGGCCCCGGCGGCGTACTCGAACATCCAGTCGGGCGTCCGATGCGCGGATACGATCCTGACCTCGTGCGGGATCCTCAGTCCTGTCAAGACCTCGGCCGCCGCATCAAGAACCGGCCGGTCGGATGTGCTGCCCATAATGATGCCGACCAGAGGAGCCGGACCCCTGGCCTGCGCCACTCGCCCTCTGCCCTTGCCCCGGGCCTGTCTCATTCGCCCTCTCCCTTTCTCCTGCGGCCGCGCGGCTCGACCGTCTGCTTCACCGCGCGCTGCGCTTGGCGCTGTGCCTCTCTCTGCCCAATCGCTTCACGCTTGTCGTAGAGCTTCTTCCCGCGCGCCAGCGCCAGCTCGACCTTGGCCCGGCCCCGTTGGAAGTACAGGCGCAGCGGCACGAGCGTGTAGCCCTTCTGCGCGGCCTTGCCGGCCATGCGCCGAATCTCGCCCTGGTGGAGCAGCAGCTTGCGCGGCCGCAGCGGGTCATGGTTGAAGATGTTCCCGGCATCGTAGGGTGGGATGTGCAGGTGGTGCAACCACACCTCTCCACGGTCCACGCGCGCGAACGCCTCACCCAGCGAGACCCGGCCAGTGCGCAGCGACTTGACCTCGGTGCCGGTGAGCACGAGGCCGGCCTCGACCGACTCCTCGATGTGGTACTCGTGCCGGGCCCGGCGGTTTGTCGCGATTAGCTTCTCGCCGCCACGCTCAGGCACGACCAGGGGCCCTCAGCAGGACGCCAACGAGTATGCACAGCACGCCGGCCGCCGCGGTGCTGGCTCCCAGCACCCAAGAACCCGGAAGGAACGCCGTCACCCCGGAGGCAAGGGCCAGGATGAGCCATCCGGCAGCGCCCAGGTAGGCGAAGAACCCGCCCGGACGTTGGACGCCGAGCAGGGCCGCGTGCTGGCGCACCGTGGCCACCAGAGCCACCAAGAACACGATCAAAGCCACAAATCGCATCGCGTCACTCATGAGCAGCACTGGCTTCGCCCTCGCGGGGAGCCGCCCCTGCCCGGGTAATCAGCATCAAGGCCAGGTGAACGTGCGCTCCAGGCCTCCGGGCGTGGTCCCTACCGCGAACGCCGCGGCGTCGGCCTCGATCGCTCCAAGTCTGACAGTCCCGGGGCGGCCCGGTCTGCGGAACCCCACCAAGTCGCGCCGGCCGTCCGGCCAGGCCAGTGTGACGCCCAGCGCGCCATCCCCTTCTACCTTGGTGACGCGGGGAAGCCCACTTACCTCACCGGCCCGATGCGGCATGAGTACCGCGAGGAAGACCGTGGCCGCATGCGTCGAGCGCGTCGAGGCGGTCAGGTGCCACTGGTTGGAGCGCCCGTCCTCCGGCGGCACGGTGAAGCGGTCGGTCTGCGCGAACGCCAAGCCCGCGGGCTCGAGGAAGCGCACCACCAACCCGGCCCTTCCCTCGCGCACCCGAATCTCGGCAGCGCCCTCGTCCACCTCCATGCGCGAGAGCGTGTGCAGCCACCACTCCCAGGTAACCGGCTGGGGCGCGGCGACCTCGTCGTAGACCACGAACACGCCCGGGCGCACGTGCACGATCCGGCGCACCGCCCGCAGCAGCCGGCCCTCGTAGGCAGGCGTGGCGTCCCCTGAAGCGTAGTCGTAACTGCCGCCGGTGGCAAACGCCTCGATCCTCCCGCGAGAGCGGACGCTGCGCTTCCCCTGTCCCTGCCCGCCGTTGATCGTGATCGCGTTCGAGGCCCGGGTCTCGCGCGTCCACTGGTCGTGGTGCGGCGAGGCGTACCAGGGGTAGTAGCCCGACGCGATGGCCAGTGCCTCGCCGTAGGCCTCAACTGTGAACGCGTTCTGGTTGGCGTGGCCGTGGCTGTGCGATCCGTAGGGGCTGCTGCGGAACAGCAGGTAGACGTCGTTGTCCGGGTCGCCCAGCGCGCTGTGCATCGCCACCAGGCCCACCGATGGGAAGACCCGGCTCTGCGGCAGCGCGGTCGGAGGCCGGCCCACCAGCGTGGGATCGGCCAGGACGATCCCCAAGATGTCCGAGCTAGGCCCGCGCTGCCGCGCGTCCGCGTACCACCGCGCCACCGGGTCGCGCAGCACCGACGAGAACCAGTACATGAGACTGCCCAACTCGACCCGGCTGTGCTGCCCGTCCCCAAACGGAGACAGCCGGTGGTAGGGCGGCGCCGTGTACACCGCGTACAGCGGCGTGTTGGCGAAGAATGGCTTGCCCATGAGGTCTGCGCCGGTGGCAGTCCGCAACGCCACCGCAAAGTGCAGCATGAAGTTCATATACGAACCCCAGTACGCCGGGCCCTCGGCCCAGCCGCCGTCATCGCCGCCCCACGCCGGGTAAGAGGTCCAGTACGCGGTGGCGACGTAGTCCAGCCACTCGCGCGCTTCGGGCCACTCGTGGACGAACGCCAGCGCGGCCTCGCCCAGGAATCCGATGATCCGGCCGGCGTGGCTCTCGTAGGGGTTGCTCTCGAACGGCCGGCGCCGCAACACCTGGTGCATCTGCTCGGCGCGAATTCGCATCACGCGCTCGAGCGCCTCGCGCTCCTCGGGCGGGACACGGTCGTAGATCCAGTCGTAGGCCCGCACCCCGCGCATCATCATCCACATGGCAGGCTCGTCGTTGTGCGCCAGTTCGGTTGAGCCCAGCGGGTCCCAGGCGAAGAAGTGTCGCAGCCGGCGCCGCGCCTCGTCTGCGAACCGCGCCTCGCCGGTCAGCAGGTAGGCCAGCGCAACCCGCTCCATCGCGTCCATCGGCGGCCGCGTACCCCGGATGATCTCGGCGAAGATGCGGCCCCGATCGGGCTGGGTGCGCGGCAGGAAGTCGGGTTCCGGGGGCAGCGGACCGCCCAGGTCGCGCTCGGCTGCACGCACGATGCCCGCTGCCAGGCCGCGGAGGTCACCTTCTCGGGCACGGCCGCGGTATGCGGTCACCTCCTCGGCGCGCACGAACAGGCGCGGCCGGCCCCGCGGCACACGACCGGCCATTGCTTCCACGCCGGGATAGGGCCAGGCGCGCGCGTCTGGAGCCACCGTGAAGGCGCGCACGCGGCTCCAACTCACGGTGCCGTCGGAGGACTCGACGCCGTACCGCCAGGCCCAGCGTCCTGGAGCGAGCGCCTCGCGCGGCGCATGTGAGGCCATCGTGATCCCGCGGACCGTGCGGCCTCCGGGCGCTGCAGGATCCGGCCCAGGACCTACTTGCAGCGCGTACCGCGCGCCCCGCGCGACCGGGATCCAGATGAAGGCCGGCGGCGTGATGGAGACCACCGCGCCCTCGGCGGGCGAGTATGGCAACTCGAACTCACCCGGGGGCCGATCGAGGGTGACCTGTGCCGGCGCCCCACCTACGGGAAGCGCCAGGGCCAGCAGCAGGACAGCCAGGGATGCGGTCCTGGCGGTCCTCATCGGGCTATGGGGGTCGCTGTGCTACAGGGGTCTTTCCACATACAGGAACGTCCGCTCGACGGCGAACCCTAGCGCGCGCAGGAACGACCCGGCGACCGGGTCGAGCGCCCAGACCGTCGCGTACGGCGGCGTCCCTCGCGCCGCCATCGCGCCGATGGCCGCGTGCGCAAGCGCGCGCCCCAGCCCGCGTCGCCGGTGCGTCTCGCGCACGCCGACGAACCAGTCCGGCCGGCCCGTGCGCACCTCGGCCGTGGAGACGCCGACGGCCAGGCCATCCCTGCACGCCACGAACCCCTTACCGTCCTTGGCGCGCAGCACCCGCTCAACCTCGTCAATGCGGCCGCGGTCAGGCGTGACCTCGCGCACCAGCCGGCCGATCTCGCGCGCGTCGGCGGGAGTACACCTGCGGACCTCGTACCCCTCGGGAGAGCCAACACTGGGACGCTTGGGACCTCGATACCGGTAGACCAGCAAGGCGTTGGTGAAGACCGCGTGCAGGCTCCTGACAAGAAGGAGGCCGAACGGGTTCGTATCGGCCACGCGCAGGAGCATCGTGTTCTGGCCTGCGCGCTGGAACAGCGCGGTCAGGTGGGCGCTAATCCGGCTGACGAGCGCCTCCTGCGTGCGGGCCGGGTATCCGGAGAACCCGTCCAGCAGGATCTCCTCGACGAGCCACTGTCCGCCGCTGCGGCCTACCACAAGCAGCCCGGAGGGCACTCGGTTGACCTCGATGACGCTGACGTCCTTCTCCGACCGGGCCCACCAGAGATCGTTGGGCTGCAGCGGACCGTCGCGATCAAAGGTGGCAGAGTAACCGCCGGCGTACGCCGCATCCAGCACGCGGACGAGCGTGGTGCCGTCCTCAATCGTCGCCGGACGGACGGCCAGGTGCATCGGCCGCCTACCGGGTAACGACCGGAGCGTCGGCCCAGAGCCGCTCGAGCCGGTAGAAGGCCCGGGCCTCGGGACCTAAGACGTGGACCACCACGTCGCCGTAGTCGAGCAAGATCCACTGCCCGGCCTCGGCGCCCTCGCGCACACCACGAACCTGGTTGTCCTTGAGGACCTCGGCGATTGCGTCCGCCACGGCGCGGATCTGCACGCGGCTGGTGGCAGTGCACAACACGAAGTAGTCGGTCACAAGGGTCTGATCGCGCAGGTCGAGGATGACCACGTCCTCGGCGCGCTTCGCCTCGGCCGCCTCCGCGGCAAGCAGGGCCTTGGGCAGGGACTCCGGCGCAGGCGCCTTGCCGCGCGAACCGGACCTAGCCACCTGCTGGCTCCCGACGCCACGAATCCTCCTGGTAGAGACCGTGCTTGACGATGTAGGCCTCAACCGCCTCGGGCACCAGGTACTTGATGGGCCGGTGCGTGCGCACGCGCGCGCGGATTTCCGTGGACGAGATCGCGAGGGCGGGAATAGCCATCACGTGAACGTTCACCAGGGGCCTCCCCGTGCAGTTGTGGCGCTTCAGCACATCCAGATCCAGGACGAACCCGGGCCGGGTGGCCGCGATGAACTCGCACAGCCCGAGTAGCTCGGGTGATCGCTCCCACTCGCCGCGCATGATCTGCATGATGGCGTCGGCGCCCGTGATGTAGAACAGCTCCGCGCCGGCGAACTCGGCGGCCAGCAGGCGGATCGTGTCAATCGTGAACGATGGACCGGACCGGTCAATCTCCAACCGCGACACGCTGATGTGCGGGTTGGAAACCGTGGCCAGGAAAGTCATCAGGTACCGGTGTTCGGAAGGAGTGATGTCGGCAGGGTCCTTGTGTGGCGGACACCCACTGGGGATGAAGAGGACGCGGTCAAGACCGAACTGGACCCGGGCCTCCTCGGCGGTGACCAGGTGCCCGTGGTGGATCGGGTCAAAGGTCCCGCCCATGACGCCGAGCCTGGTCACGCTGTCGCCTCGCGCCCGCCTTGGCTGCGGTCCGTGGCCCGCACGGAGGTTGACTTCTTGCCGCCCGGGGAGGTCTCCTCCCGGTCGGGGCCGCGGCCCAGCGCGCGGGCGGTCGCGCGGATCAGCGCCTCCAGCCCCTCTCCGGTGGCGCCGGAAACCAGCAGTGCCAGCATCCCCAGCGCGGAAAACCGGGCCAGCAGATCCGCCGAGCGCGCCCTGGCCTCGGGCAGGTCCATCTTGTTGAGGGCAACGATCGCAGGACGCTCAAGCAGGCGTGGATCGTATAGCCCGAGTTCCCTGCGGATGGTGGCGAAACCCTCAACTGGGTCTTCGGGGCTGCTGGCGTCCACCAGGTGAATCAGCACGCGCGTCCGTGCCGTGTGTCTCAAGAAGGCATGCCCCAGCCCGGCGCCCATATGTGCGCCTTCGATCAGCCCGGGGAGATCGGCCACCACGAAGCTCACTCCACCCTCAACCATGACCACGCCCAGCACCGGCTCAGTGGTCGTGAAGGGATAGTCGCCCACCTTGGGCCGCGCGGCCGAGATGCGGCGGAGTAGCGTGGACTTGCCGGCATTCGGCAGGCCTACCAAGCCAACGTCGGCCAGGAGCCGCAGCTCCATCTCAATCTGCCGTTCCCCTCCGGGCTGCCCGGGATCGGCGCGCCGCGGCGCCCGGTGAGTGGCAGTGGCGAAACGCGCGTTCCCACGTCCGCCCCGGCCGCCCATGGCTATGGTGGCCCGCTGGCCCTCCTCGGCCAGATCGGCGATCACCTCACCGGTTGAGGCATCGCGCACGATGGTTCCCACGGGCACGGAAACCACCAAGTCCGCGCCACGGCGGCCCGAGCGCTTCGCGCCTTCCCCATGGGCGCCGCGACGGGCACGCAGGTGACGGCGATAGCGGAAGTCAATGAGCGTAAGGAGTCCTGGATCGGTCACGAAGATCACGCTGCCGCCGTCCCCGCCGTCTCCCCCGTCCGGACCGCCCTTGGGTATGAACTTCTCCCGGCGGAAGCTGAGGCAGCCGTTACCCCCATCACCGGCCTTGACGTATACCTTCGCCCGATCAATGAACATGGGAAGCCTCGCTCTGCCATCCCCTGGGGAGGCCCGAGGAGAAGCGAACGGCCCGGGTCATGCAACCCGGGCCTGATCCGCGCGCACTTGTTGAGCTAGACCGCAACTGCAACCGGGTAGACGCTGACCTGCCGGCCGTCCCGGCCGCGGCGCTCGAAAGCCACGACGCCGTTCACGAGCGAGAACAGCGTGTCGTCGCGCCCCCGGCCGACGTTATTGCCGGCAAAGACCTTAGTGCCCCGCTGGCGGATCAGGACGCTGCCCGCGCTCACGGCCTGACCCGAGAAGCGCTTGACGCCCAGGCGCTTGCTGTTGGAGTCGCGGCCGTTCCGACTGCTGCCGACGCCTTTCTTGGATGCCATCTCCCTACCCCCTGGTTCCGCTTAGCCCGCCGGCGCGGCGATGCGCTCAATGCGCAGCTCGGTGAAATCCTGCCTGTGGCCGGTCTTCCGGCGGTAGTGCGCCTTGGCCTTGTACTTCATCACGATGATCTTGCGCGCCCGGGCCTGCCGCACAACGCGTGCCTGCACCGTAGCGCCTTCAATCGTCGGCGTACCCACCCGCGTCTCGCTGTCACCGATGAGCAGCACCCGATCCAGGGTTACCTGGTCGCCCGGCGAGCCGGCCATGCGCTCGACGCGTACCAGATCGCCCTCGCGAACCGTGACCTGCTTGCCTCCAGAGTCAATAACCGCGTACACATCCCACCTCCACCAGACCGGACGAATTCTACCACGGGGCCCGGAATGGGTCAATTCGC
>CAYLKW010000078.1:0-10550 GCA_964384245.1 uncultured bacterium
GGGACGGGGTCATCAGCGCGGCCAGGTCCGCTCCCACGTCTACCGGGCGGACCACTCCCATCGCCCGGAGCGCGCGGGCCGAGGCGGCGTCACGCACGCTGATCGCCTGCGCCCTGTTGAACGCCGCAGCCGCCAGCCGTCTTACCCACGGCCTGCGGACCGGCCCGACCCCCTGCCCAACCACAGCGAGCGGCACCCGACGCATGGAAGCCGCGAGCATGGTACCGATGTAGTACAGGGCGCTGCGCGCGCTGGTCACGTCCTGTACCAGGGATCCGCCTCCGCTGATCAGCAGGCGCGCACCCGCTAGCGCCTGCCACACGGCAAGCGGGGAGCGCGGATGGGCCTCCACCCCGTGCAGCATTGTGGTCTCCGCCGGGTCGGCGGATAGCACCACCAGCCGCTGGTCCACACCGGCGGCGCGCAGCCCGGCAATCAGCCCGGCCAGGACGGCCTCGTCGCCCAGGTTGCCGAAGCCGTAGTAGCCGCTGACTAGGACCGGGGGGGTCGCCGCGATAGCCAGAGGAGCACCGTGACCGCGGGGACGGCCAGAACCGCGCCCAAGAGGAGCGCGTTCCCGGTCCGCCACACCGTGTGGACCAGAGGGGTGTGCAGGTGGGAGAACGAGTTGACCGCGCCGGCGGTGCCTATGGCGCCCGCGAGCGCGAACGCCAGCGCGACACGCCTCCATCCCAGCGAGGCCGCGACACCGGCTAGCACCAGGGCCGGATAACCGATCAGGAACTCCTTGGTGCGCGGGCGGGCGACGAGCAGGTTCTCCAGAACCGTCCTAAGACTCTGCTCGGCTCCGGCGAGAGGCAGGCTTATGTTGCCGGTCCGCGCCAGCAGCATGACCCCTGCCAGGCCTGCTACGAGCACGGCCAGCGCCGCCCCCAAGCGGAGCGGCTGGGCCACCCAGCCGTTCAGTTCCTGAACGGTTGCGCGCCAGTCACCCTCCCGCCGCCGGTCGAACGCCAGCATCAGGGCCACCAGCGCCACCGGCGCCACGTGCGCCGCTTTCACTCCCAGGAAGGTGGAGAAGGCCAGCATGAACTCCCACCGGCTGAGCAGCGCGGCTACGAACACGCCGGTGGCGGATGCTGCTGCGACGGCGCGGAGGAGCGTGAGCCATCCCGTGACTGCCGCGCCGAAACCCGACCGCCTTTCCCTCGGCAGTGCCCACACGGTCGCGCCGGTTGCGCCGGCCACGGCCGTGCCCAGCGCCAGCACCTGCCTCCAGGGAGCATCAAACCGGGTGAGCCCGGCCAGCACGCTCAGCAGCACGGCTGCGCCCAGAATCACACCGTACGCGCCGCGCGCAACAGGTGTGCCGAGCACCCGCGCCAGGTCGTCGGCGACCAACAAGATCAGAGCAGCGGCCCCGAGCGCCACCACCCAGATCAGCGGAGCCGGCACCTCCAGGGGCGGAAGCGGCCGCGCTCGGCCAGGAGAGAAGCCCAGCGCCCGCAACTCCCGGGCGACCGTCTCGACCACGCCCAGGTTGATCTCCAGCGCCGGCGTCCCGGCAGGCGTCACAAGCAGAGGTCGAACGTAGAGAAGCCGGATGTTGCGCTCGGCCGCCGCGCGCACGAACTTGTCCACGACCTCGCCGGGCCGCAGTACCAGCAGCTCTTCCGGGGTGATGCTGAAGACGCGAATAACGGACGGCCGCATCAAGGCGGTGAGCCGGTCCTCACCCTTCTGTTTCCGGCGTGCCGTGAACACCTCGATCCGGCCGTAGCGGGCGCCGGCCCGCTGATAGGCGGCCGCCGCTTCTACCAGCAGCTCCTCGTAGCCCTGGACCTCGGCAAGCGCGAAGATCAGTGTCGGCGAGGCCGTCGTTGATGCGTAACCCTCGACCAACACGCGGAGGCTCTCGGGCGTAAGCCCGCGGAAGTTGCGCGGCCGCAGCACTACCTCAAGGCCCGCCGCCCTGTAGGGAGCGGCGTCCGCGGGCCGGAATCCCAGACCCAGCTCTTCGAGATCGGGCGCCGTGCCCAGGACCTCGATCGCGCCGTTTATCGCGCGCACCCTCTCCGGGCCGAGCAGCGCGGTCAGGCGGGCCGACACGAACTCCAGCGCGTCCGGCGATCCCGAGACGTAGACCGCATCCGTGCGCAGCGCTCCCATTGCCGCCAGACCGGCAAAGGGCTCGCGCAGTGCGGCCAGTCTTCCCGTGGAGGCGAGCTGGCCGCCTCCGGCGTAGCTCACCGCTCCCTCCTCGGCGAGCCGCTTGAGCGTGTTGTCGCTGAGCGCCACCGAGACCGCGCCACGCTGCCGGAGATCAGCCATGACCTCGGAGGTGAGGCGGCCCTCGCGCCGGATCAGCGATACCCAATCATCGCCGTCCAGCACGATCTCAACCGCGCGGTACCGGGCCTCAAGGCGGTGGCGCATGGCCAGCACGGCCGAGGAGGCCGCGAGGCCAAGCACAACTAGCCAGACCAGGACGCGCCGCGTCACCGGAGGGATCCCACGACGTGCGCGGAGACAACAACCCGGCCTGCCTCCAAGATCACCCGCTCAATCTGGACTGGCACCGGCAGGCCACGCAGCGACAGAATGGGTTGCGAGGCCACGGCCAGCACCGCGTTGGCGAGCGCCGGAGGCAGTTCCATTCCGTTCACCTCCAGGGACTCCACGCGGAAGTGGAGATCGGTCCCGGAGACGGCGTAGAGCTGCCCGCGGACCCTGGCCGGCCCACCCACCGGTCCGGCACGCACCAGGCCCGTCGCGGTGATTCCGTCGGCGGCAATCGTAACCGCGGGGCCGGCCACACCGTGGGCTGCCAGCAGGCGCTCCAGATCCGACTGCCCGAGTTCGAGTTCCGCGCTGCCGGATTCTACGCCGCGGATTGCCCTTCCGCCCTGGCCCGACCCTGCCATCTCGACACCGGCCATGCTGGCGCGGAACCGGCGGGCAGAGACCTTGCCCAGGGGCAGGTCTCGGGATTCAATCTCCAACCGGTCCACGCGGCCACGCGCGAGTGACCACGCGGTGGTGCGTACCCTGATCGTCAATTGCCCCGGGGTCCCCAGTTGCGCGCGGATCGAGGAGGCCACCTGATGCTGAACGAAAGCCGACGGCACCCACCACCACAGCGCCGCAAGCGCGGCGACCCCCACGAGCAGCCATACGGTTCGTCGCATCAGTTCGCCCGCGAGCGCAGCGCGGCCTCGATGAATGGATCGAGCGCGCCGTCCAGCACCGCGGCGGAGTTGCCGGTCTCAACGCCCGTTCGGTGGTCCTTGACCATCTGATAGGGATGCAGGACGTAGGAGCGGATCTGGTTCCCCCAGGCAGCCTCCCGGTACTCCCCGCGGAGTTCGGCCAGGCGTTCACGCTGCTGCGCCTCGGCCGCCTCCACCAGGCGGGACTTGAGGACGCGCAGCGCGGTCAGCTTGTTGGCGTGCTGGGACCTTTCGTTCTGGCACTGCGCGACCATCCCGGTGGGCACGTGGATCACGCGCACCGCGGTCTCGACCTTGTTGACGTTCTGTCCGCCGGCGCCGCCAGCCCGGTAGGTCTCGATGCGCACGTCGTCCTCGCGCATCTCTACGTCCACGTCTTCCACCTCAGGGATGACGTCCGCCAGCGCGAAAGAGGTGTGCCGGCGGTGGGCGGCGTCGAAGGGCGAAAGCCGGACCAGCCGGTGGACGCCCCGCTCCGTCCGGAGGTGCCCGTAGGCGTAGGGACCGCTGATGATCACGGTCACGCTCTTGAGGCCGGCTTCCTCGCCCGGAGACTGGTCCACGATCTCGGCGGTGTGACCGTGTCCCTCGGCCCAGCGCAAGTACATCCGGAGCAGCATCGAGGCCCAGTCCTGGGACTCGGTGCCGCCGGCGCCCGCGTGGATCGAGAGAATCGCGTTGGAGGCGTCGTGGGGACCCGAGAGCAGCGCCGCGGTCTCGATACGGGACAGGGCGTCCGTCACCGCTCGCGAGGCGGCTTCAATGTCCGCGGCGTCGAGATCCTGGGGCGATTCGGCCGCGAGCTCCAGGAGCGCTTCAAGGTCGTCGATCTGGCGCTGCAGGGATCCCACCGTCTCCACCGTGGTGCGGATCTGGCTGAGTTCCTGTCCCACGGCCCGCGCTCGCTCCGGGTCGGCCCAGAGCGTGGGCTGCTGCATCGTTACCTCGAGTTCTTGAATGCGGGTTTGCTTGGCCGGCAGGTCAAAGATGCCCCCGGAGGTCCTGGAGGCGGCGGCGGCTCTCGTTGAGCCGAACGTGCAGATCGTCAAGTTGGATCATGGTGAGTGCATTATATCAGAACGCCCGGACGGGCTCTACCGCAGCCCTGCAAGCGCAAGGATAGCGGCGTCACCCAGACCGCGCGCCGGGCCCAGGCCGACCGCATCCCCTGTGCGGGCGCGCAGCAGGCCGTATCCAGCGCTGGTGAGAAGGTGCCAGAACAGGATCTCCTGAGGGACCCGGGCCCAACCCATGTAAAGACCGACTCCCATGACGGTTGCCGCCGCCACGGCAAACACCCATCCACCCAACTCCTGGGCCGCAGCGAACACCGCGCCGCGCAGCCATGCCTCGATCGCGATCCCGCCCAGAACATACCCCAGGACGACGACTAACCAGCCGTCCGCCGGGACTCCGGCAGGCACCTGAAACCCGTACTGCGCGTAGGCCGCCCGTATCGCCCAAACAAGAAAGCCCGTGGCCGCCAACGATACGGCGGTCGAGGCCAAGATCCCCCGACGATTCAGCAGGTGGCCCCGCCCCACCAGCATCGAGGCCAGCAGTACGCCTGATGCTGCCAGGGGACCCGGCCCATCCCCTCCTGGAGCAAGCAGGCGTCCCAGCACCCAGGGCACCGCCGGGAGGGCCACGGCAGCGGCGAGTCTCCAGGCGGCGGCCGGCCGCCTCCGAAGGGCGGCGATGCCTGCCGGCGCCGCGGCCAGCAACCACACGGCGACGGCCAGTGGCGCCACCATCCACCCCCATAACACGTACGGCGTCACCGGGCCGCCAACCGGCAGCGACGCGACCAGCACGCCCGCAGTATCGAGAGGCAGCGAGCGCTGAACGGCTCCATCCGGACCGATGAGCATCGAGGAACCGGTGTTCGCGGCGCGGGCCACGCTGCGGCCGCTCTCGACGGCACGGACTACGGCATGGGCAGCGTGCTGGGGAGGTCCTGCAGACCGTCCGAACCATCCGTCGTTGGTGAGCACCGTGATCAGGTCGGCACCGCCCCTGACCAGAGACCTGACCATGAAAGGGAACGCCGACTCGTAGCAGATCACCGTTCCGATCGTCCCGGCCTTTGTCCGCACCGGCTGCGCATCAACGCCCGGCACTACGCCGGCCTCGCCGAAGGGGACGAGCCGCTGCTTGGCTTGGGCGCCCAACGACTCTCCCCGGGGATCCAGCACAACTGCGCCATTGCGTGGACCGGCCATGAACGCGCCTGCCACCACCAGTGCCCCGGCTGCACTGTGCGCTATGGCCGTCCTTAGCTCGGGGGCCTCGCTCAAAACGGCGGGCACCGCGGTCTCGGGGAGGACGATGATATCCGCACCGGCAGACCTCGCCTCACCGGTCTGATGCAGTAGCCCCTCGACGATCGGCGCAACGCTCGATGGATCACCCTTCTGCTGCGGGGGCACGTTGGGCTGCACAACGGCGATGATTCGGCGCTCGGCACGCGCTGCCGCCTCCCGAACCGCCCCAGCGGAGATCGCGGCGGACGCCAGCGCGGCTGCCACCACCAGCGCCGCCGCGGCCACTGCTGTGCCGGATGCGCGGTCAAGACGGCGCCGTGAGAGCGCAAGCGCTAAAGCGGCGTTCACCAAAGCGATCAGCCCTGAGATCCCGTAGACCCCGACCACCGAAGCCAGCCCGAGCACGGCCGGCGTCCGGTACTGGGTCAGTCCGAGCAGGCCCCAGGGGAACCCCAGAGGGCCCACCGAGCGGACCAGCTCGACCGCCACCCAAGTGAGAGGCGCCGCCCAGAGCAGCGCGACAGGCCTTCCGCGCGCCAGGAACGAGGTGCCGGCCGCAAAACCACCCAGGTACAGCGCAAGGATCGCCGTAAGCAACCCCCAGGCCGGCAGTCCAAAGAGCCTGATCCACTCCAGCAGAAAGCCGAACCCGAGCAGACCGGCCAGAACACCGTATCGGAAGGATCGAGCGGGAGTGAGGTCGCGGATGACCAGCAGAAGCGGCACGAGCGCGATCCAGGCCAGCCAGCCGAGGTCCGGGCCAGGGAAAGCCAGGGCGAAGAGCAGCCCGCTGGCCAGGGCGCCGGCGATCCGAAGGTGCCTGAGGGGTTCCTTCACTCCTCCCGGCCGTGACACTTCTTGAACTTCTTCCCGCTCCCGCACCAGCACGGATCGTTCCTCCCGACCTTGGGCTGGCCGGCGGGGGCGGACCGGGCGCCCTGGACGGCCGGCTGACGCACCGGCATGACCGGGCGCGCGACCGCGCGCTCCTCGGGAACCACCTCCACCCGGAAGAGCAGCCGGACGGCGTCTTCCTGGATGGCGTTGAGCGTGGCCTGGAACATGTCGTAGCCTTCCCGCTGGTACTCTATCAAGGGGCTCGCCTGCGCGTAGGCACGCAGGCCGATTCCCTCGCGCAGGGCGTCCATGTTGTGCAGGTGGTCTATCCACTTGCGGTCTATCGTCTGCAGCAGCACGAGCCGCTCTATCTCGCGGAGGGTGGCGGCGCCGATCTCGGATTCGCGGCGCTCGTATGCCTCCAGGGCGGCGTCGGCCACGCGGTCGGCCACCTCGTCGGCCCGCAGCCCCCGCAGTGATTCGACCAGCAGGCCGGTGAGCGACGGAATGATCTGGCCTATCTCAGCGCGGAGCCCCTCCAGGTCCCAATCATCGGGGTGGACCTCCTTGACGCAAGTCGCGTCAACCTGTGCCTCGACGAGCCGGGTGATCATGTCGAGCACGTTCTCGCGGATGTTGCTGCCCGCGAGCACCTTGCGGCGCTCGGCGTAGATCACCCTGCGCTGGACGTTCATGACGTCGTCGTACTCGAGAACGTGCTTGCGCATGTCGAAGTGGTACTGCTCCACCTTCTTCTGGGCCGACTCTATCTGCCGGGAGATCAGGTTGTGCTCAATCGGGGTGTCCTCGTCCAGCCCCAGTCGGTCCATCAGGCCTGCGATGCGCTCGCCGGCGAAGATGCGCATGAGTTCGTCGTCCAGACCTATGTAGAACCGGCTGGCCCCTGGGTCGCCCTGGCGGCCGGAGCGTCCGCGTAGCTGGTTGTCAATGCGCCGGGCCTCGTGGCGTTCTGTCCCTATGACGTGGAGACCGCCCAACGTGCGCACGCGCTCGGATTCGGCAGGATCCGGCGGATTCCCGCCCAGGACTATGTCCACCCCGCGGCCGGCCATGTTGGTGGCGATCGTAACCGCGCCCACTCTGCCCGCCTGCGCGATGATCTCCGCCTCGCGCTCGTGCTGCTTGGCGTTGAGCACCTCGTGTCGGATCCCCCGGCGGCGCAGGAGCTCCGAGAGCTGCTCGTTCTTCTCAATCGAGCGCGTGCCGACCAGGACCGGACGGCCCTGGCCGTGCCACCCGGCTATCTCCTCGACCACCGCCTTCCACTTGCCCCGCTCCGTCTTGTAGATGATGTCCGGGTGATCTGTGCGGACCATCGGCCGGTGCGTGGGGACCACGATCACCGGCAGGTTGTAGATCTTGGACAGCTCCTCTTCCTCGGTCTTGGCCGTGCCGGTCATCCCCGCCAGCTTCTCGTACATGCGGAAGTAGTTCTGGAACGTGATCGTGGCCAGGGTCTGACTCTCACGCTCCACCCTGACGCCTTCCTTGGCCTCGATGGCCTGGTGCAGCCCGTCGGAGTAGCGCCGGCCAAACATCAGACGGCCGGTGAACTCGTCCACTATTATTACCTGGCCGTCCTTCACCACGTAGTCCACGTCGCGTTTGTAGACCGCGTGCGCGCGAAGGCCCTGGTGCAGTTGGTGCATCAGGTCACCGTGCTCGGGGTCGGACAGGTCGTCAATCCCCAACAGCCGCTCGGCGTGACCGACGCCCACGTCGGTGAGAATCGCGTTCTTCAGCTTCTCGTCCACGGTGTAGTCCACGTCGCGCTGCAGCCGGGGCACGACGCGGGAGAAGCGCTGGTAACGTTCGACCCCTCCCTCAACCACTCCTGAGATGATCAGGGGAGTGCGGGCCTCGTCAATCAGGATGAAGTCCACCTCGTCCACGATGGCGTAGTGGAGCTCGCGCAGCACCAGGTCCTCCTCACGCAGGACCATGTTGTCGCGGAGGTAGTCGAAACCAAACTCGTTGTTGGTACCGTAGGTGATGTCCGCCGCGTAGGCCTCGCGCCGGCTGACCGGGCGGAAGTGATTCAGGCGATCGTCGTGGTGCGGCTTGGGATCGGCGTAGGAGGGATCGTACAGCCCGGAGAATTCGTGCCCTATCGCCGCCACCGAGAACCCGAGGAGATGATAGATCGGCCCCATCCATCCCGCGTCGCGCCGGCTCAGGTAGTCGTTCACCGTGACCAGGTGCGCGCCGCGGCCCGTCAACGCGTTGAGGACCATCGGAAGCGTGGCCACGAGCGTCTTGCCCTCGCCTGTCTTCATCTCGGCGATCTTGCCGCTGTGGAGTACCGCCCCGCCGATCAGCTGGACGTCGAAGTGTCGCTGGCCTATGGTGCGCTGACTGGCCGCTCGGACCGCGGCGAACACCTGGGGAAGCAGCTCGTCCAGGACGGCCGCCTGGGCCGCCTTGCGCTCGTCACCCTCCAGGCCCTCGATCGCCCCGGCAACCCCCTCGCGCCAGACCGCGACGCGCTCCCTCAGGTCCTCGTCGCTCAACTGCTGGAACTCGGTCTCCAGGTCGTTGGTCTCCTCGACGATGGGGCGCAGCCGCGACACCTCGCGCTCGCTGGGATCGCCCAGAAGCCGGCTGAACAGACCTCGCATGACGCACCTCGCAGGCCGGAGCACGCGTTGCCCCGGCCGGGCAACAACCACGGTAGATTCTACCAGACCTCGTGGGGAGCGCGCCTGATCCCTAGCGGTTAGCTGCCAACCAGGAAATGGGGCGGTTCACCGCGGACAAAACCGCGCGCACGACCGCCTCACGGGGATCGTCGCGCACCACCGATGCTCCGGCCAGGGTCTCGTGATCGGTCCCTGCCAGGGTGATGGTGACAACAGCCACCTCTTGCTCGGCCACCGCCTGCACCGCCGCGCCCTCGAAGACCAGCATCCCCTGAGCCCTCAGGAAGACCTCAACCGCACGCAGCGTCGCCTGCGCCACCAGGCCCAGGCGGTGCCGGGAAACGTTGGGGCCTGCCGCGGTCCCCTCGTAGAGCATCCCGCGGTCCTCAAGGTGCACCCTGATCTCCGCGCAGTCCCGAATAATGCTCTGGGAGAGACCCACGAACTTTAGCCGCGCCTGGGGTACCGCAGAAGTGCTCTCGTCCGGCCGCATCGCTGCAACCCGGACCTGGCGAGGTTCCAGTGAAGCACCCATCTCGGCCGCCAGGGCGGAGACGACGTCCAGCGCGATCAGCTTGGGGCTGCGATCCGCCTGCCCGAGCACGTGAATCACGTCAATCTGGCCCTCGGGCGTCGGCACTACCCTCGCCGCCACGACCCCGCGGAGGCGGCGGATGATCTCCTCTGCCTGATCCGCTTCTGTTCGACCGAGTTCACGGGCCATTGGGCACCTCCGGCGTCCGGCTGGTCTGGAACGATCCCCGGCTAGGCTTCAGGCTCGATCAACCCGTAGTCGCCGTCGCGGCGCTTGTACAGCACGTTGATGTCCTGCGTCCCGGCGTGACGGAAGACGAAGAACAAGTGCCCCAGCAGCTCCATCTGGAGCACGGCCTCATCGGGCGTCATCGGCTTCATGGCGAACCTCTTGACGCGCACGATCTGCGGGTGCGCAGGAGGTTCCGCCCCCTGGGCCTTCATTGCCGACTCGGCAGTCTGCTGAGCCCGGCGCCGCCGGCGCGACTCGTCGAGTCTTCGCTTCTCGATGATCCGGCTGCGATACTTCTCGATCTGCCGCTCCAGTTTATCCACGGCGCGGTCAATCGAGGTGTACATGTCCTCGGAGGTTTCCTCGGCGCGAAGCACCAGCCCGTCGCACCATACCGTCACCTCAACCACCTGCGCGCGCCCCCTGGTTCTGTCGCGCGCCACGCTGAGCACCACCTGCGCGTCCTGCACCCGATCGAAGTTGCGTGGCAGCTTCGAGAGCTTCTGTTCGGCATACGCCCTCAGCGCGTCGGTCACGGCGATGTGCTTCCCCTGAACGCGAACCGGCATCTCCCCGGCCCGCTTGCGCTCAGCCATGACTCGCCTCCTGTCGGGTCTCCTTGGGATATCCCATGTTTCTTCGGCGGCGCCGACCCCTCCTCCCGTCCGCTAGCGGAACAGCGGGGCGAAGACCAGGGCAACCACCGTCATCAACTTTATCAGAATGTTCAAGGCCGGCCCCGCGGTGTCCTTGAACGGGTCGCCCACCGTGTCGCCTATGACGGCGGCCTTGTGCGGATCGCCCCCCTTGCCGCCGTGATGCCCGGCCTCGA
>CAYLKW010000079.1:0-10435 GCA_964384245.1 uncultured bacterium
CTATTTCCTGATTGGCCGCAAGCAGAAGGTCCACGCATAGCTAGATTTCCGCCGCGGCCGCATGGCCCGGCACAAGATGGGAGGAACCTATGAAGACGCGAACCCTCGTTATCCTGCTCCTCCTGATGTTCCTCTGGGCGGGACCGGTAGTTCTCGGTCTCTACACTGACTGGCTCTGGTTCAAGGACCTGGACTTCGCGGGCGTCTTCCGAACCAGGTTTATTGCCCAGGCCACGCTCTTCGTGCTGGGCGCGCTGGTAAGCGCCGGCGCGATCCTGTGGAGCGCCTTCCTGGCCCGCCGGCTGGCCGAGCAGGCCGTGGGCACGATCGAGATGCCGGGCAGCGCCCAGATGCGCGCGATGCAACAGCCCTTCTCCCTGGCCGTGATAGGTGGCGGGCTGTTCCTGGCGCTAAACATGGCGGGGGTCGCCGCGGCCCGATGGGAACATATGTTGAGATACTGGCACGCCTCGCCCTTTGGCGCGACCGACCCACAGTTTGGTCTGGACATCGGGTTCTTCGTATTCACGCTTCCGGTCTACCGGTTTCTCCAGGGATGGTTGCTGACCGTGATGCTGCTGGCTCTGGTCGCGGCGGTCGCGGTGTACGCGTTCCGGATCGTCTTCCCGCAGGTGCAGATGCCGCTGGAGGGTGAGGGGGAGTTCCGCCCCACTGCCCCGATCAACATAATTGTATCCCGTCCCATGCGCGTGCATCTCTTTGGCCTGGGTGCGATCCTCCTCGTCCTCGTGGCGTGGGGACACTGGCTGGCGGTCTACGACCTGGTCTACTCTCCGCGAGGGGCCTCATTCGGCGCTTCCTACGCCGACGTTCATGCTCGACTCCCGGCACTGCGGCTTCAGGCGGTGGTGGCCCTGGTGGCGGCCGGGCTAGTTGGCATCACGGCGTTCCGGCAGGGGTACCGCCCGGCGATCGTCGGTGCGGTGGCGTGGATCGGGACGGGCCTCCTTGCAGGTGGCATCTACCCGGCCATGATAAACCGGTTCGTCGTGCAACCCCAAGAGCTTGAGCGCGAGCGGCCCTACATCGAGAGGACCATTCGCATGACGCGGCAGGGCTACGCGCTCGACCGCATCGCAGAAGCCCCCATCGCGGGCGAGGAGATGGTTACCGCTGCAGACCTCGCGCGTGCGCCCGCCACCGTGGCCAACATCCGTCTGTGGGACCCGGGGCCCCTGCTCACTACGTACAACCAGATACAGAGCATCCGGCTCTACTACGACTTCGTTGACGTGGACGTTGACCGGTACACCGTGGATGGGCGCTACCGCCAGGTGATGCTGGCCGCGCGCGAGCTCTCGCCAGAGAAGCTGCCTGCCCAGGCCCAGACATGGGTGAACCGCCGGCTGCAGTTCACGCACGGCTATGGTGTCACCATGAGCCCGGTGAACGAGCTAACACCGGAGGGGCTGCCCACACTGTTCCTTCAAGATGTGCCGCCCATAGGCAATCCCCGCGTGGACCGGCCCGAGGTGTACTACGGCGAGAAGAGCCGGGAGTATGTCATCGTGCGCACGCGGTCCCCAGAGTTCAACTACCCCAAAGGCGACGAGAACGTCTACACCACCTACGAGGGCAAGACCGGCGTCGGACTTGGCTCGCCCCTCCGCCGGCTGCTCTTTGCCTGGCGCTTCCGGGATCTCAACATACTGCTCTCCGACGCGATCACGCCCGAGAGCGTCATTCTCTACCACCGCAACATCGTTGAGCGCGTTGCCCGGCTGGTGCCCTTCCTGCGGCTGGACGGAGATCCATACTTGGCTGTTGCCGATGGCCGGATGTACTGGATTATTGACGCCTACACGAACACGGATCGCTATCCGTACTCACAGCCATCGAGGGAAGGGTTCAACTACGTCCGCAATAGTGTGAAGGCCGTTGTGGACGCCTACAACGGCACGGTCGCGCTCTTCATCACCGAGCCGGGTGACGCCATGATCCAGACCTACGCCCGCATTTTCCCCGGGCTGTTCCAGCCACTGGCGGCGCTTCCGGCCTCCCTCCGGCCGCACCTACGGTACCCGCAGGACATCTTTGCGGTCCAGGCCGAGATGTACCGAACCTTCCACATGCAGGACCCGCGCGTTTTCTACAACAAGGAAGACTTGTGGAGTCTTCCTCAGGAGGTCTACACCGACAAGCCCGTCGAGATGACGCCGTACTACGTCATCATGCGCTTGCCCGGGGTGGCCACCGAGGAGTTTGTGCTCATCATGCCGTATACCCCGCCGGGCAAGCAGAACATGATCACCTGGCTCGCGGCCCGATCGGACGGCGAGAACTATGGCAAGCTCCTGGCCTTCCGATATCCCAAGGACAGGCTGGTCTTCGGACCGATGCAGATCGAAGCGCGCATCAATCAGGATCCTACGATCTCCGAGCAGTTCACGCTCTGGAACCAGGGCGGCAACCGCGTAATCCGGGGGAACATGATCGTGATTCCAATCGGGCAGTCGAATCTGTACGTCGAGCCGGTCTACCTCCAGGCGGAGCAGGGACGGCTGCCGGAGATGAAGCGGGTGGTGCTGGCAAGCGGCAACCGGATTGCGATGGCGCCCACGGTAAGTGCGGCGCTGCAGGCCCTTCTGGCAGGGTCGGCCGCCCCCACGGCCGCGGTGGACCGGCTGCCGGCAAAGACCCCGGCCGGTGCGGCGCCCCCCGGTCCCGCGGGAGGTGACTCCAATAGCATTCTACGGTCACTGATGGAGCGCCAGGGGCGCCTCATGGAGGAACTCAAGGCACTTGATGCCGATCTGCGCCGGCTCCTCGAGGTGCTGAGCCGGGAGAAGTAGGGATTCGGACGTAATCCTGTGAAGCAGGTAGCGTTTCAGGACTGCTACCCCGACGATCTGAGCCACTGCTATGGATGCGGCCGGCTCAACGAGCATGGGCTGCAGCTCAAGGGCCGCTGGGAGGGAGAGGAGGCCGTTGCGGTCTTCCACCCCCGGCCGTACCATGTCGCGATCCCTGGCTACGTCTACGGCGGGCTCATCGCCTCGTTGATAGACTGCCACGGCACCGGCACGGCCGCGGCTGCGGCGTACCGGGCCGAGGGGCGGGAGATGGGCACGGAGCCGGCTTTTCGGTTCGTCACGGCATCCCTGCACGTGGACTACCTGCGGCCAACGCCGCTGGGAGTGCCACTGGAGATCCGGGGGCAGGTCAAGGAGATCAAAGGCCGCAAGGTCATCGTGACCGCAACGGTTTCGGCCGGAGGGAATGTCTGCGCGCGCGGCGAGGTGGTGGCCGTTCAGATGCCGGAGCAGATGAGGCCCAAGTAGGGACGCAGAGCGGAGGAGTCCACATGGATGATTGGTTCATGGCGCAGGCGCCGTTGGGGGTCCCGGCAGGCGGCTCCGGAGTCCCAGCAGTCCCGCCGCGCAGCGCCATCGCCGTTGAGCACACCTGGGACGCTGCGAGCATCTTCCCGACCGACGACGCCTGGGAAGCCGCGTTCCGCGGGGTCGTAGCCGGGCTGCCAGCGCTGGAGGCCTTCCGCGGTCGCCTCGGCGACGGTGCGGGGACGCTGGCCGACTGGCTCGAGGCGATGCAGGGCGCGTTCCGCGTGCTCTGGCAGATTGTTGTTTACGCCACCATGGGCCACACCGTGGACAAGACCGACCAGGCGGCCGCGGCCAGGCACGACCGGGCCCGCGGGCTGCTGGCCAGGGTTACGGCGACGGTCGCGTTTGCCGAGCCCGAGATCATCGCCGTGGGGTTCGACAATCTGCGCCAATGGATCGGCGAGGAGCCGCGTCTGGCGGTCTACGCGCACTACGTTGACCGGCTGGCGCGGCGTGCGCCTCACGTGCGCTCGCCGGAGGTAGAGGAACTCCTGGGTTTCCTGGCGGATCCCTTCCGGTCAGCCGCGGCGACGCACGGGATACTCGCGGACGCCGACCTTGTCTTCCCGCCGGCCCGCACCACCGCCGGCGCTCCGGTAGAGGTGGCCCAGGGCAACCTGCGAGTGCTGCTCTCGCACGAGGACCGCGAGGTGCGGCGCACCGCGTGGGAGGGGTACGCGGACGCCCATCTCGCGCACCGGCACGCGATGGCCAACTGCCTCTCGGCCGGCGTCAAGCAGGCCGTGTTCATGGCCCGGGCGCGACGGTACGGCTCGGCGCTCGAGGCCTCGCTGCTGGCCAATGACATCCCGGTTGAAGTCTTCCACAACCTGATCGCCACATTCCGCCGCCACCTGCCGACCTGGCACCGGTACTGGAGCGTCCGCCGCCGCGCCCTGGGGTACGAGCGGTTGCACGTGTACGACGAGCGGGCGCCGCTTGTTGCACGCGAGCCCCGCGTGCCGTTTGCGCAGGCCGTCGAGTGGATCGCGCAAGGGCTGGCGCCGTTGGGCGGCGAGTACGTCGCGACGCTGCGGCGCGGGACGCTCGAACAGCGGTGGGTGGATCTCTATCCCAATCGCGGCAAGCAGTCCGGCGCTTTCTCAATGGGCGCACCCGGCACGCACCCGTTCATCCTGATGAGCTACAGCGACGACATCTACAGCGCCAGTACCCTGGCGCACGAGCTCGGGCACTCGTTGCACTCGCACTTCGCCTGGCGCACCCAGCCGCTGATCTATGCCCGGTACCCGTTGTTCCTGGCGGAGGTGGCCTCTAACTTCAACCAGGCCATGCTACGCGCTCACTTGCTGACCAAGCAGAGCGATCCCGGGTTTCAGATCGCCGTGATCGAAGAGGCGATGGCCAACTTCCACCGATACTTCTTCATCATGCCAACACTTGCCAGGTTCGAGCTGGAGATCCATGAGCTGGTCGAACGTGGAGGGGCCTTGACGGCGCGGGACCTGATGGCGCTTATGGCCGACCTGTTTCGCGAGGGGTACGGCGACGAGGTGGAGGTTGACACCGACCGTGTCGGCGCGACCTGGGCGACCTTCCACACGCACCTCTACATCAGCTTCTACGTCTTCCAGTACGCGACGGGGATCGCCGCCGCGCACGCGCTGGCGGGCGATGTCCTCTCAGGCAGGCCGGGCGCCTCGGAGCGCTATCTCGCGTTCTTGTCAGCCGGCGGATCGAGGTACCCTCTCGATGCGCTGAAGCTGGCAGGAGTTGACATGACCTCTCCCGAGCCGGTGGAGCGGGCGTTTGAGACTCTTTCCGGGATGGTGGACCGGCTGGAGGGTCTGCTGGCGAAGATGGAGGCCAAGAACGGTGGATAACGACGCCCATCGCAGGATTCGCGAGCTGTCGTGCCTGATCGGGAACACGCCCCTTCTCGCGATCGAGTTCCTCTTCAGGGGACGGAAGCGCACGCTCTACGCCAAGGCTGAGAACCTGAACATGACCGGCAGCATCAAGGACCGGATGGCCTTCCACGTGATGGAGCAGGGCTACGCCAGGGGTGTCCTCAAGCCTGGCTGCACGATCGCTGAGGCCACGAGCGGCAACACGGGCATCGCCTTTGCCTCCATAGGCCGAGCCCTGGGGCATCCGGTGGTCATCTTCATGCCGGACTGGATGAGCGCGGAGCGGGTCAATCTCATCCGCAGCCTGGGCGCCAGGATCGTCCTCGTGCGCAGGGAAGAGGGAGGATTCCTCGGCAGCATTCGCCGTGCCGAGGAACTGGCCGAGACAACGGATGGGGTCTTCCTTCCCAGGCAGTTCTCGAACCTGGACAACGTGGAAGCCCATTACCGAAGCACCGGCCCAGAGATATGGTGGCAGTTGAGGTTTCGCTCCGTCCGCCCCGATGCTTTCGTCGCCGGCGTCGGGACGGGCGGCACAGTGATGGGAACCGGGCGCTTTCTAAGGGAGAAGTACCCTGGCGTGAAGATCCATCCGCTGGAGCCCGCCAGCTCGCCAACGCTCTCAACGGGCCACAAGGCAGGGAAGCACCGAATCCAGGGGATATCCGACGAGTTCATCCCGCCCATAGTAGATCTGAGTGCGCTGGACTCCGTGGTTAGCGTGGACGACGGGGACGCGATCCTCATGGCGCAGAAGCTTGCCGCCGAACTTGGGATCGGGGTCGGAATCTCCTCGGGAGCCAACTTCCTGGGCGCCCTCCAGGTCCAGAACGATCTCGGCGGCGATGCGGTCGTGGTCACCATCTTCTCCGACGACAACAAGAAGTACCTCAGCACCGACCTGCTGCGAGAGGAGCCTGCAAGGGACGGCTTCCTCGCTCCTGACGTGCGGCTCCTGGAGGTCCGGGCCCTCAAGCGGGTGTGCTACACGTGCTGCGACCCGCAGGAGTGCATGGAGGTGGCCTCTTCGGGCATCGCGGAGGAGAACCCTCCGCCCCACTGTCCCATGAGACACTGAGCCATGGGCCAGATGACATCGTACGGCCGCGCCCCAGAGGGAAAGCCTGCCGGCGTGGTCGAATGTTACTCCAGCAAGGGTGCCACTCAAAGGAGGTTCGCAGTGATGGCGCACAGGCGTGCCGCCGCGCTAATGGCGGTCGTTCTTATCGTGGGAATCGTGGGCGCAATGGCCCAGGCCGGCCCGGCGCCCAGGAAGCTGATCTTGGGGATGGTGCCGTCGCGCGAGATCGGCCGCATGATGGAAAACCTGGGGCCGCTCTCCAAGATGCTGTCCGACCGGGTAGGAATTCCGGTGGAGGCGGTTGTAACCACCAACTTCACCGGGCTAATCGAGGCGATGGGGACAGGCAAAGCAGATATCGGCATCTTCGGGCCTTTCGCCCTGGTCCTGGCCGAAGAGCGGCACAAGGTCACTATTATCGCCAAGTCCATTCGCCGCACGCGGGGTCACTTCGTTACCAGCTACAACGCGGCGATCAACGTACGGGTAGACTCGCCGTTCAAGACGTTGGCCGACCTCAAGGGCCGCCGGTTCGCCTTTGTGGACCCGGCCTCGGCCTCGGGATACCTATTCCCGTACTTGATGCTGGTGGAGGCGGGGATCAACCCGGAACGCGATCTACGCACCATCTTCGCGGGATCGCACGACGCGGCGATCGTGGCCGTCTACAAGAAGGACGTGGATGCCAGCTCCACCCACGACAACGCGATCCCGGACTCGGTCCGAGAGTTGCCCGATGCTGAGCAGGTCGTCAAGATACTCGTCCGGAGCGCTCCGATTCCCAACGACGGGGTGGCGGTCCGGCGCGGACTCCCCGACGATCTTGTAGCCAAGATCCAGGAGGCGTTCGTGGATCTCGGGAAGACCGCGGACGGCGTGCGCCTGCTGGAAGCGCTCTACAACGTCGTTGGCTACGCTAAGTCCGACGGATCCGAGTTCGGGGTCATCCGTCGAACATACAACATCATGCGGGACAAGATCCGGATTTGAGCTCTCCACAGATCGAGCTGCGCGGGGTTGAGGTCCATTTCCCCGGCGGGGTCCAGGCCCTGCGTGGAGTGGACCTCAGCGTCCGGTGCGGCGAGTTTGTCGCCATCGTCGGGCTAAGCGGCGCCGGCAAGTCAACCCTGCTGCGCACGGTCAACCGCCTTGTGGAGCCGACCGCCGGGTCGGTATGGTTCGAGGGCGAGGACCTGACCGCCGTCCCGCCAGCGCGCCTGCTCGAAGTGCGCGGGCAGATCGGGATGATCTTCCAGACGTTCAACCTGGTCAAGCGGTCCTCCGTGCTGCGCAACGTGCTGGCCGGTCGCGTGGGCCGCCTGCCTACCTGGCGGGCTCTGCTTGGGTGGTTCTCCCGGCGCGATCTGGAGATCGTGCACGAGGCCCTGCGCAAGCTCGACATCCAGGACAAGGCGTTCGTCCGCGCCGACGCGCTCAGCGGCGGCCAGCAGCAGCGCGTGGGCATCGCGCGGGCGCTGGCACAGGAGCCGAAGGTGATCCTGGCCGATGAGCCGGTGGCCTCACTGGATCCACCTACGTCGCACATGGTGATGCGCGACCTCCGGCGGATCAACCAGGAGGGCATCACCGTGCTGATCAACCTTCACTTCATTGACCTGGCCCGGGAGTACGCCCATAGGGTCGTGGGGCTGCGCGACGGGCGGGTGGTCTACGACGGGCCCGCCGGCGAGGTGGACGACGGCACGTTCGAGCAGATCTACGGCCGGGCCCTGAAGGCAGACGACTTTCGGGGAACGGACGCTGAAGGCTAGGTTCACCCTCGCATTCCTGCTTGCCGCCGGCCTCTACCTGTGGAGCGCGGTGGGGATCGGTGCCTACCCCCGCGTCGTCTGGGAGGGGCTGCCGAGCTTCTACAAGCTCATGGGCGACCTGTTCCCGCCCAACTGGGCCGTGCTCCCCGTCCTGGTACGGCCCGCGGTGCAGACGCTCCAGATGGCCCTGGTGGGCACCACCCAGGGCGCGCTGCTCTCCGTGCCGCTGATCCTGCTGGCCTCGCGGAACGTTACGCGACAGGCCTGGCTCTACTACGGCGCGCGCGGGATCTTGAACCTGTTACGCACGGTCCCGGAGTTGCTATACGCGGCCATCCTGGTGGCCGCGGTGGGCATCGGCCCGTTCGCCGGCATCCTGGCCCTGACCGTGTTTTCCGTGGCGATCGTCGCGAAGCTGACCAGCGAGAGCCTGGAGGCAATTGACCCGGGGCCGATGGAGGCCCTGGAGGCGGCCGGGGCCAACCGCCTGAAGATGGTGCGCTACGCGGTTGTTCCGCAGATCTTGCCGGCCTACCTGAGCTACGTTCTGTTCGTCTTCGAGATAAACGTGCGCGTTTCGTTCGTGCTGGGCCTGGTAGGCGCCGGAGGAATCGGGCAGCTTCTCTTGACCGCGCTCAACCTCTTTCGGTATCAGAGCGCCACGGTGATCATCTTGGTCACGCTTGCGGCCGTCATCACGATTGACGCCATCAGCGTACGTGTCCGGCAGGCCATCGTATGAGCAGTAGCATGAGATTGGTCGAGCCGGGACGGTGGAAACTCTGGGCCGGCGCCGGGCTGTTCGCCGTTGTGTTCATGTGGTCGGCACGGGGCGTGGAGGCCAGCCTGCCCCGGTTCATCGAGGGGCTGCCGCTGCTGGCGCGCATCGTGGTGCTGATGCTCATCCCGGACTGGTCCTGGGCCGGCCGTTCACTGTCGGGCATGGTGGTGTCGGTGCAGGTCGCGCTGTTGGGCACCACCGTCGGCATGCTGCTCGCCTTCCCGCTGGCATTCCTGGCGTCGCGCAACATCAGCCCCCATGCCGCCTCGAGCTACTTGGGCAAGCAGGTGCTTAACCTGATCCGTACCTTCCCTGAGATCATCCTGGCCATCTTCTTCGTCGCCGCTTATGGCCCGGGCGCACTGGCAGGGATGATGGCGATTGGGCTGCACTCCACCGGCAGTCTGGGCAAGCTGTACGCCGAGGTCGTCGAGACGATAGACCCGGGCCCGCTGGAAGCCCTCAGGGCCGCCGGGGCCAACCGGGTCAAGGTCTTCTGGTACTCGGTTATGCCCCAGGTCCTGCCGGAGTTCATGGCGCTGTCGCTCTACCGGTTTGAGATCAACGCCCGCGCCGCGACCGTCCTGGGACTGGTTGGGGCCGGCGGGATCGGCACGATCATGGTTCAGGCCCTGCAGTTCCGGCGGTGGGAAGTCGTCGGGATGGCCTTGATCGTGATCATCGTGGTCGTGACGCTGATTGACACGGCCAGCTCTGCCCTGCGGCGGCGGCTGGTCTGAAGACTCCCCCCGAGAGCCCCCAGGCCGCGTGAGTGTTCCGGTCTGGGCCGGCAGGCAGGAAGCAGCCGACCTGGTGGGTAACTGTGTCTCCACACCCAACCGGAGGTGAATGCCATGGTCTCAGCGGTGGTGCTGCTCAAGACCGGTCCTGGCCAGGCCCGCAAGGCAGCCATTGCCATCCGGAAGATACGGGGCGTCCGCGAGGTGCACGTCGTCACGGGCCCCTATGACATCATCTGCACGACCGAGGCGGGTGACATGGCGGCGCTCGCCGACACGGTGATTTCGAGGATCCAGCGGACCGCGGGAGTGACCGACTCGCTCACCTGTCTGGTCGTGTAGCCGACCGGGATTAGGGTTGACAACCGGGGGATGCCAACTATAATGAGGGTTGGCCCGGACACAAGGAGCTGATTGGGTGGTTCAGCCGAGCGCATAAATCGCATACGGCATCCCCGATGAGCGTCCCGGAGGGGAACTGGCTCAGCCCCCTCCTTTTTGTGCCCTGTCCCGAGCCCTGCCGCCGAACCGCGCAGGCAGTGCTCGGAAAGAACGCCTCAATGTTCCTGCCGGCGGCCCCGGCGGGATCCGTCACGCGAGCGGTGACGGGGCAAACCTTGACAACCGAAGATGGACGAAGACATCCCGACCCGCGGGGGGAACGCAACCCGGCGGGCAGGTGATGTGTTACCAGGCTCTATACAGCTGCTCCTAGGGCGGGTTACAAGCTACTAAGGGCACACGGTGGATGCCTTGGCGCCAAGGGCCGAAGAAGGACGCTGCTGGCGGCGAAAGAGTCGGGTAGGTGCTAAGCAACCTTCGATC
>CAYLKW010000080.1:0-8105 GCA_964384245.1 uncultured bacterium
CCGCTGGCGTTGGTCCCGCTGGGCAACCGGCGGCGCGAGCTGGATGCCGCGGAGCGCGAGGAGATCCTCCGGATCCTGCGCAGGCTCTCAGGCCTGGTCGGTGAGCACTCCGCGGCGCTGTGCACCAACGGGGAGATCCTGGGCGATCTGGACCTGGCCGCGGCCAAGGCCGCGCTGGCCGCGCGCCTGCGGGCCACGGCACCGGAGGTGCGCGAGGACGGCGTCATTCGGTTGCACGACGCGCGCCACCCGCTGCTGGCGCTCACCCGGGGTGACGCCGGGGTCGTCCCGGTGGACGTCGCCCTCGGAGGCGAGTTCACCGCGCTGGTGGTGACCGGTCCCAACACCGGGGGCAAGACCGTGGCGCTGAAGACCATCGGCCTGCTGGCACTGATGGCCCAGGCAGGGCTGTTCGTCCCGGCCGCCGACGGCAGCGCCGTCGCCCGCTTCGACCAGGTGCACGCGGACATCGGCGACGAGCAGTCCATCGAGCAGAACTTGTCCACGTTCTCGTCGCACATGGGCGCCATCGTTCAGATTCTGAGAAGCGCGCGGCCGCCTGGGCTTGTGCTGCTCGACGAAATCGGCGCCGGGACCGACCCCACCGAGGGCGTGGTTCTCGCCCGGGCGATCATCCAGGAACTGCACCGCCGGGGCCTGCACACCGTGGTCACCACCCACTACAACGAGCTGAAGATGCTGGCCGCGGTGGAGCCCGGCATCGAGAACGCCTCGGTGGAGTTCGACGTTGAGACGCTGCGCCCGACCTTCCGTCTCATGATCGGGCTTCCCGGCCGCAGCAACGCGCTGGTCATCGCGGAGCGGCTGGGCCTCGATCCCGGCGTCGTGGCAGAGGCCCGCTCCCACCTGGCGCCCGAGCACGTGGCCATCGAGCAGGTGCTGGACGACCTGACGCGCGACAGGCAGGCCGCGGAGCGCGACCGGGTTGAGGCCTCGCTGTCCAGGGCAGCGGCCCAGGAGGCCGAGCAGCGCATCGTAGAGGAGGCCGAGCACGTTCGGCGCGAGCGCCGGCGCCTGATGGCAGAAGCCAGGCAGACCAGCGAGGCGATCATCGCCGAGACGCGCCGCCGGTTGGACGCGGTGATGGCGGAGGTGCGGGCCGCGCGCACCGGCGGAGCTGTGCGGCAGGCGCGCACGCACCTGAGGCAGGCGCTGGAGGCGTTGCCTGCCCCAGAGCCTGCGGCGCCTCCAGGGCCGCCGGTCGAGCGCGTGCACGCAGGTCAGACGGTCTTCCTGATGCCGCTGGGCAGGACCGGCACCGTGGTGGCCGGTCCGGACGCGCACGGTCATGTGGAGGTGGAGGTGGGAACCCTGCGCACGCGCGTCCCCATTGACGCGCTGCACGAAGCCCCGGCGGTTCAAGGCACGCCTCTAGCCCCTGCGCGGCCCGCCGGGGGCGCCGTGGCGCCCGGGCGACCTGCCGTGACGGCCTCGCTCAGCGTGCGCGGACAGACCGTGGACGAGGCCCTGCTGGTTGTGGACCGCTACCTGGACGACGCGGTGCGCGCGCGGCTGCCGCAGGTAACCGTAGTACACGGGAAGGGCACCGGCGCGCTGCGGCGGGCGGTGCACGAGTTCCTGCGCGGACACCCGCACGTGCGGCAGTTCCGCCTGGGCGAGCGTGGCGAGGGAGGCGACGGCGCGACGGTTGTCACCCTGATGTTGTAAGCTGAGGTATCGCAGGCCGGTATGCGGAGGTTGGAGCATGGCGTTTCTTGCACCCGAAGAGCAACTGCTACGGCTGCGGCGCGGCTGCGCCGAGATCATCTCCGAGGAGGATCTCCTGGCCAAGCTGCGCCTTGGCCGTCCGCTGCGGGTCAAGCTCGGGCTCGATCCCTCTGCGCCCGACCTGCACCTGGGCACCGCGATAGTGCTGCGCAAGATGCGGCAGTTCCAGGATCTGGGCCACGAGGCTATCATCGTGATCGGCGACTTCACCGGGATGATCGGCGACCCCACCGGCAAGAAGCAGTCGCGTCCGATGCTCTCGCCCGAGGAGATCGCCGCCAACGCCCAGACCTACCGCGAGCAGTACGGCTTGATCCTTGACGCCGTACGCACCAGGGTAACGTTCAACAGCCAGTGGCTGGGCGCGCTGTCGTTTGCCGACGTGATCCGGCTGGCCTCGCGCACCACCGTTGCGCGCATCCTCGAGCGCGACGACTTCACCACCCGGCTGCGCGGCGGGGTGCCGATCCACTTGCACGAGTTGCTCTACCCCCTCTGCCAGGGGTACGACTCGGTGGCCTTGGAGGCCGACGTCGAACTGGGAGGCACCGACCAGAAGTTCAACAACCTGATGGGGCGCGATCTGCAGCGCGAGGTGGGACAGCCTCCCCAAGTTGTGGTGCTGACGCCGCTGCTGACGGGGCTCGATGGCGTGGAGAAGATGAGCAAGTCCCTGGGCAACGCCATTGGGATAACAGAGCCACCCTCGGAGATGTTCGGCAAGGCGATGTCCATCCCCGACGCGCTGATGCCGGACTACTTTGAGTACGCGACCGACGTGCCCACGGAAGAGGTGGCCGCGATTCGCGAGGGGCTGGAGGCCGGAACGCTCCACCCGCGCGACGCCAAGCGGCGCCTGGCCTCAGCCATCGTCGCGGTATGGCACGGCGACGAGGCGGCCCGCACCGCCGGCGCCGCCTTCGAGCGGCTCTTCGTGGGGAAGGAACTGCCCGACGAAATCCCGGAGGCGTTCGTTCCCGCGGACGAGGCGCCCGGTGGGCAAATCCGGCTCGTCAGACTGCTGGTCGTGGCCGGGCTGGCCGAGAGTAACGGTGAGGCGAAGCGGCTCATCAGCCAGGGCGGCGTCAGCCTGGACGGCGACAAGGTTCACGATGTGGAGGCGGTTGTTCCCCTCAGGCAGGGGCTGGTCTTGAAGGTAGGCAGGCGCAGGTTCGCGCGCATCACGACCACTTAGATGGAGGTGTCCAAACACATGCACGCACAGGTGTTGTCCGCGGTAGATGCCGCATCAGGCGAACTGATCGAACTTGCGCGCCGCATACATGCCACGCCGGAGATCGCCTTTCAGGAGCACCAGGCCGCGGACTGGTTGACCGAGGCGCTTGAGCGGTACGGATTCCGCGTGGATCGCGGCGTGTCCGATCTGGACACCGCGTTCCGGGCCGAGATCGTGGGATCAGATCGGGGGCCCACTGTCGCGATCCTGGCGGAGTACGACGCGCTCCCGGAGATTGGTCACGCGTGCGGCCACAACCTCATCTGCACGGCGGCGCTGGGCGCCGGCATCGGGCTGGCAGCGGTTCGCCAGCACCTGCCGGGTCGCGTCGTGGTGGTGGGAACCCCGGCCGAGGAAGGTGGCGGCGGGAAGGTGATCCTGCTGGAGCGCGGCGCCTTCCATGGCGTGGACGCGGCCATGATGTTCCATCCCGCGGGCTACACCCTATCGGGCAGGCCCTCCCTGACCTCCTACCGCCTGGCCGTCAAGTTCATCGGAAAGCCGGCGCACGCCGCCGCTGCCCCGGACGAAGGCGCGAACGCGCTGGACGGGCTCATCCAGACCTTCGTGGGGATAGGATTGCTTCGCCAGCAGTTGCGCGACGATGCTAGGATCCACGGCATCATCACCTACGGCGGGGCTGCACCCAACATCATTCCCGACCGTGCCGAGGCGGTGCTCACGGTGCGGGCGACGGCGGACGACTACGCCCGCGAGTTGCTGGACCGGGTGGTCAACGTCGCGCGCGGCGCTGCCCTGGCGACCGGGACGACCCTCGAGTACGCATCCCGCAAGGGCTACGATGCGATCAAGCCAAACCGCGCGATGGGGCAGGCGTTCAGCCGGCATCTGGAGGTGCTGGGTTGGCCCCAGGACAGTCCTCCTGAGCGGCCGCGCATGGGATCCACGGACATGGGCGATCTCAGCCAGGCGATCCCGTCCATCCACCCTTACGTGGCGATCGGATCGAAAGATCTGGTCGGGCACACCCTGGAGTTTCGTGAAGCGTCTCTCTCCGAGCGCGGGCTGGCGGCGATGATCGCGGCGGCGAAGGCCATGGCGCTGACGGCGTACGACCTGATGACGCGACCCGAGCTGCTCGCCGAGGTGCGAAGGGAGTTTGCCGGCGGGCCCCCTGCGGTTGCCTGAACTGGCATCCGCGGGTATACTCGATTCTGCCCGTGGGCCCTTAGCTCAGGTGGTGAGAGCGCACCCCTGATAAGGGTGAGGTCGGTGGTTCGAGTCCACCAGGGCCCACCAGACTTGAAGATTCCCTGCGAAGCTTCCTGCCGTTGTCGAAGTTCCCCTTACCTCGGAGGTGCCACAGATGTCCGACCGGTTCATGGTTACCCCGTACTTCCTGGACGAAGAGTGGCCCCAGCTCGAGGCGCTCGGGCTCAGCGTCCACGATGCGAACAGGCCGGCTCTGGGTCATGGTGACCAGATCGCGGCAATGTCGCCTCTGGTCCGGGGCCTATCGGATCTCGTCTGCGACGCGATGCGCCGCGGCGAGAGGCCCATCAGCATCTGTGGCGACTGCTGCTCGGCCATCGGCGTACTGGCTGGCCTCCAGCGTGCGGGCACCAACCCCACGCTGATCTGGTTTGATGCGCATGGTGACTTCAATACCTGGGAGACAACCCCAAGCGGATTCCTCGGAGGGATGCCCCTGGCCATGATCGTAGGGCGCGGGGAGCAACGGCTCGTGGAAGCCGCGGGCCTGCGGAATCAGCCAGAGCGACAGGTAATCCTGACGGATGCGCGCGATCTGGATCCAGGAGAACGGGAAGCCCTCGAGGGTTCGTCCGTGCGCCGGGTAGGCGACGTCAGGATGCTGCTCCAAGCCCTGCCTCTGGGGCCCTTGTACGTCCACTTCGACACCGACGTCGTCACCCCGACCGACGCCCCTGCCCAGAACTACCTTGCTCGAGGCGGTCCTTCGGCCTCGGAACTGGCCGATGTCTTCGCTCATCTGGCACGCACTGCCCGGGTGGTTGCCATCTCAGTGTCGAGTTGGAATCCGGACCTTGACGAGGATGGTCGCACGCAGAGGGTGTGCATGGGGCTGGTTGATGTCCTGCGCGGCGGCCTGGAATGAGGCCGCCGCCAGGACTGGTGTTGCCGCCGTGGTTCTGCTAGGGCGCCTGGAACTTGACCCGCCCGGAGTTGTCCACGAGCACGAGACCCGGCGACCCGTCCGGAGCGGCATTGAGCCACACCCGGCCCCTGCCCGTCCCATCGGACATGATCACGCCTGAGGGCCGGTCCGGTGAGGCCACGAACCAGATGCGTCCGCGGCCGCTGGCGTCGGCGATGATGACGCCCGGCGTGCCGTCGGGCCGCACGTTGAGCCACATGCGCCCGCGCCCCGCGGACTCGGAGAGCAGGACCTCCGCGGTTCCATCCGGCTGGACACTGAGGCCGATGCGCACCGTGCCAGAAGCGTCAATGACCTCCAGGCCTCGTACCCTGAGGGTCTCGTTCTGCGACGCGGCCTGCTGCACCCCGAACGCCAGCAACCCGACGGCGACCAGGCTCAGGGACCATCTCAGCAGGCCGGCCCGCTGCCGGCGCTCCAGTTGCTCGATTCGCGCCCGAAGGCGTTCGATCTCCGCGTGTTCCATTGTGCACTCCCCCTGGGAGCGGGCCGAGCGGTGCGGCCCGCACCGTTTTGGATATTCCCCGAACAGGGGGAGTCTAGGCCTGTCTGACGCTCAACCGGGCTAGCGCCCGGCCCGATCGCGCCGGGACGCCGCGATCAGGGCGTCCTGTAGCGGGCGGAGCCGGCGGGCCTGGGCCTCCTGGAGCTCCATCGAGCCGCCGGGCGGGGCCTCCATTGCGTCACCCAGCACTATCCCGTCCATGCCTGTTGGGACGATGCCCAGCAGGGCTGCGATCGTGGACGCAATGTCCACAACCCGGGCCGGATGGTCGCTGACCAGCCCGCGCCGGAC
This sequence comes from uncultured bacterium, assembly GCA_964384245.1. Taxonomy (GTDB): domain Bacteria; phylum Sysuimicrobiota; class Sysuimicrobiia; order Sysuimicrobiales; family Humicultoraceae; genus VGFA01. Next base: position 5,941 of record CAYLKW010000080.1, read on the forward strand.
GCCCGGGCCGCTGATGACCAGGGGGACGTGTTGTATCAGCCACGATGCCCCGCCGTGCGAGCCGCGATAGCGAAACGGCAATGTTGGGTCGGTGGGCTGATCGCCGCGGTTGATCGTGTTCTCGCGGTACGGAACAGCGATCTCAGGTCCGTGGGCACTGGCAAAGGTTGAGAAGAGATAACGGTAGGCCGCGTCGAGATCCCCTGGGATGGGCGGTCCGGCCTCCACGGGGAGGTAGGCAAAACCGGCGCCCTCGCGCACCTTGCGGTAGACGGCGGAGACGCCTGGAAGGCCGACACCCGCGATGGCCCGGGCGGCCGCCTCGATCTTTCCGGCATCGTCAACCCAGAACTCCGAGCTGGATCCTCCGCCACCGGTCAAGCGCACGCCCGCTTCCGCGGCAGCCCGCCGAAGCATCGCGACGTCAACCAGCCGCTCGCCGGGCACCATGCCGTGGTCTGAGGTCACGACCCAGAGCGTCTGCGACAGGATGCCGGCGTCCTCGTACGCGCGCAGCAGGCGGCCGATCTGAACGTCGGCGATCTGCACGATCCGGCTCATTATCTCAGGGGCGACGATGCCGCCGGTGGCATGGCCTTGCTCGTCCGTGGCCGGCAGGTTTAGCAGGAGAACCTGGGGCCGCGCCGCTCGGAAGAGGGCCAGCGCGGCGTCCGTGGCCCACGCGTCCGAGGGCAGGCGCGGATCGCGCAGCGAAGGCAGATCGAGCACCCCTGGCGGCGGCTCGCGACCAGGCACCGCCGAGGGCCGCACGGTTCCGCGCGACGGCCGGTTGCGGAAGACCACGTAGTTCGTTTCCAGCCCCATCGCGTCCGCGGCGAAGAACTTGCTGGAACTCACAGAGGCAGCCACGAGCCCGGGCCGCCGGGCCCGCAGGATGCCTGCTATAGTCGGCACCCCGGCCGCTATCATCACCCGCTGCTGCTCGCCGCGCATCACCGCTTCGAGCGACGTAGGCCAGGTCATCCGTCCGGTGGAGGGGTCCTTCCAGCCGAAGCCGATCACGCCGTTGGTGCGCGGGAGCGTTCCGGTCGCCAGGGTTGCGTGCACCGGCGGGGTGTTGGCGATCATCTGCCCGATCCATGCGCGGGAGTAGACCGTCCCGTCGCGCATCAACCTTCGCAAATTCGGCATCGGCGTGAGATCCAGGTAGTCTGGCCTGGCGCCGTCTATCACGATCACGACGACGTGCTGGAACTGAGAGGCCGACGAACGATCGGGATGCGGAATGGCGAGCGCGAGCAAGAGGCCGAGCATGAGCGCGGCTGCACGTATCATCGCGGGCTCCTACCGGACACGAGATATCCCCTGGGAGTAGACCTGCCCGAGGGCGCGCGCGTTTAGGCGGGGGCTTCCAGGCGGCCGTGCAGAACCAGCAGGTCTTCAGTCGTTGACAGCCGGTAGTGCCAGATGCTGCTCTCGTTCCAGGCAAGGTCGCGCAGCGCTGCCCCAACCCGTGCGGCGGCGTGATATTGAAGGTCATAGGTGCGGGGATGGGCAGCGATCGCAGCGGCGCCCCCTGCCCGGAACACCGCGTCGTCGAGCAGATCAAGGTAGGCGGCGTGGTTGGCGTGGGCCATCGCGTCGGCGTCGCTCGTCCGCACCCACAGGGGCGTAGCGGCGATCCCTGATGGAGGCCTGGGCTCATCCAGGGGTAGGGGCGCGATGGCCCGCTTCATGCCTGGGAAGACCGCGGCCATCGCTTCCGGGATGCGCGTTGGTTCAGTGCCGTCGCGTGTCATGATCCAGTCCACCGTTGCGGTGGCCACCAACGCGCCGGCACCCTCATGGCGCACCGTGCCGATCCGGCGCGCCATGACGCGCCGGGCGCCCATCAGCCGGGTCGTGCAGACAAGCGCATCGCCGTGGCGTGCCGGCGCCTCGACGACGAGGCGGATCCGTCGCACGATCCAGAACAGCCGCTGCGCGTAGCACCATCCCGGGGGGAACCCACAGACTGCGGAATGATCGAACGCGAGTTCCTGCAGGAGGCGGACGTACACCGAGGCGCGGGCAGCGCCGTCGGCGCCGCACTCGTCGTAGCGGATGCGCGAGGTGCTTGAGAACGATTCCAAGGCGTCGTCAGGCATGGGCCGCCCCTCCACAGTACCGGCGGATGGGCAGGCGTGCAACCATGCTTCGGGGAA
>CAYLKW010000080.1:8205-10334 GCA_964384245.1 uncultured bacterium
GCCGCCCCTCCACAGTACCGGCGGATGGGCAGGCGTGCAACCATGCTTCGGGGAACATAGAGGGAAACACGACGTGGAGGGCAGACACTCATGATGGATCTTGTCGGACAAACCGCGGTTGTCATCGGCGGCGGCCGCGGCCTGGGGCGCGAGGTGGCCCTGGCGCTTGCGCGCGGGGGCGCCGAAGTGGTGGTTGCGGCGCGCACCGCCGCCCAGATTGAGGCCGTGGTCGAGGAGATCGGCCGCTCTGGCGGCCGGGCAAGCGCGGTTGTGGCCGATGCGTCCCTGGAGGCCGACGCCGAGCGCGTTGTAGCGCACGCGCTGGGGGTGAGTGGCCGGCTGGACCTGCTGGTGGTCACCGCCGGGGCCGCGCTGATCAAGCCGCTCACCGAGGTCACGCTGGCCGAGTGGGAGCACCTGTTCGCGATGAACGCGCGGTCGGTCTTTCTTGCCAACCGCGCCGCGCTGCGCCCCATGCTGGCAGCCGGGCGCGGGTTGATCGTGAACCTGGCCTCGCGGGCCGGTATTACCGGCGCGCCCAAGGTCGTGGGATACACCGCGGCCAAGGCGGCAGTGATCGGCTTCTCGCGGGCGCTGGCGCTGGAGGTCAAGCCGCAGGGGATACGCGTGGCCTGCCTGGCGCCCGCGCCCATGGACACGCCCATGCGCTGGGCGGCAACACCCGACTTCGACCCGGCGCGACTGCTTTCGACCGCTGCCGTGTCAGACCTGGTGCTCTACCTGGCAGCGCACCCCGAGGTCACGCTTGAAGATCCGGTGGTGCCTGTTTCAATTCGGTTGTGAACGGTTTCTGGCGGCGCCTGCCGGTGGCCGTCCTTGCCGCATACCTGGCCGGCTACGCGGTTGAGGCGGCGCTGGGCAACTGGAATCCGCGGCAGGTCGGTTGGAGCGCGAGCTTCCTGCCCGTGCTGGTCGAGGGCGCGATCTTCGGCTTGATCGTGCGGGGCATATGGGGGGCCGTCCTGGCCCCGCTACCCCTGCTGGTCGTACCGGAGACCTGGGTGCGGGTTGTGATACTGCTCGACCGGGTAGGGCCGTGGGGCTTGCTGATCCTGGCGCAGCCGCTGCCGGCGATGTGGGCGGCAGGAGGGGCCGGTGCGGTCGCCGGGTGGGGTCTGCGGCGATTGCGCGGGATGCGGTAGGCGCGTATAATCGCTGCTGTCCGGGGACGTAGCTCAGCTGGGAGAGCACCTCGTTCGCAACGAGGGGGTCGGCGGTTCGAATCCGCTCGTCTCCACCAGACGCACACACCGGGGCGCGGGTCCCAGCCCGCGCCCCCTCCACGCGAGCCGCCCAGCTTGACCATCATATCAAAATTGTGATAACACGCTCGTCTGTGGCGCTTGCGGACGAAAGTCAAAGCGAACTTCTTGGCCCACCTTACCCGGCTGAGGAATGGCCGGGGGCCATCGCGTCCTTGTCTCGTTTGGTCCGATTGAGGTGGCAATGGAACTGCACAAGGAGGCAGAGGAGGCGGCCTACGAGTTCCTCCGTGAGTACGCCGGACTGGAAATCGCTGACAAGATTCGTAGCCTCCGGGAGGCCCACGACCTGACACAGGCAGACTTCGCCGTGACTCCCGGAACATCACAGTCCGCCGTTGCGCGACTCGAGGGTGTGGATTATCGCAAGTACTCTCTCGCCACGCTGCAGAGAGTGGCTGAAGCGTTCAACCTGTGGCCCAGCGTGGTATTTGAGCCCTACCAGACGGTCATCGGCCACATCCTGGCCGGCAGGGATATCAGCGACAGGCAGGCTACGGTGACAGTCTATCTCGACACATTTTCACCGTTTGGTGGGCTGGAAGTGAGAGAATGAAGGGTTGGCTCCATGTTCTCACCACCAACAACTGTGCGCGAATACGCCTGTTGAAGCCTAGGACAGCATGGTGAACTGGAGCGGCTGAAACAATGCGAAGAAGGGAGAACCGGGTTGGCTGCACAGAATCACAAACGTTCGCTACAGACCGCATGTATTTGTGCTTTCGGGGGCACCTGCAATTGCCCCGACTCTTAGGTCTTTCGACCGTAACGTGCTTCGTACAATTGATCCTGATTTCCGATTTGACCAGCTACTGGAAACCGTAGGAATGCGTCGAACGTCTTTAT
>CAYLKW010000081.1:0-3853 GCA_964384245.1 uncultured bacterium
AGGCCGCGGCCGCGCTCGCACGCCGGGCAGCGGTTTCCAGTAGCACCGAACTGGTGGAGCAGGCAACAGGAGGCTTCGTCCTGGAACCCGGCGCCCCGTACGCCGGAGTCGTGCTGGCGCCCACGTACTTCTTCCGGCCGTACAACCTGGTCACCGCCTACCAAGGCGTCCGGGTGTTCATATACCCAATCGAGTCCTCGCAAGCAGGGGGCGTGCCGCCGGAACTGCTGCGGCTCTACAAGGCCCTGGGCGACGAGACGCGACTGCGCATCCTGGGGCTGTTAGCCGGCCGGGAGATGTACCTCCAGGAGCTGGCGAAGGCGCTGGGAGTATCGCACGTGACCGTCCACCATCACATGGCGATGTTGCGCGCGGCCCATCTGGTGCAGGTGGTCGAGCGCGACAACCTCAAGTTCTACCGGCTCCGGGCGGACCGCGCGCGCGAGGCGGCGTCCCAGTGGCTCGAGTTCGTGAAGACGTAGGGGGTGCTGTTAGGGTGCGTAGCCGCGCGCCGCTGCTGGACCAGGAGATCCTGACGGTCGAGCAGGCGGCGGAATACCTCCAAGTTCACAAGATCACGCTCTACAGGTACATCCGCGAGGGTCTACTCCCGGCCGTCAAGCTGGGGAAGATGTACCGTCTCTTCCGCCGCGACATTGAAGCGTTTCTCGACGCGCAGCGGCACCCATCCGATTCCACCGGGGCCGGAGGTAAATGACCCTCGCCGGTATCAGGGCGGCGACCACCTTCAGCGCGCTTCGCCACCCGAACTACCGCCGGTTCTGGTGGGGCGGCCTGGTGTCCCTCACCGGCTCCTGGGGCCAGACCACGGCCCTGTCCTGGCTCGTCTACGACCTCACCGGATCGCCGCTGATGCTGGGGACGGTGATGATGGTGAACACCATCCCCACGATGCTCCTCGCACTGGTGGGAGGGGTCATCGCCGACCGATCCGAGAAGCGCCATGTACTTCTGGCCAGCCAGGGAACGTTCATGGCGATCTCGATGGCCCTGGCGATCTTGACGCTCACGGGCCGGATCGCGGTCTGGCAGATCCTGGTGCTGGGCGCGATCGGAGGGATCGCTTCGGCGATTGACATGCCTGCCCGGCAGTCGCTGATCCCGCACCTGGTTGGGCGGGACGATCTGCTGAACGCCATAGCGCTGAACTCGGCGATGTTCAATGGGTCGCGGATTCTTGGCCCCGCGATCGCCGGGCTGATCATCGGCCAGCTTGGGCCCCGCGGCGGCCCGGGATGGTGCTTTGCGATCAACGTGATCACCTACCTGGCGGTGCTGGGCGCGCTGGCGACGATCCGCGTGAACTCCCGGCCGCCGGCCGGTGAGCGGCAGCGCGTGCTGCGCGAGGTCCGGGAGGGCGTCGCGTTCGCCTTGCAGCACCAGGCGCTGCGCCGATTCCTGGGGCTTCTGGCCGTCACCGGGGTATTCGGGCTGTCTTTCACGGTCTTGATGCCGGTCTTTGCCCGCGATGTGCTGCGCGTGTCTGCGCAGGGGTTTGGGATGCTGATGACCGCCAGTGGTCTCGGCGCCACCATCGGGGTGTTGGCCCTGGCCTCGTCGCGGCCCAATAACCCGGGGAACGTCATCCTGGGCACGCAGGCCGGATTCGTGGTGCTGCTGGCCGCGTTCGCCTTGAGCTCCAACTACGCCCTGTCCCTGGCGCTCATGGTTGCCTTGAGCGGCGCGATGACCTCTTACCTGTCCTCAACCAACACCACGATTCAGTCCATTGTGCCCGACGGGCTGCGCGGCAGGGTGATGAGCATATACATCCTGGCGTTCTTCGGGACCGCGCCCCTGGGAGGCCTGCTCATGGGATCCCTGGCCTCGGCCCTGGGCGCGCAGGTTGCGGTGCTTGCCGGAGCGCTGGTGTGCGCTGCTGGCGCGATGGCAGCGTGGCTGCCCGTGCGGCGGCCGTCAGCCGTATCGGGCTAGATCGATGCTCCCACAACGCGCGAACCGAACTCCCTCGCGGCGCAGCCGTTTCCTCTGCTCTGCGGCATATTGACGATTGGCGATCGTTCCGTCGCTGCGCACCACCCGCCACCACGGCGCGGCCTCGCCGTCGGGCAGCGACGCCAGCGCCCAGCCCACGGTGCGGGCGCCGTTGCGCAGCCCCACCTGCCGGGCGATCTCGCCGTAGGTGGTGACGCGCCCCCTCGGCACACGCCGGACGGTGGCATAGATGCGCTGAAACAGGTCCGGCCGGCTGGCCCCCACCGGGCTAGCCCCCGCCCGGGATTCCGCGCACGCCCGGTTCGGTCATGGCTTCGGGGTTCAGTATTCCCTGCAGTTGCTCCGCGGTCAGCCCGCTCCTCGCCAGCGCGACCTCGCGCACGGTCTGGCCGGTCCGGGCTGCCTCCTTGGCGATCTCTGCCGCGGCGTCGTACCCGATGACCGGCGCCAGCGCGGTGGCCAGCATCAGGCCGCGCTCGACCGACTCCGGTCCGCGCTCGGTCGCCTCCAGTCCGCTTACGCACTGGCGGGCGAAGTTGCGCGAGACCGCGGCCAGCAGGGCGATCGCGCCGAGCAGGTTGTACGCCATGACGGGCATCATCGTGTTGAGCTCGAAGTTGCCCCACTGGTTGCCCTGGGTAACCACGGCGTCGTTCCCTATTGCCTGGGCGCAGGCCTGGATCACGGACTCGACGATGACCGGGTTCACCTTGCCCGGCATGATCGAAGATCCGGGCTGGACTGCCGGGAGCGTCAGTTCCGCCAGGCCTGCCCGCGGACCTGATCCCATCCAGCGCATGTCGTTGGCGATCTTGGTCAGCGCCGTGGCATAGGTCCGGACCGTTCCCGACGCAAAGACTACCGCGTCCAGGCACGCCTGCGCCTGGAAATGCGCGGCGGTCTCACGCAGCGGGATGCCGGTGAGCTCGGACAGACGAGCACAGACCCGCGCGGCGAACTCAGGGTGGGCGTTGATCCCCGAACCCACGGCCGTGCCGCCCAGCGCAACCTCGCAAAGTTCGGACTCGGCGTAGCCAAGGCGGCGCCGAGCGCCGGCCACCTGGTCCGCGTACCCGGCGAACTCCTGGCCCAGCCGGACCGGCGTGGCGTCCATCAGGTGTGTCCGTCCGGTCTTGACGATCCCGTGGAACTGCGCCGCCTTCTCGCGCAGCGCCGCCTCGAGCTCCTCCATCGCCGTGTGGAGGTCCTCGCGCAGGGTCAGCAGCGCCGATAGATGGATCGCGGTCGGGATGACGTCGTTGCTCGACTGGCAGATGTTCACGTGGTCGTTGGGGTGGACGATCTTTTCGCCGCGCGCGGCACCCAGCAACTCGGCGGCCCGGTTTGCGATCACCTCGTTGGCGTTCATGTTCGTGGATGTGCCCGAGCCGGTCTGGAAGATGTCGAGCGGGAACTCGGCATCGAACGCGCCGTCGGCGACCTCCTGGGCTGCACGGATGATCGGCTCGGCCAGCTTGCGGTCGAGCAGGCCCAGGTCGGCGTTCACCTCGGCGGATGCGCGTTTGATCAGGCCCATCGCGCGGATGTAGGCGCGCGGGAATCGCAGACCACTTATCGGGAAGTTCTGGATGGCGCGGGCGGTCTGCGCGCCGTAGTAGGCCTCGGCAGGGACCTCCATGGGTCCAAGGGAGTCACGTTCGGTGCGGGTCGCTCGGGAATCAGGCGTCATGCCATCTCACCCAATGGGCCCGGTAGAGATGCCGGGTTGTCTGGCGGTCGCCCCGGGAGTTCTGCGGGGCTACAGGACAGTCCTGTCCCTGGCGCCTGGGCGTGCAGGTGTCAGGCCCGCGCCCGAGGTACTATCCCCCGGAATATCTTGAAGAAGCGCCCCGTCTACTGTACCTGAGGAGGGCAA
>CAYLKW010000081.1:3953-10310 GCA_964384245.1 uncultured bacterium
TGGCCGACGTGGTTCTGACCGACATCGTGGAAGGCCTGCCCCAAGGCAAGGCGCTCGACATACTGCAGGCAGGGGCGATTGCAGGGTTTGACGTCCACGTTGCCGGCAGCAACGACTACGCCGCCACCGAGGGTTCCGACGTGATCATCGTCACGGCAGGGATCCCACGGAAGCCGGGGATGACCCGGGAGCAGCTCATTGACACCAACGCCGGTCTCGTCCGCAGCATCATCCCGGCGGTTGTCCGGGCTTCGCCCGAGGCCATTCTCATCATGCTCACCAACCCGCTGGACGCCATGACCTACCTGGCGTACAAGATTGCCGGCCTGCCGCGCGAGCGGGTGGTGGGGCAGTCGGGCTCCCTGGACTCGACGCGATTCCGGACATTCCTGTCCATGGAGCTGGGGGTTTCGGTGGGCGACACCACCGGCATGGTGATCGGCGCGCACACGGACAAGGACATGGTGCCGCTACCCCGGTACTCCACCGTGCGGGGGGTTCCGATCGCGCACTTCATGGCGCCCGAGCGCGTCGAGGCGGTGGTGGCGCGCACGCGGCACGGGGGGGCCGAGATCACCGAGCTGATGAAGGCCAGCGGTTTCACCGCGGCCGGCGCGGCGGTGTGCGAGATGGTCGAGGCGATCCTGCGCGACCGGAAGCGCGTAATTCCCTCCAGCGTATACCTCGACGGCGAGTACGGCGAGCGCGACATCTGCATTGGGGTGCCGGTGGTGCTGGGCGCGGGCGGGGTGGAGCGGATCATCGAGATTCCTCTCGACGCCGCGGAGCAGGCGGCCTTCAAGGCCTCGGTGGGGGCGGTGCGGGAGATGCTGGGGGGCCTGAAGGTTTGAGTGAACTGGTTCACATAGATCCGAAACACCCTGACTGAGGGTGTTGAAGCTCAAGCGCCGCTTCAAGCCGGTCCGCCGGCGCCTGCGGTGGGGGGAGGCCGAGTTCAAGGCGATGCTCAACGCCGAACGAGTACGTGACCTCGCGGCAAATGCAGAGAGGAGAAGGTTGGAATTGGATCAGTAAAACCCCTTGACAAGTATATCTCTCACATATACGATAGTCGCGTGGCGGGCTTCCCTGACCTCCTGGCGCACTGCACCGGCTTCGAGTGGGACGCCGGCAACGCCGATAAGAACTGGGTCCGCCACCGTGTGAGCCAGGTTGAGTGCGAGCAGGTCTTCTTCAACCGGCCGCTGCTCCTGGCGCCCGATGCAGAGCACTCGCGGAGGGAAGCCCGGTTTGCGGCCCTGGGCAAGACCGGCGACGGTCGCCGACTCAGTGTCGTGTTCACCATCCGGGTTACATCGGTTCGGGTCATTTCGGCGCGCGATATGAGTCGCCGCGATCGGAGGCTATATGCACAAGTCGAAGGAACCGAGTAAGAAGCCTCTTCCGATGCCCCGGTTCGCGTCGGAGGACGAGGAGCGCGAGTTCTGGGCGTCCCACGACGTTGTTGACTACTTCGACTGGAGCAAGGCGGTTCTGGCCACTTTCCCAAACCTCAAGCCCTCGACGACCACCATTTCGATTCGGCTGCCCGATTCGATGCTGCAGGAGCTCAGGGTCATCGCTAACGAACGGGACGTCCCATATCAGTCGCTCATGAAGGTCTTTCTGTCGGAGCGCCTAGCGCGCGAGCGTCGCACGAAACGGCGGGGGCGCCTACACGCCCGTCTTCACTCACGATAGATCTCCCGGCGATGCCGGACGCGATAGAGGACGACGTCTGAACCCACGATGTCGTACCTCACCCGGTGGGATCGGATTCAAGGCGCTTGATCGCCTCGAGAACATTCGCTTGAATGGCCCGGGGAAACGCTTCGAGGTCGCGCAGGAAGCTCGGGGTGAGCCGGACGACGAAGCGGGCAGGCATCGCCTAGCCGGTCCGCCGCCTGGACAGCGCGCGCTTCATGTACTCCCGAAGGCTGATGGCCTCGCCCCAAGGAGCACGGCCGTCGGACGGCCCCCAGAACGCATTCGCGCGGGGCGCGCCATCCGTGTTACCATGCTGGCTGTTAGGAACAGGTCGCACACCGGAGCGCCCGATGAAACTCCACGAGTACCAGGCAAAAGAGATCTTTGCCCGCTACGGGATCCCTGTCCGGAAAGGCATCGTCATCGAGCGACCCGAGCAGCTCGACGGCATCGAGATCCCCTACCCGCTGGTCCTCAAGGCGCAGGTCCTGGTCGGCGGCCGGGGAAAAGCGGGCGGGATCAAGCTGGCCGCGACGCCGGCTGAGGCGCGCGAGAAGGCCGCCCAGATCCTGGGGATGACGATCAAGGGTGAGACCGTCCGCCGTCTGCTGGTCGTCGAGGCCGCCGAGATCGGCGCCGAGTACTACCTGGCGTTCACCGTGGACCGGGCGGCGCGTCGGCTGGTGGCCATCGCCTCGGCCGCCGGCGGCATTGACATCGAGGATGTGGCCCGGGCTACGCCGGAGAAGATCGTCAAGCACCACGTTGACCCAACTGCCGGGTTCCATCCTTACAATGCGCGCGAGATGGGCAGGTCGCTGGGCTTTGGGGGCAAGCACCTGCTGCGATTTGCCGCGATCGCGCACGGCCTGTGGCGGGTCTGCACCGAGATGGACGCCGAGCTAGCCGAGATCAACCCGCTGGCCATGGTGGACGGCTCGCTGCTGGCCATTGACGCCAAGCTCATCATTGACGACAATGCGACTTTCCGGCACGAGGGGCTGCCCCGCAACGAGGAGCTGACGGAGCTGGAGGCCGCGGCCAAGAGCCAGGACCTGGCGTACGTCGAGCTGGACGGCGACGTGGCGATCATAGGTAACGGCGCCGGTCTGGTGATGTCCACACTCGATGCGATCGCGCACTTCGGCGGCCGTCCGGCCAACTTCCTGGACGTGGGCGGCGGGGCCACCACCGAGAACATGGCGCAGGCAATGAGCATCGTGCTGCGGAAGAGCGGAGTGCGTGCGCTGTTCGTCAACATCTTCGGCGGGATCACCCGCTGCGACGACATCGCCCGCGCGATCGCCGCGCAACCGCCAGCGGTGCCGATGGTGGTGCGCCTGACCGGGACCAACGAGGATGAAGGCCGGGCGATTCTGGAGGCCGCGGGAATCCACGCGCTTACCGATCCGGAGTCCGCAGCCCAGGAGGCCGTGCAGCTCGCGGCCGGGGCGCGGTAGGCGAGTGGGGACCGGTCTGAACCGCCGGATGATGACGCAGGCGCTTGCCTGCGCAGCCCTGCTGGTCTGGTTTGCATGGGCTGGGGCGGCCGCCCAGCCCGCCCCAGCGGCGGCGCCTGCGCGGCACGTTATCGTGTTCAGCCTCGACGGTGCCCGCGCCGACGCGGTGCAGGCGGCGGTGCCCCAGGCCATGGCCGCTCGCGGGGCCGTGTCCTGGACGGCGCAGACGATCTTCCCTAGCTCAACCCTGCCTGCGCACGCCTCGATGCTCTCGGGCGTGGGTCCGGCCGTCCACAGGGTGACCTTCAACGACTGGAGCATAGGCGAGCCGTACTTTGCGCGGACCACCATGTTCACCGAGGTTACGCGCGCGGGTGGCCGGGCCGCGGCGTTCGTCGCCAAGCCCAAGATGATGATCTTCATGCCGCCGGGATCGGTCGCGAGCGCCCAGCACCTGGTCTATCCGCGCTTCCGCCAGGCCGACGTGGTGGAAGTCGCCGCCCGGCTCTTCGGCGACCAGCGTCCTGCCGTGCTGTTCGTGCACGTTGCGGACCCGGATGACACAGGCCACCGGCGCGGCTGGATGAGCGAGGAGTACCTGCGGGTGATCGCCGGGGTTCCTGCCTTGATCGAGCGCCTGCTGCGTGCCTTTGAGGATGCCGGCGTGACGGCCCAGGCCCTGCTGATCGTCACCTCGGACCACGGCGGCCACGGCATCACCCACGGTACGAATCGGCCCGAGGACATGACGATCCCGTGGATGGCGTTCGGCGGCGCGGCCCGGCGCGGGGTGATCGTGGACCGGCGCATCGTGGTGTTCGATACCGCCGCGACCGCTCTGGCGGCGCTCGGCGTTCCGATACCGGGCGACTGGCAAGGCAGGCCGGTGATGGAGGCGCTGCAGGGCCCGTAGCCCAGGCAGAGCACGGAGGGGCCGATGGCCATTCTTGTGAACGAGCGCACCCGGGTCCTGGTCCAGGGCATCACCGGGTATCAGGGCGAGTTCCACACGCGCCGGATGATTGAGTTCGGCACCAAGGTTGTCTCCGGTATGACGCCGGGGAAGGGCGGCCAGACCGCCGCGGGCGTCCCGGTGTTCGACACGGTCGCCGAGGCCGTGGCCCAGACCGGCGCCACCGCGTCGTGCGTCTTCGTGCCCGCGCGCATGGCCAAGGACGCGGCGCTGGAGGCGGTCGCCTCGCGGCTGGACCCGATCGTGATCATCACGGAACACATCCCCGTGCACGACTCGATCGAAATGGTGGCAGCGGCACGCGCAGCGGGTGTGCGCATCCTGGGGCCGAACGGTCCGGGCGTGGCCTCGCCCGGGCGGTGCAAGATCGGCATCATGCCGAACCACCTGTTCTCGCCCGGAGGCGTGGGGCTGGTCTCGCGCAGCGGCACGCTTACCTACGAGATCGTGGCCTCCCTGACGCAGGCCGGCCTCGGGCAGAGCACCGCCCTGGGCCTGGGTGGCGACCCGGTCGTAGGGCTGACGTTCCAGGAGGCGGTGGCGCTCTTCGCAGAGGATCCAGAGACCCAGGCGATCGTGCTGGTGGGCGAGATCGGCGGCAGCGCCGAGGAAGAGGCCGCCCGTTTCATCAAGGCCGCCGTCCGCAAGCCGGTGGTAGGATACATCGCCGGCCGGACCGCGCCGCCGGGCAAGCGCATGGGCCACGCGGGCGCGGTGATCTCCGGGAGCGAGGGGACGGCGCAGGCCAAGATCGAGGCCCTGGAGGCCGCCGGCGTCTCAATGGTTGCGCTGCCCGCTCGGGTGCCGGAGGTCCTGCGGGGGCTGCTGTAGTAGTAGACCAGGGGATCTCGCCCGCGGGAAGCCACGAGCGGGCCAGGGAGGGTGCGATGCTCGGCGGGTTCCTTCTGCGCTGGATCTTCAACGCCATCGCCATCTTCGTCACGACAAAGATCGTTACGGGCATCCGCTTGCCCGACACAGAGAGCATCCTAATCGCGGCACTGGTGCTGGGCCTGGTGAACGCCTCGATCCGCTGGGTTCTCCTGGTCCTTACGCTGCCGCTGAACATCCTGACCCTGGGGCTGTTCACGCTGGTGGTGAACGCGCTGATGCTGTACCTGGTCGCCGCGGTCACGCCGATGCATATAGACTCGTTCTGGGCAGCGTTCATGGGGGCACTGCTAATTGCGATCATCAGCACCTTCCTCAGCCACCTTGCCGGCCGCTAGCCAGGCGGAGACGCGCACCGCACCTGCCCGCGCGGCCGCCCGCCGGCGCAGGGGCGTGCAGTTCGTCATCATTACAGGTCTCTCCGGCGCAGGGAAGTCCACCGTCATGAAGGTCTTCGAGGATCTCGGGTTCTTCTGCGTGGACAACCTCCCGCCCGCGCTCCTCCCCAAGTTTGCCGACCTGTGCCTGCACTCCGAGGACAAGGTCCGGCGGGTGGCGATCGTAATTGACATACGGGGCGGCGAGTTCTTCGACGACTTGTTCTCGGCCTTGCATCAGGTGGCCCGCCTGGGCCTGCGCGCCGACATCCTCTTCTTGGACGCGGCCGACGACGTGCTGGTGCGCCGGTTCAAGGAGACCCGCCGCAAGCATCCCCTGGCCCAGACCGGGCGCGTGCTCACCGGCATCCGTGCTGAGCGCCGCAGGCTAGAAGCGGTGAAGGGACGCGCCCACCGTGTTGTTGACACCTCCGCCCTGACGGTCAGGGAGCTGCGCGACGAGATCGCCTCTGCCTACCGGCGCGCCCGTACTCCCCGACGACCGCTCGAGGTCAGCGTCGTCACATTTGGGTACAAGTACGGCATCCCGATTGATGCCGACCTCATCCTCGACGTGCGGTTTCTGCCCAATCCCCACTACCGGCCGGCGCTCCGTCCCCTGCCCGGCACCCACGCGCGCGTCCGGAAGTTCGTGATGGACCAGCCGCAGACCCGCGACTTCCTCGCGCGGTTGAACGAGTTCGGCGACTACCTGCTGCCGCAGTTCGTTGCCGAGGGCAAGAACCACCTGACCATCGGTCTGGGATGCACCGGCGGTCGCCACCGCTCCGTGGTTCTGGGAGAGGAACTGGCGCGACACCTCCGCCGCGGCGGCTACCGGGTTCGCGTCAGGCACCGGGATCTCCGCAAGGACGATCGGGACACAGGGGAGTCGCAATGAGCGATCTGCCGCGCAGCCAGTGGCAGCGCTGGCGGCGCTGGCTGGCGC
>CAYLKW010000082.1:0-1841 GCA_964384245.1 uncultured bacterium
ACGTACACGACCCGCAGTATCTCGTCTATCGTCGAGATGCCGGCCATAACCTTCTCGAGGCCGTCGTCCCGCAGCGTACGCATCCCTTCACGGATCGCCTGGGCCTTGATCTCCGTGGACGAGGCGCGCTGGACGACCATGCTGCGGATCGTATCCGAGATGACCAGCAGTTCGTATACGCCTATGCGCCCCCGGTAGCCGTTGCCCCGGCAGTGATCGCAGCCCTGCCCCCTGTAGAAGACCACGCCAGGATCCAGGCGAGCATCGGCGCCCAGCCGGCCCAGGGCCTCGGTCGGCGGCGAGTATGCCACCTTGCAGCGAGGGCAGATGGTACGGGCCAGGCGCTGCGCCAGCACCGCGATCACCGAGGAGCTTATCAGGAACGGCTCGATGCCCATGTCCACCAGCCGGGTGATGGCGCCCGCCGCGTCGTTTGTGTGAAGCGTGGAGAGGACCAGGTGACCGGTCAGCGCGGCCTGCACCGCGATCTCAGCGGTCTCGCGGTCGCGGATCTCGCCCACCATCACGATGTCCGGGTCCTGCCGGAGGATGCTGCGCAGCCCACCCGCAAAGGTGAGCCCGGCCTTGGCGTGGACCTGGACCTGGTTGACCCGCGACAACTGGTACTCCACCGGGTCCTCGATCGTCACGATGTTCCGATCCAGGGTGTTCAGCTTGCCCAGCGTCGCGTAGAGCGTCGTGGTCTTCCCGCTGCCGGTCGGACCGGTGACCAATACCATCCCGTGGGGCTTGCTGACGGCGCTCTCCCAGAGGGCCAGGGTGTTGCTCTGGAAGCCCAGGCGCGGCAGGCCGATCTTGGTTGAGGACTGGTCCAGCACGCGCATTACGACCTTCTCGCCGAACATCGTGGGCAGCGTCGAGACGCGCAGATCCACGCTGCGGCCGTCGGCGATCAAGTGGATGCGGCCGTCCTGAGGCCTCCGCCGCTCGGCGATGTCCATCTCCGCCATGATCTTCAGGCGGGAAGCCAGCGCGGCCTTGAGGTGCTTGGGCGGGTTCATCACGTCGCGCAGCACGCCGTCCACCCGGTAGCGGATCCAGACGCCCGTCCGCTGCGGCTCGATGTGGATGTCGCTGGCGCCCTGCTTGACCGCCTCGTCAATGATCAGGTTGACCATCTTGACCACGGGCGCCTCTTCGGTCAGGGCCTTGAGCTGCTCCAGCGAGGGGTCCTCCTCGCCGATCTCGACGGCGAAGTCGGGCACCGTCTCCCGCATCACCCGCTCGATGATCGCGTCGCCAAACTGGTAGGTCCGGGCCAGCGCCGAGGAGATGTCCTCCTCGGTGGCCACGGCCAGGTCCACCTCGAGCCCGGTGATCAGGCGCACGTCGTCCACAGCAATGACGTTGAGGGGATCCGCGATCGCCAGCAGCAGTCTTCCGCCGCGCTTCTCCAGCGGCACGCACTTGTGACGGACCGCCAGGGCGTGCGGGATGAGCTTGGCGATCTCGGTGTCCACTTTGGTATCGGCCAGCGCCATGTAGGGGTAGCCCCACTGCTCGGCCATGCCGCGGGCCAGGTCGGCCTCGGTGGCCGTGCCCATCTCCAGCAGGACATGGCCGATCCGCTCGCCCGTGCGCGCCTGGATCTCCAGCGCTTCGGTCAACTGCGCCTCGTTGATGATGCCCAGGTCCAACAGCACCTGGCCCAGGGTGTTGCCCTTTCCCACAACGCGGCCTCGCGGCGCTCGGGCGGCCGCGGCCGGCGGGCCCGCTGCTGCTACCGGCTCACTCAAGGCAGCCGGTCCATCCATGATAGGGGGTTCCGGGGAGGAGGGGGGTTCAGCCGCGGCAGGCTCGCCGATCTTGGCCTGCACCTG
>CAYLKW010000082.1:1851-10121 GCA_964384245.1 uncultured bacterium
GGCGGCCGCATCCGGCGGGCCGGCTGCCGGAGCCGACTCACTCACGAGAGCCGGTCCATCCATGATAGGGGGTTCCGGGGAGGGGGGGGTTCCGCCGCGGCAGGCTCGCCGATCTTGGCCTGCACCTGGGGATCATTGGGCGCAACCGCCGCCGCCTGCTGGTAAGCGCGCAGGACCTTGTCGGTCTCCCCGCGGGAGAGGTGCTTGTCCGCGGCGGTGAGCAGGGCCAGGCCGGTCTCGTGGCGGTCGTCCAGCGCCCGGTGGACCTCGGCCAGGTCCCAGTATATCCAGGGTTCGTTGGGATCGAGGGCGATGAGCTGCTGATATGCATCGCGGGCTTCGGCCCAGCAGCCCGTGCGCGCGAGAAGCCGGGCCCGGCCGTAGGCGGCGGCCCGCTCGAGGGTGAGGTTCTCGCCCGACAGTCCTGAGGCGGTCTTCAGGGCCCCCAGGCCCGTCTCGTCACTCGTCACGTCCATCACCGGCAACCCGGCCGACCGAAGGCTTCTGCCGCCGGTCCCGTGGCTTTGCGTCCCCGGATCGCTCCGGGTTTGCCCTTACGGGACTAGTCCATCAAACTTCTGGGCATATTCTGACTTGCCCATCGCAGAGATTGCAACGACAATACCACAGGGTGGGACCCGGCGCAAGACAGCGTCGGGAGAACTTCTGCGGAGGAATCGTGGAAATCTACCAGATGGAAACGCGTTTGCTGAGCGGGCTGATCAGGGACCGGCACCTGCTGACGCTGGCGAGCAACGAGGGGTTCCACGTTGACCAGCTCGTCTCACCGCAGGCGCGCCGGCTGGCCAAGGCGACGATTGACGCGCACGCCACGACCGTCGTGCTGGATGAAGCCGGGCTGCGCACGGAGCTGGTTGATCGCGGCCTCCTGACCCCTGAGATGGAGCAGTACCTCGCATCGGTCCTGCTGCTCCCGCCGCCCAACGCCGGAGATCTGCTGGGGTACGTGGAGGAACTGAAGGCCAGGGAGAGCCGCGAACTGCTGGCCCGCGTCCACGAAGCCTTTGGGAGCTACCTCTACCGCCGCAACCAGGAGCAGACCGACATTGTGCAGTTCACCACCGACGCGATCCACCAACTGCTCGAGATCCAGCGGAGGAGAACGCGCCGCCAGGTCGCGCCGATCTCGGAGACGCTCGGCCCGATGATTGACGCCAGGCCGGCGATGACGAACGGAATCCTGGGGTACTCGATCAGTCCATTCGAACGGCTCAACACCCTGCTCTCGGGCCTGCGGCGGGGTTTCTACTACGGTCTGGCCGGCGCCCCCCGCCGTGGCAAGACCAACTTCGCCCTGGACATGGCGGTGCACGTGGCGGCCAACCACAAGGTGCCGGTCCTGTTCTACACCTGGGAGCAGACGCGCCGCGTGCTGGCTGCCCGGCTGATAGCCAAGGAGGTCGGCATCAACCCCACCACGGTCCTGATGGGAGGCAACGGGGACGGCGAGTCAGTGGCCGAGAAGGTAGGCGAGGCCCGGGGCTCGCTGGGCCGCTACGCGCCGTACCTGTACCTGGTGGAGGCAGGCCGCAAGGAGACGCTGGACCGCATCCGCGCCCACGCCCACAACCTGATGCAGGAGTTCCAGACGCAGGACATCGTGCTGTTCTTCGACTACCTCCAGAAGATCCCGCTCTCCGCTTACGTGGACGACTGGAAGGCCCGGACGGACATGGTCTCCACGGCGCTGGCCGAGCTCAGTCTGGAACTCAACTGCCCGGTCTTCGCGATCTCGCCACTGGACAAGGAGGGCTGCCGGCTGGACGAGCGGCCGGCGGAGGAGACCGAGATCTTCAACCCGTTCAACCGGCCCACCATGCACCACAGCATGGGCAGCGGAGATCTAGAGTACGACCTGGACGTCGCCATGGTGCTCGCCAAGGACTGGAAGGCCACCGCCGACCTGCGGCAGTTGATCGAGTCCCGAGCCAAGGCCGAGGGCTTCGACACCAGGGATCTGCCCAAGGTGGACATCCTCAACCTGTTCGTGGACAAGAACCGCGACGCGCCCGAGGCGGCCTCCAACATCGTTCAGTACGCGTTCTTCGTGACGCTGAACAAGCTGGTGGAACTGGACTACAAGCTGGAGCAAGAGTACCGCCCCGACTACCAAGGCTTCTCGAAGCTCCAGGAGATCTACTCCTTCCTGCGCGACCACGGGTTCCGCCCGCAGCGCGAGGCGCTCGCCGGGCCACGCGTGGGAGGGGTCGGTGGAAACGGAGGGAGAGGCCGATGATTGTGGACAAGCGCGCGCCCATCTACCCCATACGGACGGTGGCGCACTTGACCGGCGTCAACCCCAGGCGCATCCGCGCGTGGGAAGACCAGTACAATCTGTTTGTCCCGGCACGCACGGGGGGAGGTCACCGGCTCTACAGCGAAGAGGACGTTGATCGCATCCGGTGGGTGAAGGCCATGGTGGAGCGGGGATTGAGTCTCAAGGGCATCCAGCGCTTGGTGGAGCGTCCCCGGTCAGCCGAGCTGGCCGCCGAGGGAAGGGGAGCTGCTCGATGAAAGTGGAACTGGATCGCGAACAGGTAGTGATCTTCACGGCGGCGCACAGGATCGAGGGCGAGCTGCACCTGCCGGCCACCGCCCGGCTCTCCGACCGGCTGAACCAGGCCAAGGACTTCCTGGCGATCACCTCGGCGCGGGTCTACTCCCTCGACGACCGGCTGCTCTACGATGCCAGCGTGTTGATGTTGCACAAGGCGC
Organism: uncultured bacterium; assembly: GCA_964384245.1. GTDB lineage: Bacteria > Sysuimicrobiota > Sysuimicrobiia > Sysuimicrobiales > Humicultoraceae > VGFA01. The sequence goes on from CAYLKW010000082.1 coordinate 4,588, forward strand.
ACATCGTTATGCTGATGGAGCGCAATGAGGCCCTCTAGGAGCCCGACCTCGCGGCGCCGGGTCCGGCTCGGCGAGATACTGGTGGAGGCCGGGCTGATCACGAGCGCCCAGCTCGAGCAGGCGCTGGCCGTCCAGCACGCCAGCGGCGACCGGCTCGGCAAGGTGCTCGTGGGCCGTGGGCTGACCACCCAGGAGGCCATCTCCAAGGCCGTGGCCAGCCAGATTGGGATCGAGTACGTCCACGTGCAGGCGATTGGGATTCCCGAGGAGGTGCTGACGGCTCTCCCCGAGACGCTGATTCGACGCTACCAGGTCATCCCGCTACGCCGCGAGGGAAACGCCCTCGTGGTGGGGATGGTGGACCCGCTGGACGTGGTGGCCCTGGACGACATCCGGCGCGTGGTGGAGCATGACCTGGTGCCGGCCGCGATCACGCCCGAGGGGTTCCAACACGCCGTCAACCAGTACCCGGCCCTGGAGGGCACCCTGGACCAGGTCATTCAGGAGATCCGCCCCTCGGAGGTGGGAGAGGAGGAGCCGGGCCTCGATCGGCTGCGTGAGATCGTTGAGGACGCCCCGGTGGTGCGCCTGGTGAACCTGATGCTGGTCCAGGCGATCCGCCAGGGCGCCAGCGACGTCCACGTGGAACCGCAGGAGAAGCAGCTCCGCATCCGCTACCGCATTGACGGCACGCTCTACAGCGTCATGACCGCACCCAAGCACGTGCAGGCCGCGACCACCAGCCGCATCAAGATCATGGCCAACATGAACATCGCCGAGCGGCGCGCGCCGCAGGACGGCCGGATCGAGCTGCGCGTGGACAACCGGGAGATCGACCTGCGCGTCTCCAGCATTCCCGGCGTGTTCGGCGAGAAGGTGGTCATGCGGATCCTGGACAAGCGGGCGGCGCTGGTCGGGGTGGACAAGCTCGGCCTGCTGGGGCCAGATCTGCCGCGGTTCGAGTCGCTGGTCACCAAGCCCTACGGGATCATCCTGATCACAGGCCCGACCGGCAGCGGCAAGACCACCAGTCTGTACGCCATCCTCAACCGGCTGAACAAGACCGACGTCAACATCATCACCATCGAGGACCCGGTCGAGTATCAGCTCGCCGGTATCAACCAGGTCCAGATAAACCCCAAGGCGGGCCTGACCTTTGCCACCGGCCTGCGCTCTTTCCTGCGGCAGGACCCGGACATTATAATGGTGGGGGAGATACGCGACGAGGAGACCGCGCGCATTGCGATCCACGCGGCGCTGACAGGCCACCTGGTGCTCTCCACGCTGCACACCAACGACGCGCCCGGGGCCGTGGCACGGTTGACGGACATGGGCGTGGAGCCGTTCCTGGTGTCCTCTTCGGTGATCGGAGTGGTCGCGCAGCGCCTGGTGCGGCTGCTCTGCCAGAACTGCCGCGAGGCGTACACGCCCCCGGCGGAGGTGTCGGTGCGCTACGGCCTGGCAGGCCCGGACGACCCGCCGCCGGTCATCTACCGACCCAAGGGCTGCGACCGGTGCAACCACATCGGCTACAAGGGGCGCATCGGGATCTTCGAGATCATGATGATGGACGACGCGATCCGTGCGCTGGTCGTTAAGGAGTCCTCGGCGGACGTCCTCAAGCAGAGCGCGGTGGCCGCGGGGATGCGCACGCTGCACGGGGACGGCGTGGCCAAGGTGCTGGCCGGGGCGACCTCGTTGGAGGAACTGCTCCGCGTCGTGTTCGTCGAATAGGGGGCTGCCATGCACATCGAGGATCTGCTGCGCGAGGTCGTCACCGCCCAGTCGTCGGACCTGCACCTGACGTCTGGGATCAAGCCCACGATGCGTCTATGGGGCCGGCTCGCGCCGATGGAGCACCACGAGATCCTCTCGGCGGAGGACACCTTCCAGCTCGGCTACAGCATGCTCAACACCTTCCAGAAGCAGAAGTTCGAGAAGTTCTGGGAACTCGACCTGTCCTACGGCGTGCCCGGGTTGGGCCGGTTCCGAGTAAACATCTACCGGCAGCGGGGCGCGGTTGGGATCGCGATCCGTGTGATCCCGATGACGATCCCGACGGTGGAGGTCCTCAACCTCCCGCCTGCCCTGAAGGAACTGACCCGAAAGCCCCGCGGGCTGGTGCTCGTAACCGGGCCCACCGGACACGGCAAGTCCACGACGCTGGCCTCGATGATTGACTTCATCAACAGCGAGCGCAGCGTCCACATCGTGACCGTAGAGGACCCGATCGAGTACCTCCACCAGCACAGAAGGAGCATCGTCAACCAGCGCGAGCTGGGGTTCGACACGCAGTCGTTCCCGGCGGCGCTGCGCGCGGTGCTGCGCGAGGACCCCAACGTGGTGCTGATCGGCGAGATGCGCGACCTCGAGACGATCTCGGCGGCGCTGACGATAGCCGAGACCGGCCACCTGGTCTTCGCCACCCTGCACACGGCCAACGCCGCGCAGTCCATAGACCGGATCATTGACGTCTTCCCGCCCTACCAGCAGCAGCAGATTCGCATCCAGATCTCGATGGTGCTCGAGTCGGTGGTCTCGCAGCAACTGCTCCCCAACGCGCGGTACAAGGGGCGGGTTGAAGGCCGTCCGGCAGCAGCGAGGCAGCCGCGCCTCGGCAGCGCCAGCGGGCAGACCTGGCCTGCCCTGGATGAGATAGGGCGAATCCCGGCCGTGGAGATCATGCTGGCCACGCCGGCGATCCGCAACCTGATACGGGAGGCCAAGACGCACCAGATCGAGATGGCGATTCAGACCGGCGGGCAGCACGGGATGCAGACGATGGACCAGTCACTGCGCGACCTGTGCCTGCGGAAGATGATCACGATGGAGGACGCGCTCAGCCGGGCCATCCACACCGAGGAGCTGCGCAAGATGATTCGAGAGGGCGGCGGCGAAGTCGAGCAGGCTGGCCGCAACACGAGGGGGTAGGCGCCGCCATGGCAGTCTTTCGCTACAGCGCCAAGGACAATAGCGGGCGCCTGATCTCGGGCGTCATCGAGGCCGACAGCGACGCCATGGTCGTGGACCGGCTCCGCGACATGGGCTTCTTCATCACGCACCTGGAGCGCACGGTCGAGCGCGCCGACGTCTTCCAGTCCCTGCAAGGCCTTTTCGGGGTCGGGTTGAAGGACCTGGCGATCTTCAGCCGGCAGTTCGCCACGATGGTGAACGCGGGGCTGTCGCTGGTGCGCACGCTCACGATCCTGGAGCAGCAGTCCAGCAACAAGCGCCTGCGGGAGATCATCGCCGGGGTGCGCGCCGACGTCGAGGCCGGCAGGCCGCTCTCGGACGCGATGGGCAAGCATCCCAAGGCGTTCTCGGCGCTGTATGTCAACATGGTGAAGGCCGGCGAGACCGGCGGTGTGCTAGACGAAGTGCTCAACCGCGTGGCCACGTATCTCGAGAAGGAGCAGGCGCTGCGCTCGAAGATCCGCTCGGCGATGATGTACCCGGTGCTGCTGACCTGCGCGGCGCTGGGCGGATTGTTCTTCATGACAATCGTCATCCTGCCGCAGTTCGAGAACCTGTTTCGGGAGCTGGGCGGGTCGGGCCAGCTTCCGCTGCCCACGCAGCTGGCCATGGCGTTCTCCGTGGCGATCCGCTCGTACTGGTACGTGATCTTCGCCGTTCTCGCCGGCGGGGTGTACGGGTTGCGCCGCTACCTGCAGACCCCTTCGGGCCGGGCGCGCTACGACCGCTTTAGGCTGAAGATGCCCGTGCTGGGCGAACTGAACCGCAAGATCGTGGTCGCCCGGTTCACCCGCACGCTGGGCACCCTCATCAGCAGCGGCGTGCCGATCATGCAGGCCCTCGAGGTGGTCGCCAAGGCGATTGACAACGTGGTGATCGGCAACGCGATCGACGCGGTACGCACCAGCATCCGCGAGGGGCAGACCATCGCGATCCCGCTGCAGTTCTCGGGCGTCTTCCCTCCGATGGTGGTGCAGATGGCCAAGGTGGGGGAGGAGACCGGCGCGCTCGACCAGATGCTCGAGAAGGTGGCCGACTTCTACGACGTCGAGGTCGAGACGATGGTGGCCGGGCTCACCTCGATGCTCGAGCCGATCCTCATAATCTTCATGGGCGTGGTCGTGGGCGCGATGGTCATCTCGCTGTACATGCCCATCTTCCAGCTCGCCACCGGGCCCCGGTAGGGCCGATGCCGAATCGTGCCCGGGACTGGTACGAGCAGGGGGTCAGGGATCTCGAGCAGGCGGACGATTCCCGCCGGGCGGGCCGGCATGAGTGGGCCTGCTTCGCCGCGCAACAGGCCGCCGAGAAGGCGGTGAAGGCGCTCCACCTGTCGCTCGGCCAGGAGGCCCGCGGTCACGTGATAGCACGTCTGCTGAGAGAGCTTCCGGCGAAGGTCTCGGTCCAGGATGATCTGGTCGAGAAGGCCCGCGTTCTGGACGGCTACTACATCCCCCCGCGATACCCGAACAGCCATCCGGAGGGGGCGCCGTTCCAGCACTTCGGGACGCTCCACAGCGAAGAGGCCATCCGGTATGCCCGTGAGATCGCTGAGTTCGTCAGTGCTGAGATGGCCGGACGCCGATCAGGTTGACCGCGCGGTCCGGCACTGGGCGCTCGCCGAGGCGTCGGCGCGAGCAGAGGTCCTGCGCATCGGCTACTTCGGTTCCTACGCGCGCGGCGACTGGGGCGTCGGCAGCGACCTGGACCTGGTCGTCCTGACAGCGCACTCCCGCGTTCCCTGGGAGCGGCGGAGCGCCGCCTGGGATACCACCGGCCTGCCGGTGCCGGCGGATGTGCTTGTCTACACCCAGGACGAGTGGGACCGGATGACCGCCGCGCCCGGGTTTCTCCAGCAGGTCGCCCGGGAGGTGGTGTGGGTCTACACGCGCGACCCGGCAGCGGCGGCGCGGTGTGTACCGGAACTGGAGGGAACTTTACTAGAAGATCCCGAACCTCACCCCTGACTACGGAGCACGCGGGGTGGGCATATCCCAAGTTGAAAGGCGCTCGCCGCGGCGACGCGGCAACAGCAAGGAGGTGGTGGAAGAGGGCAGAAGCGCAAGGCACGAAGGAAGTGCACGGACGCAGTACCCCTGGCATGATCGTATCGCACCAAGACAGCAAGCACTCATGCAGAACTCGAGGGAGGGATAGGCGATGATGAAGTACTTCTGGAAGAAGAGGGGGCAGCGCGGCTTCACGCTCATCGAGCTGGTCGTCGTGCTCGCCATCCTCGGTATCCTGATCGCCCTTGCGGTGCCCAGGTACCTGGGCGCGCGGCGGAACGCCTTCGTGGCCGAGGGCGACAACCTGCTGCAGGAACTCAAGACCATGTCCTGGGCCTACTACCAGCAGTACGGGACGTTCGTGGGCTTAGCTGCTCCCCTCGAAGTCGGGTTCACAGCGCCCGAGGACGATGTTTCGTGCTGGGATATCACGCTTGCGGGGATCGCCGCTGGCGCGACATTGACGGCCACGGGCGACGCAGACCCGACGAAGTGCGGGCCCGTCCTGGGCGTGATAGTCACGGTCGTGCTGGGCACCGACGGCGGATCCAC
>CAYLKW010000083.1:0-9912 GCA_964384245.1 uncultured bacterium
CAGGAAGGACAGCGCCGCCTCCACCAGGATGGCGTTGGCCGTCCCAAAGGTCGCGGCAACGAGCACCGGGGCCATCGCGTTGGGCAGCAGGTGGCGTGTGACGACCGCGGGATCCGACGCGCCGATTGCGCGGGCCGCCTGCACGAACTCCTGCTGGCGCAGCGCCAGCACCTGTCCGCGCACCAGGCGGGCCACGGCAGGCCATCCCAGCAGGCCCAGCACGATGATGACGTTCCAAAGGCTCGGCCTGCCGAAGACGCTGACCGCGAACAGAATGATGATGAGCGGCGGGAACGAGAGCATGATGTCCATAATCCGGCTCAACACCAGATCCACGGTTCCCCCGTAGTACCCGGCAATCGCGCCCACCGAAGTGCCGATGAGGACGTACATCGTGACGGCCAAGATCCCCACGCTCAGCGAGACGCGCGCCGCATAGATCAGGCGGCTCAAGACGTCCCGGCCAACGCTGTCGGTTCCGAGGAGATGCACGGAGGATGGCCGCCCCTGGAAGGTGGTAGGATCAATCGCCGTAGGGCTGTGCGGCGCCAGCAGGGGTGCGGCCAGCGCCATGATGGCTAGCATCCCCAGCGCGACGATCCCAACGACCGCGAGCCGGTGGCGCATGAACCGGCGCAGGGCAAGCGACCAGAAGGAGGCGGTCCGTGAGGGAGCCCACTCACTCATAGCGGATGCGCGGGTCAACCAACGAGTAGGTGATGTCGGCCAGCAGGTTGCCCAGCGTCACCAACAGCGCGGTGATCAGGGTTATGCCCATCAACACGGGGTAGTCGCGCTGGTTGATCGCCTCGATGGTGAGGCGTCCCATGCCCGGCCATTCGAATATCTGCTCGGTGATCACCGCGCCGCCCAGCAGGGCCGGGATCTGCAGCCCGGCAAGCGTGACGACCGGGATCAGCGCATTGCGTAGCGCGTGCCGCCGCAGAACGGTGGCCTCGGCGAGCCCCTTGGCGCGGGCGGTTCGGACGAAGTCCTGCCCCAGCACCTCCAGCATGCTCGACCGCACGTACCGGGTGAGGGCGCCTGCTCCGGCCACGGCCAGGACCGAAGCGGGCAGGATCAAGTGCTGGAGCAGATCGAGCAATCCCCCCTCGCCGCCGAGGGTCATCGTCCCGCCCACGGGCAGCCATCGAAGCCGCAGCGCAAACACGTAGATGCCGGCCAGCCCCAGGAAGAAGGTGGGCAGACTGATGCCAAGGAAGGCGAGAAAGGTGGCCGCATAGTCAATCCACGTGTACCGCCGCGTGGCAACCACCACGCCAATGGGAATCGCGATCAAGTAGGAAAGCGCCAGCGCGGTGACGGTCAGCGTAAGCGTAGGCGCCACCCGCTCGCCAACCCTCTTCGTGACCGGAGCGCCCGTGCTGTAGGAGAACCCGAGGTTGCCGCGGACCAGCTCGTTGAGCCACTTCGCGTAGCGTACGTGAACCGGCCGGTCCAAACCCAGGGCACGCCGCTTGATCTCGACGTCCGCCTGGCTCATGCCGGGGTTGATCAACATCTGCACGGGATCGCCGGGCGTCAGCGACATGATGAAGTAGCTCATCACCGTGATGCCGAACAGGATGGGTATGGTGACAAGCGCGCGGCGGACCAGGTAACGCTGCATGATCGGCAATATTTCTTGCGCGGTGAGGCAAACCCCTCCCCGGGCGCGTTTGCGGGGTAATCTGGCGGGCACCGAACCTGCCGCAGGGGTTGCCTGAGTGTCCGCCGAACTCCGCGGCATGGACATCGCGCGGGTCGGCCCCGCGGGCAGGCAGGAGTCGAAACTCTCGTTCCACGGCGATGGCGTAACCCTCTTCGGGATCCACATCGTCAACCTGCTCCTGAGCATAGTCACCCTGGGAATCTACTACTTCTGGGGCAAGGTCAGGGTGCAGCGCTTCCTCCACAGCCAGATGGAGTTCGACGGCGACCGGTTCGCCTATCACGGCACGGGCGTGGAACTGCTGGTTGGATTCCTCAAGACGCTGGGACTGGTCGTGCTGGGCGCAATCGGCCTGGCCCTACTCCAGCTCTTTGGAGCACGGCCCGAAACCGTCGCCTTGGCCACGCTCCTCATCTACCTGGTCATGCTCGTGGTGGTCCCGGTGGCCATTGCCGGGTCGCGAAGGTACCGCCTGAGCCGCGCGTCGTGGCGGGGCATCCGGTTCTCGTTCCGAGGGCAGACCGGAGCGTTCGTGAAGATGTTCGTCCGTGGGGCCCTGTTGACCGTTATTACGTTCGGCCTGTACTACCCGTTCTTCTACAACGACATGTGGCGGTTTCTGATCGGGGACACCTACTACGGGACTCAGCGGTTCGAGTTCGACGGGAGCGGCGCGGACCTGTTCGGCCGCTTCCTCCTGGCAGTCGTGCTGACGCCGCTGACCCTGGGGCTCTACTGGTTCTGGTTTGCCGCGCATCGGCAGCGGTACATGTGGGAGCACACCGCGTTCGCATCCGCGCGGTTCCGCTGTACCGTAACAGGGGGCCGGCTGTTCCGGCTCTCCCTGGGCAACGGGCTGCTGTTGGTAATCACACTGGGACTGGCGCTCTCGTGGGTGCGGGCCCGTAACATCCGGTTCCTGTGCAACACGCTCGCCGTCGAGGGCCCGCTAGAGATGGACGCGATCCGGCAGGAAGCCCAGGCGGCTTCGCCCACGGGTGAGGCGATCGCCGACTTCCTGGGCCTCGACTTCCCGGGCCTGGCCCCGGGCTGGTAGGAACCCTGGCGCCGCCGCCGATGCGGACGCGCCTGAGCACTACGTGGCCGGGTTCCTACTACGACGGCAGGACCGCTCTTCGCAGGCCCGTCACCATCACGGTGATGGCCACGGGCCTGCGTCTGGTCACCGAAGAGGGCGCGTTTCTCTGGTGGCCGTACGAGCAGCTCCGTCTGGCGCAGGGAGCGCTGCCCGGGGAGCAGATCAGGCTCGAACGGAGCCCGGAGCCCTCCGAGACGCTCGTGGTCTCCGATGAGGCGTTCCTCTCCGCGATCCGCGGGGTAGCCCCGGCCGCGGCCAGGCACCTCCTTCCCGCGTTCAGGCGGCGGCACTGGGCCGGCATTGTCCTGCTGGCCGGAGCCGGAGCGGTCATCGTCGGGCTCGCCATCTACGCGTGGGGCATCCCGGCGCTGGCCGACCTGGCCGCCGAGCAAATGCCGCCGGCGTGGGAAGAACGGCTGGGCCAGGCAGCGATGGAGTCCCTGGCGCCCCCCAACCGTCGTTGCACGGATCCAGCGCGCGACGCCGCCCTGGGCGAGATCGTAGCCCGGCTGGCCGCGGCCGGCCCGGTGGGCCCTTACAACTATCGGATCACCGTGGTGGACGAGCCCACGGCCAACGCCTTCGCGGCGCCCGGGGGATACCTGATCATCCACCTGGGTCTGTTGCGGGCGACGCAGACCCCGGCCGAGCTGGCCGGGGTGCTGGCCCACGAGATGCAGCACGTCCGTCATCGCCACGGCACAAAGGCGCTGTTCCGAGAGGTCTCGATGAGGGCGCTGCTGAGCTTGCTGGTGGGCGACGCCGGCGGGCTGGGGCAGGCATTGGAAACGGCGGGGACGCTTGGCGAGCTGCGCTACCGGCGCCAGGACGAGGAGACCGCCGACCGTGACGGCATGGAGCTGCTACAGGCAGCGCGCATCGACTCAAACGGGATGATCGGCTTCCTGCGGCGCCTCAACAGGGATGGAGCCGCGGCATCCCAAGTGGCATCCTACCTGTCAACGCACCCGCTGACCACTGAGCGAATCAAGCAGATGGAACTGATGGCCGCAGGGGCCCGCTACACACCTGTCCCCTTGCTGCCGGGGTATCCCTGGCGCGAGATCGGGATGAGGTGCACCGCCGCGCCGTAGGCCAGACTTCCTCTGACCTAGGGTCAGGTAGCGCCCCTTCTCACGAAGAACACATACATCAGCGCAATCGCCGTGACGTATAGGACGGTCATCAGCCCGAACATCGTGTTGAACCCTGCCTCGAATCCGGCCAGTCCGCGCCACCATCCACTGAACGCCGAGCCGAGGGCCCAGCCCAGGCTCCAGGCGATGGCGGAAAGGCTGCTGTAGGTCGCGCGCTCGCCGGGCGGGATCTGCTCCTGCGCGAAGGCCTGGTAGACCGGGTTGCCCATGTTCATCAGCGCGGTGCGCACCACGAATGAGATGGCGACGAGCCAGAACACGGGCACGAAGCCCAGGATCAGCAGAAACGGGATCGAGGCCGCCTGCACGATCAGCACCGACTGGACCTTGCCCACGCGCGCGGCCAGCACCGGCTGCGCCAGGGTGGCCAGTGTCGTCCCCAACGCGCCCAGCGCAAAGAAGACCCCGAGAGACCTGAAGTCCACGCCGAACTTGCCCGCAACATAGATATTGAGAAACGGCATCGTCTGCCCGGCCCCAAGACTGATCAGGAACGCGGGCAGGAGCAGCCGGCCTACCGTCCCGGGATTGGACAGCAGGCGCCTGCGGGGTGGCTTTCCTGTGCAGTCCGGTTGCGGCCCGGCGGGCAGGGCTCCTGGCAGTCCCGGCGCGCTCGGGCCGGTGAGCGCGATCGGTAGCGCCGCAAGCGCCCAAAGGGCGGCGACGATCAGCATCGTCAGCCTCAGAGAAAGCAGCGCCTCGGCCGGCACGCCAAGCCATCCTCCGAAAGCCGCGGGCAGGCGGCTGCCAACCAGGTTGCCCAGAAAGGCGGTGCCGGTTATCAGGGCGGCCTGCGCGCTGAACAGCGCAACACGCTCGCGCTCGCTGCTGTTGGCCATCTGGAACGGCGCGATGCTTATGAACCCGAAGGCCGCGCCCACTCCCTGGATCACGGCAAACGCAAGCAGTGCCGCGGGCACGCTTGTGAGCGCGAACCCGAACCCGGCTGCGGACGCGGACGCGGTCCCAACCAGCAGCCCCCATCTCGGCCCGTACCGGTCAATGAGCCTGCCCGCCGGCAATCCAACCACGACGAGGACCAATGAAGGCAGCGCGTTGGCGAGCCCTATGAACTGCTGCGAGAGACCCATGCTCTGCAGGTAGAAGTTCAGGAACAGGCCGCCCACGGCCATGCTCAAGCCGACAAGGAAGGCGGTCGCAAGCAACAGGCGCGCGTTGCGTGTGAACCCGCGGAATTCCTGCAAGAGGGCCATCGTCGTAGTTGGGGCGACCTCGGATAGCGTACTGGCCGGGGCGGGGAGTGTCAAACGCGGGCCGCGGTGCTATGATTGCCCCAAACCCGATACCCTCCCCGGGGGCGGGGGGGGTATCGCAGCAATGGGAGAACGGGGCGACAGCATGAACAAGAACACAGGCAAGGTTCACGGCCAGGCGGGCCGGCAGCGGAACCAGCGAGGCCGCAAGAAGGTGCGCTGGGTCGGTTTGGTGATGCTCGGGGCCGCGGCGGTCCTCGTGCTGACCGGTCTCTTCCTGGCGGCGCGCTGGCAGTCCCTACCCGGCATGACGGGCAGACCCGGGGCTGGCGGAGCCAGCCGGACCCCGGTGCTCCGCGTTTCCCCAAGCACCTACGAACTCGGACAGGTGAGCCAGGCCAAGGGCACCGTAACCGTGGAGCTGGCGGCGGCGAACGGCGGCGAAGCAGATCTGGTAGTCAACGAGATGGAAACCTCGTGCGGCTGCACCAGGGCGGCCCTGATCGTGGACGGCAAGGAGGGACCGTGGTTTGGCATGCGAGGACACGGCGAATGGCCGGTCGGGTGGTCTGCGCGCCTGCGGCCAGGAGAGCGGGCAGTGCTTCGCGTGCAGTACGATCCGGACGCCCACGGCATCTACCGCGGCCCGATCGATCGGATTGTAATCATACACTCGAACGACCCGCAACAAGCCCAGGCCCAGGTTCGCCTGTCCGGCACGCAGGTTCCGTAGGGCGCCGCGCCGATGGCTCAGGTGCGACGCGGTGCGATCTTCGTGATTGCCTTCGGGCTGCTCGCGGCCGGCGGTGCCGCCTGGGCGGTCTGGACCTACACGGCGCGGCCCTCGATCGTCCTGGACCCGACCGCGCTCGACTTCGGCTCCCTGGCCGCAGCAAAGACGAAAACGGTCGCGGTGCGCAACGAGGGACGGGCACCGCTGCGTATCGCGGCCATCAGTTCCTCATGCGGGTGCACGACCGGGAAGATGGATGTAACCGTGCTCTCCCCAGGCGCCGCCGCGCAGATGGACGTGACCTTTGACACGGTTGCCCACGGACCGCAGACTGGCCCTGCCCGTCACGCCGTGTACCTGCGCACCAACGACCCGCGCAACCCCGAGGTGGAGATAGAGGTGCGCGCCATCGTCCTGAAGGGAGGCGCGCCGTGAGCCGCGTCCGTTTCGAATCATCCGTCGTGAAGAGGACTCCCGTGCTGCCTCTCGTCCTGTTGGTGCTCCTGATTATCGCCGGCCCGGTTCATGCGGCTGCCGCGCCCGGAGCAGGCACCGCAACCGGTGCAGGCGCCGCACCCGCGGTGACCGTCTACTTCAACGGCTCGTGCCATGACTGCATGCCCTACCTCAACCACGAGCTCGTGCCGCTCCTGAGAGAACTGGGTGCCGGCGAGATCGTCCGGCGAGACTACATCCTCGAGCGCCGCTACCGAAAGGAACTGGTTGAGCGCAGCGAGGCGCTGGGGATCCCCCCGCAGCTCCAGGGGCACATGACCATCTTCATCGGCGACCGAATCGTGCTGCAGGGTCACGTTCCTTCGGGAATCATCCGCGACCTGTTCTCGCCGGAACTGGCGGGGAAGTTCACGCGCATCGTGGTACTGCAGGACAGGATGAGCGGACACGGCGAGGCCCCTAAGGACTACACGGTCTGGGCGCCCGGCGGGGCGATGAAGGTCTACCGGCTGGCCGAACCGATCGGAACCTATCTTGCGACCCTGGCGCCATCCGCCGCGGGCGGTCTTCCAGCACCGGCTGTCCAGACGCCCCTGGCGGCGCGCAGCGGCGCCGGGTTCGCGCTGATAGTGCTGGGCGCCGGGCTGCTTGACGGCATCAACCCCTGCGCGTTCGCGGTCATGCTGCTGTTCGTGGCCTTCCTGTTCACGCTGCAGCGCGGCCGGGCCGACCTGTTGGCCTTCGGCTTCACGTACATCGGCGCGATATACCTCACCTATCTTGGGATCGGCATCGGGCTGCTCAAGGTCTTCCAGTTGGGAGCGCCGCACCTGATGGCGAAGCTCGGCGCGGGCCTGATGATCGCCCTCGGCCTGTTCAACATCAAGGACTTCTTCTGGTACGGCATCGGGCCGAGTCTTACCCTGCCCAAGGTCGGTGGCGCGGCGCGCGACCGGTGGATGCGCAAGGCCACCCTTCCCGCGACAGCGGTCGTGGGCTTCCTCGTCGGCATCTGCGAGTTCCCGTGCACCGGCGGCATCTACGTGGGCATCCTGGGACTGCTCTCCGCCCAGACTACGTTCTGGAACGGCCTCGCCTACCTTGCCATCTACAACGTGATGTTCGTGCTGCCCCTGGTGGCGCTGTTGCTGGTGATTGGCAACCGCCGCGTGATCGGACAGTTCTCGCGCTGGATGGCCACGAACAAGCGCCAGCTTCGACTCGGACAGGGTCTAGTGATGATCGCCATCGGCGCGATCATCCTGCTCTGGTTCGTGTAGGGAGACCGCGGGGCCGCGATGGGTGGCGATCCGACCCGCAGCCGCTACGACCGCATCGCGCCGGTCTACGACCTGCTCGAGTGGCTGCCGGAGCGTGGCTCAATGGCACGGTGGCGGGCCTGCGCGAGTTGGGTCGGGTAGTTCGGCCGGGCGGGCGCATCGTGCTTCTGGAACACATGCGCGCGGAGCACAAGGGCCTCGGCCGGCTGATGGACTGGCTGGATCCGCTCATAGTGCGCATCCTCGGCGCGCACATCGCCCGCCGTACCCTGGAGAATGTCAGGGCGGCAGGGCTTGAGGTCGAGAAGATCGAGGATCTGGCACCGATGGGGATGGTGCGGTTGATCGTGGCGAGAGCCCCGGACCGAAAGCAGCGCGCCTCATGCGCCCCCTAGATTCACAACGCTTCCACCCAGGACGTTTCCACCCACAGCGTTTCCGCCCACGACAACCGCGCTCACGGACTGGTCTTCGGACAGAACGGTCAGATCCGCGCGTAGCCCCGCGCGCAGCTCTCCTTGCTCCAACCCCAGCAGGCGTGCCGGGGTCGTGGAAGCCATGCGCACCGCCTGATCCCAAGCCCCAGCGGTCCTGGCCATGTTCCCCACGGCCCGGTCCATTCGCAGGATGCTGCCAGCCAGCGTGCCGTCGGCCAGGCGTGGCACGCCACCGATAACGGTCGTGGTTTGATCGCCCAGCGTCGCCTGGGCCGGCGCCGTGCCTGCCGCGGCCATCGCATCGGTGACCAGAGCCGTGTGCTCCCACCCCTTCAGTGCCACCACCTGAGCCAGGACCGCGGGATGCAGGTGTACGAGGTCCGCAATGATCGAGCAGGTCACGTCGGGGTGCGCCAGGGCCGCTCCGACGACGCCTGGCTCGCGGTGATGGTAGGGAGGCATCGCGTTGAACAGGTGCGTTGCCAACCGGACGCCCCGATCGAACGCGGCCGCCGCCTGCGCATAGGTCGCGTCGGTGTGACCTGCCCCGACCACGATGCCCTGTGAGATGAGGTACTCGACGACGCGCTGGGCGCCCTCCAGCTCGGGCGCTAGTGTCACGATGCGGATCAACCCCTGGAAGTCCTCCACCAACCTGCCGATCCACTCAATGGAGGGGGTACGCATGTGCTCCGGCCGGTGGGCGCCGGGCCGGGCGGGTGACAGGAACGGACCCTCCAGATGCACGCCCAGAATGCGCGGGGCCGATGGGCGGCGTGCGTGCTCGGCGAAAAAGGCAAGCGCCTCACGTAGCCGCTCGTCGGAAGTTGAGATGAGCGTCGGAAGATAGGCAACCGTACCGGTGCTCAGCAGGTAGGCGTGGGCTGCGACCAGGCCGGCTTCGGTCGGCGATAGGAAGTCGCAACCGGCGGCGCCGTTGATCTGGAGGTCAACGAAGCCGGGGACCACCGTGGAGTCGGCGTAGCTCAGGTCGGGACTGGGATGGAAACCTTCTTGCACCCGGACGATGTGATCGCCCTCGATCACCAGGAATCCAGGGCTGACCATGCCCTCCGGGAGCAGCAGCGCGCCTGCCTGGAGCACCCATCTGCCTGGTTCTTTCATCCGGGCGCCTCCTGGGGAGTCATCGGCAGGGTCACCGGCAGCGTTCCCCTGGCGCGAGCATGGCCGAGCAGCACGCGGGCAGCCATGTCAAGACTTGGCTGGTCGGGTCCGTACGTAGCCAGGTAGGCCGGTATCTGTGGATACGCCACCAGGTCGTACGGATCGCCTGCACCCACGACGATCAGGCGGTCTCCGGCCAGGCGGTGCAGCGCGCGCACGGCCGCGACCACCTGGGCATCCGGGGATCCCCGCGCGCAGGTCACGGCCACCACCGTGCCGCCCAAGACCGCAGGACCATCAAGGTCATAGGAGTGAATTTCGTCCACAACCGCGCCATGCCTCCTGAGCGCGGACGACAGATCAGGCCCCGGGCCCTCCAAAGGCGCTGGGGGAATGGAGACGACGCTCAACCGCCCTGGCGCGAGGGGAAGGATGCCGGCGCGGTCCCGTACCAGCGTGACCGCGGCAGCGGCGATCTGTCCGGCGATGCGCGCGTGCACAGATGCCTCTGCCCCAGGCAGGCTGGCGGTGCCATCCGCCTGGGGCGACCTGGGGCTGCCTACACCCCACCGCCCTGCCGCCGCCGCGACCCGCGCCTGGGTCTCGGCAAGCCGCGCCCCGGCGATCTCGCCCCGCTCGATCGCGGCGGCCAGGCGGTCGAGTATCTCCTGCTGAGCGGCCTCTTCGCCCAGGGCCAGCACCACGTCGCATCCGGCCCGCACCGCGGCCACCGCCGCGT
>CAYLKW010000084.1:0-9713 GCA_964384245.1 uncultured bacterium
CCATCAGCGTCGGCATGTCGAACGCGACCGAGAGACCGGTCTGCCCGTGCTCCAGGAGGTAGTGAAACCGCCGGTTGGTGTCCTCGGCCGCGCCGAACCCCGCGAACTGCCGCATGGTCCACAACCGACCCCGGTACATCGTGGGATGAATGCCGCGGGTATAGGGGTACTCCCCGGGCCTGCCCGGGTTCCCTGCCTCAGGAAGCCCGGCCAGATCGTCCGCGGTGTAGGTCGCTTTGACCGGAATCCCCGACAGCGTCTCCATCAGCGGCTCCCGCCCATGCTCCGGTCCAGCAGCTCGGCCACGTCCAACGGCCGGACGGCCGTCTCCCGCGCGGCCACCCCGTCCTCGATCATCAGCATACAGAACGGGCAGGCGGTGGCAACGATCTGCGCCCCCGAGGCCACGGCCTGATCGGTGCGCACGTGGTTGATCCGCTGGCCGGTTCGGTCCTCTGACCAGTAGAGCCCGCCGCCGGCGCCGCAGCAGAATCCGTTCTCGCGGCAACGGGACATCTCCACGGCCCGCACCCCGGGAATCGCGCCGAGCACGCGGCGCGGGGCGGCATACTCGCCGTTGTGCCGGCCCAGGTAGCAGGGATCGTGGAAGACCACACTGGAATCCACCGGTACCGCGGGTGCAATGCGCCCGGTCTCCACCAGGTGAGAGAGCAGTTGCGCGTGGTGCCAGACCTCGTACCGGCCGCCCATCTGCGGATACGTATGCTTGAACGTATTGTAGCAGTGGGGACATACGGTGACGATCTTCTTGACGGCGTACCGGTCCAGCGTCTCGATGTTCTGGCGAGCCAGCGTCTGGAAGAGGTACTCGTTGCCCATCGCTCGCGCAGGATCCCCTGTGCAGGTCTCCTCGTCGCCCAGGATGGCCAGGTCCACACCGGCTGCGTGCAGCACCCGCACCAGCGCCCGCAGCGTCGAGTGGTTCCGCTCGTTCAGGGCGGCCGCGCAGCCAACCCAAAGCAACCACTCGGCCCCTTCCCCGCGCGGCAGCGACTTCACCTCAACCCCCTCAGTCCAGGCGGTGCGCGCGATTCCGGCTCCGCGGAACGGATGTCCCCTGGCTTCCAGACTGCGCAGCGCCTCGGCCATGAGGTCAGGGACGACGGCCTCCTCCATGGCCAGGTACCGCCGCATCTCGACTATCTTGGGCACGTGCTCGATGAACACGGGGCACGCCTCCATGCAGGCCAGGCAGGTGGTGCATCCCCACAGGGCCTCGGCCTGCACAACCTGACCGGCCAGGACCGGACCCGAGACCCCGCTGGTGCGCTTCATCTCGTCGCGCAGGTCCAGGACCACCTGCATCGGTGCGAGGAGCTTGCCCGTGACGTTCGCCGGGCATACGGCGGTGCACCGGCCGCACTCCGTGCAGACGTCCAGGTCGAAGAGGTCCTTCCACGTGAGCTCGGAGAACGCGAAGGCGCCGAAGCGCTCGGCCTTCTCAAAGTCCACGAGGCGTGGGCTGCCCGCGTCCGCCAGGGGCCGCAGGTAGACGTTCACAGGGGCCAGTAGCAGATGGAAGAGCTTGGAACGCGGTATGTAGGCGATGAAGACCATTGACAGCGCGAAGTGGACCCACCACAGCACCGCGTGGCTGCCCCGTATCGCGCCTGCGCCCATGCTTACCGCGCCGGCCAGAACCGAGATCTGGTAACCCACCGGCGACCAGGGGCCCCACGGATCGCCGGTCCCGGCGATCCGCAACCCCTCGACCAGGAAACCGGTAACGAGAATGGCCCCCAGGAGCCAGAGGACCACGCCATCGGAGAGGATCCCGCGCCGCAGCCGTGGCGCTTTGACGAGGTAGCGCATCACCAGGGCCGCGGCCACGCCGGCCGTCGCTGCTGCGCCCATGAGATCCAAAGCCAACGACTGGAAGTACAGGTAGAACGGCCCCCGCATGATCGGCAGCCGCAGGTCCGCCTGGATGAAAACCACCACCGTTCCTGCGAACAGGAACGCAAACCCCCAGAACAGGGCGAAGTGGTAGATGCCCGCCACGCGGTCGGTGAGCAGCCGTCCGTGGGCCGCCACGTGGAGCAGCACCGAGCGCAGGCGCGGCCAGAACGGCGTGAACCGGTCCACCGGTTGCCCGCGCCGCCACATCCGGAGATGCTGGTAGACGCCCTGGCCGAAGGCGACCAAGGCCAGCGCGGCCAGCAGGTACATGATGACCACGCCGGCCAGAGGGATGTTCCAGTAGATCTCTCGCGTTGGGATCAACGGATCCATGTCTACAGGCCCTTGAACTCCTTGATCTTGGCTATCAGGGACGGGACGATCTCCCTGTAGTCGGCGACGATGCCAAGATGAGCAACGGAGAAAATGGGCGCCTCGGGATCTCGGTTGATCGCGACGATCATGCGCGAACCGGATACCCCTGCCACGTGCTGCGTGGCCCCTGAAATGCCCACCGCCACATACAGGGCCGGCCGGATGGTCTTGCCGGTCTGGCCGACCTGCCAGCTCAGCGGCACCCAGCCGGAGTCAGCCGGCGGCCGGGACGCTCCCACCGCCCCTCCCAACGCCGAGGCCAGTTCGCCCAGTTGGGTGAAGCCCTCGGGCCCTCCGATGCCGCGCCCGCCGCCAATGACAACCGGCGCGTCCTCCAGGCCGACATCCGACTGCTCGCGCAGCACCTGGCGCACGCGCGTCGGCAGGTCGGCGG
The DNA here is from genome assembly GCA_964384245.1 of uncultured bacterium. GTDB lineage: Bacteria > Sysuimicrobiota > Sysuimicrobiia > Sysuimicrobiales > Humicultoraceae > VGFA01. The sequence continues at coordinate 2,690 of CAYLKW010000084.1, forward strand.
GATCCAGTTCTACCGCAAGGTCCTCCACGGTCCCTGACACCGGAGCCGGTGCCGGAACATCGAGCGACCGGGGCTTCATCGAGAACACCGCGGGCCGGCGGGTCACCGCAATGGTCGCCACGGCTCGCCCACCGTAGACCTGCCGGCGAGCCACCACGGCGCCCTCGGCGGATGCGAGCTCAAAGCACTCCGTCACCAGGGCCGCCCCGAGCCTCCAGGCGAGCCGGGCGGCGAGATCGCGGCCCATGGTGTCAGCGCTGAACAGCACGATCTCAGGGCGCTCGTTCCGCGCTACCTGCTCGATCGCGCGCAGGTAGGCATCGGATTCCCCCGTGGTCAGGAGTGGGTGGTCCGCGCGGAGCACCCGGGCTACGCCGTGCTCGTGCAGGACCTGGGGCGCAGTAGCCAGCCCCGGCCCGGTACCCAGCAGCAGGGCGGTCACGCCCAGGCCGAGCGGTCCGCAGATCGCGTGCGCGCCGGCAACCAGCTCGAGGCTGGACCGGCTCATCGTGCCCTCAGGCGCAGTGGCAACTGCCAGGATGTCAGGCATCTCTCCGCTCCTCTGATTACAGCAGTTTCTGGTCGCGCAACCGCTGCGCCAGGGCCGCCACCTGCTCGGCTGGCTCTCCGGTCAGGAACTCGCAGCGCGACGTGCGCTCGGGCACCACTACCCCGCGCACCTCGACTCCGGCGCCAGGATCGCTGGCAGGTGTCAGGGGAAGGTCCGCGGGCAACCAGGTCTGAACCGGTTTGCGCTTGGCCGCCATGATGTCCTTCACCTTGGGCAGGCGGGGGCGGTTCGACTCGTCGCTCGTAACCGACAGCACCGCGGGCAGGCGCGCCTCAACGAGGTGGTACCCGTCTTCTACCATGCGCCGCACCACCGGCGCGCCGTCTCCTGCTTCGATGCGGGAAACGAAGGTCACGCACGCGGCGCCCAGATCCTCGGCCAGCAGCGGCGCCACCACCCGCTCTACCCAGTCCGCGGACTCGCACCCGGTCAGGATCAGATCGGCCGGTCCGATCCGCCGGATCGCCGCCGCGAGCATGCGGGCCTTCTCGGCCCCTGAGAGTTCCGGCGCCCGGGGCTCGTCCACGACGATCGCCTCATCGGCGCCCATGGCCAGTGCCAGGCGTATCGCATCGCCTACCGCGGCCTGCGAGCCCAGGGTGAGCACCCTCACCTTTGCGCCCGAGGCGTCCTTGAGCTGGAGGGCGACCTCCAGCGCGTTCTCGTCGTAGGTGGAGATCACCAGCGGACGCCCTTCGCGCACCTGCCTCTGCGTGCCTGCGTCTACGGCAAAGTCCTTCACCGGCAGCTCAGGGTCCACGACCTGCTTCAAGCAGACGACGACGTCCATCACTACCTCCCGTTCAGGATCTGGCCAGCAGATGCCGCGAGATGACCAGTCTCTGGATCTCGGAAGTGCCCTCGTAGATCTCGGTGATCTTCGCGTCGCGGAAATAGCGCTCGACCGGGTAGTCCTGGGTGTACCCGTACCCGCCGAAGAGCTGCACGGCCTTGTGGGCGGCCCACATCGCCGTCTCTGACGCGAACAGTTTGGCCATCGCCGCCTCCCTGGCGCACGGGAGCCCCTCGCCGCGCATGGCGGCGGCCCTGTGCGTCAGCAACCGGGCGGCCTCCAGGCGCGTCGCCATGTCGGCCAGCGCCCACCGGACGGCCTGGAACTCGCCGATGGCCCTGCCGAACTGCTGCCGCTGCTGGACGTACGCGGCCGTCTCTTCGAGGCAGGCCCGCGCGATGCCCAGCGCCTGGGCCGCGATGCCGATGCGGCCGCCGTCCAGCGTGGCCAGGGCGATCCGCCCGCCTTGCCCGCGCTCCCCGAGCAGGTTCCCCTGGGGCACGCGGCAGTCGTCGAGCACGATCTCCGTAGTGGACGAGCACCGGATGCCGAGCTTCTTCTCGATCTTCCCCACACTCAGGCCAGGGAAGGACTTCTCGACCAGAAACGCGGACAGGCCACGGGCGCCGGCTTCGGGCTCCGATCGCGCGTAGATCAGGCAGAGATCCGCCTCCGCGCCGTTGGTCACGAAGATCTTGGTTCCGGAGAGCCGCCACTCGCCGTCGCGCAGCACCGCCGTGGTGCGCAGTGACATGGCATCCGAGCCAGAGGATGGTTCGGTCAGACAGTAGCAGCCCAGTTGGCGTCCCGAGGTGAGATCAGGCAGGTAGCGCCGCTTCTGCGCCTCGCTGCCCCAGCGCAGAATCGGCTCGCACACCAGCGAGTTGTTCACGGTTACGATCGTCTGGAAACCCGCGCATGCCCTGGCCAGTTCCTCTTGGGCTACGACGTACGCGAGCGGATCCATGCCAGAGCCGCCGTACTCCTCGGGCACGGTCATGCCCATCAGACCCAGCTCCGCGGCCTTGCCCACCGCCTCCCGAGGGAACCGAGAGTGCTGATCGAGGTCGGCCGCGATCGGCAGCAACTCGCGGGTGGCGAACTCCCGGACCGTCGCTTGAATCATCCGGTGTTCGTCGGAAAGCAGAACGGCCATCCAGCCCTCTCGATCCCCCGTATGACTGTTCTGCGTGGTGGCCGGCCCCCTCCTGCCGTACTACTGGTACTCGTAGAAGCCGCGCTTGCTCTTCCGCCCTAACCATCCGGCCAGCACCATCTGCTTCAACAGCGGCGGGGGCGCGTAGCGGGTGTCCTTGAACTCGGCGAACATCGCCTCCGCGATGTAGTACGTTGTGTCCAGCCCGACGAAGTCCAGCAGCGTAAGGGGCCCCATGGGATGGCCCAGCCCGAGCGTGATCGCGGAGTCAATGTCCTCCCGCGAGGCGACGCCCAGTTCGAGGGCGCGGATCGCATCCAGCAGGTAGGGGATCAGCAGCCGGTTCACGATGAAGCCCGGCGTGTCCCTGGCTACGACCACGGTCTTGCCCAGCGACTGGGCGAACTCGCGCATCGCCCGCACCACCTCGTCGGAGGTGCGAAGCCCCTTCACGATCTCCACGAGCGGCATCACCGGCACAGGGTTGAAGAAGTGCAGCCCCACGACGCTCTCAGGACGACCGGTGGCCGCCGCCATTTCGGTAATCGAGAGCGACGACGTGTTGCTGGCCAGGACCACCCCTGGCGCCACCAGCCGGTCCATCTCCCGCATGAGCGCCTTCTTGTCGTCCATCTGCTCCAGGATGGCCTCAACCACCAGGTCTACGCCGGCCAGATCTGCCAGGACCGTGGTTCCCTGGACCCGGCTCAGGGCGGCCTCGCGGCCGGCCTCATCGAGCTTGCCGCGCTCGACCGCACGCCGCAGCGAGCCCTGCAGCCGCTCCATCCCTTTCGCGAGCAATTCGTCGTTGATCTCGCGCACGATCACCTCGTATCCGGATCGCGCCGCCACCTCCACAATGCCGACCCCCATCAACCCGCACCCTACGACGCCCACGCGACGAATCATCGATTCCTCCTCCGTCGGCCACCGCCGTCAGATGGCGGTTAGCCTCTGATGACGCCTCGAACTACCGGCGCCTCCGCCGGCGCGCTCTCCGCTATCGCGAACGCCGCGGCCACCTGGCGAGCGGCGGCAAGTCCGGCCTCCTCGGACCTGGCATGGATCGTCGCCAGGTGCTCTCCGACCTCGACGGGGGCGCCCGCGGGCCGCTCGATCACCACGCCCACCGCCGGGTCAATGGCCTCGCCCTTACGGGCCCGCCCGGCGCCCAGTTGCATCGCGGCCAGCCCGATCGCCTCGGCATCAATGCCGGCCACGACACCGGAGGCAGACGCGGGTACCGGCAACCGGCAGGGCGCCGAAGGCAGCCGTGATGGATACTCGACCACCTGTGCGTCGCCGCCCTGCGCGCGGATCAGCGCCTCGAACTTCCGCAGCGCGTCACCGTTCCGCAGGCGCCGCAGCAGCTCTTCACCGCCTTCCTCGGGCGAGGCCGCCCGTTCTCCCAGCACCAGCATCCATCCGCCCAGCGCCAGGCAGAGTTTCTCCAAATCCTGTGGGCCCTCGCCGCGGAGGGTCGCGATTGCCTCGGCCACCTCGAGCGCGTTGCCGACTGCCCGGCCCAACGGATGGTCCATCGCGCTGATCACCGCGGCGGTGCGCCGGCCGGCCGCCCGGCCGATGGCGACCATGGCCTCGGCCAGGATCCGGGCTTCGGTCTCGGTCTTCATGAACGCGCCACGCCCGCATTTCACGTCCAGCAGGATCGCGGACGACCCGACGGCCAGCTTCTTGGACATGATGCTGGAAGCAATCAGCGGCACGCTGTCAACGGTGGCCGTCACGTCGCGCAGGGCATAGAGCCGGGCATCCGCCGGCACCAGCGCGGCGCTCTGCCCTGCTATGGCGCACCCGATGCGCCCGATCTGCTCCACGAACGCCGCCTCGGAGAGCGCCGTGCTGAATCCGGGGATCGCCTCCAGCTTGTCCAGCGTCCCCCCGGTGTGGCCCAGGCCGCGCCCTGAAAGCTTCGGAACCGGCACGCCGGCCGACGCCACCAGGGGAACCAGCACCAGCGAGGTCTTGTCGCCCACGCCGCCGCTGCTGTGCTTGTCCACGGCGTCCCTGGCGAGCGGTCCCAGGCCAAGCGTCTCACCCGACCGCACCATAGCCCAAGTGAACGCGGCTGTCTCCTCGGGCGTCATCCCGCGGAAGTAGACCGCCATCAGGAACGCGGCCATCTGGTAGTCGGGGACCGAGCCCCCCACGAAGCCGTCCACAAGCCAGGCGATCTCGCCCGCGGAGAGGGCCGCGCCGTCGCGCTTCTTCTGGATCAGGTCATATGCACGCACGGGAAGTCGAGGCGGCCCGTCACGCGGGCAGGGTAGCAACTATGCGCCGGACCAGCCGGACGAACCTGGGCTCGAGCTCGCGCGCCACGGCGAGCACCTCCTCGTGGGAGACCGGGCCAACGACCTCGCCGGTGGCCATGTCGGTGATGGCGGTCAATCCCAGCACGCGCATCCCGGCGTGCCGCGCCGCGATCACCTCGTGCACCGTCGACATCCCAACGGCATCCGCGCCCCATCGGGCCAGCATGCGCAGCTCCGCCGGGGTCTCATAGGACGGTCCGGAGACGCCCACGTATATCCCCTTCCGCAGCGGGATGCCGAGATCGAGAGCCGCAGCCTCGGCCAGCGCCACAAGGTCCTTGTCGTACGCCACTGACATATCGGGGAACCGCGGGCCCAGCTCGGCCTCGTTGGGTCCCACCAGCGGGTTGGGGCCCATGAAGTTGATGTGGTCGGAGATCACCATCAGGTCCCCTGCGCGCCACTGCCGGTTGAGCCCGCCCGCGGCGTTGCTCACTACCAGGATCCGGGCGCCCAGGGCGTGCAGCACGCGCACCGGGAAGACCACCTCGGCCATTGTGTACCCCTCGTAGAAGTGCGCCCGGCCCTGCATCACGGCGACCGAACGGCCCTCCAGGGTCCCAACGACCAGCCGGCCGGCGTGCCCTTCTACGCTGGGACGGGGAAAGTGCGGAATCTCGTCGTAAGCAATGATGGCGTCGGAGGAAACCGCGTCCGCCAGGGCCCCCAGCCCCGAGCCCAGGATCACCGTCACCTCCGGGGTCCTTGCGACGATGCGTTGTACCGCCTGCGCCGCCTCGCGCGCGCGCGCCGCCCAGTTCATCCGCGTCCCTCCTCCAATGCCGTCCAGAAGCTCATCCCCGACCCGAGCCAGGGCACCGCGAACGCCTCGGCCACGGTGGCGGCCAGGTCGGCGAAGCTCTCCCGCACCCCCAGCCGGCGGCCCGGGGCCAGGCCGGGCCGCCATGCCAGCACCGGGACCTGCTCCCGCGAATGATCGGTGCTGCGCGTGGTCGGGTCGTTCCCGTGGTCGGCGGTGATCACCACCAGGTCTCCAGGCGCGCAGGCTCCCAGTATCTCGGGCAGGCGCGCATCAATCGCTTCGAGGTGCCGCGCAAAACCATCGAAGTTGTTCCGGTGGCCATAGACCGTGTCCAGCTCCACCAAATTCGTGAACACCAGCCCGTGCTCCAGACCTCTGGCCGCGGCCACGGTTTGAGTGATGCCGTCCGCGTCATCGTGAGTGTGCACGGATCGTGCCAGACCGCGCCCAGCAAAGAGATCTTCGATCTTGCCAACGCCTACCACCGGAATACCATGGTCCGCCAGCGCGTCGAGCACGGTCGGACCCACCGGCGGCAGGGAGAAGTCACGGCGGCGGTCGGTACGTACGAAGGCGCCTGGCTCACCCACAAACGGCCGCGCTATCACGCGGCTGACGGCGTGCTCGCCCGCGAGCAGCCCGCGGGCGATCTGGCACCACTCGTAGAGATGCTCGACCGGCACGATCGCCTCGTGCGCCGCGATCTGGAACACGCTGTCAGCAGAAGTGTAGACGATCGGCGCGCCGCTGCGCAGGTGTTCAGGTCCCAGGGTCTGGATGATCTCGGTGCCTGAAGCCGCCAGGTTGCCCAGCGTCCCCCGACCTATCTGCCGCTCGAATGCCCGTATCAGATCCGGGGGAAAACCATCGGGATAGGTGGGGAACGGCCGTTGGACCACCAGCCCGGCCAGCTCCCAGTGTCCCGTGGTCGAGTCCTTGCCTGCGGCGCGCGCGCGCATCACGCCCGCGGCCGCCTCGTGGTCGCCAAGCGGGGCCACACCCAGGATCGCGTCCAGCACCCCCAACCCGAGGCGCTCCAGTACGGGAAGGTGCAGCCCGCCGGAAGCCCCCGCCGTGTTGACAAGGGTGTTGCTGCCCTCATCGCCGTAGTCGGCCGCGTCGGGCAGGGCGCCGATCCCGCACCCGTCGAGCACGAGAACGATTGTCCTCATGGCGCAGTGCGCCCGACCGACATCTGGTCGCGTGGATGGGCACGGCGGTAGGCATCGCGCAGCCGCGATCGCGTCAGGTGAGTGTAGATCTGGGTGGTGACGATGCTGGCGTGGCCCAGCATCTCCTGCACCGCGCGCAGGTCAGCGCCACCGTCGAGCAGGTGCGTGGCGAACGAGTGGCGCAGGGTGTGCGGGCTCAGCGGCTTCCGGATCCCGGCCTGCGCGGCATGGCC
>CAYLKW010000085.1:0-9584 GCA_964384245.1 uncultured bacterium
GGCGCCTCGGATCCACGCGTGGACGGCTGTGCGATCGGGCTCTGAAGGCTGGGGTCTACCTGGACCTGGGTTCAGCCCCCGGTGAGCCCGGGCTGACAGCAAACGGCCGATCCACGGGAAACAGCTCTATCCACACCGGCCCCCGGGGTAGCACGACGGGACCGCCGGTTGCGGTCTGCAGTGCCAGGGGCCTATCCTTGGACCTTCGCCAGGTCCCCTCGACGATGCGGCCTTCGGTGATGATCGCGAGGCGTCCTGTGCCGATCAGGTTGATCTTGCTGCTCGGGGCTCCCTGCTCCAGTACGTCACGCCACTGCACGAATGCGACCAACACAGATGCCGGCGCGATTTGCCTGCCGTCCGCGTCCAGGTGCGGTCGGCCGTCCTGGTCGCGGAGATACCGGCGCTGCCCGGGGTCATAGCGGTAGCGGACCGCGTAGAGCGGGCCGTAGTCGAGCACGACCGTCTCAGAAGGCATGGCGTCGAGCGCCACTATCGGCGCCGCGGGCTCCATTGAGTAGGGCACGCTACCCGTCCGCACGTTCAGCGGCTTCTTTCGTAGTTCGGCGCGCAGGTGGTCGGTCCGCGTGTAGAGGTTGTGGGGCATCTTGCGCACGGGGTCGCGCCAGAACGGCCCCGAGGCCCAGAACTCGTTGATGACCGGGAGCTTCCGCGCCCGTATTGAAGCCAGCGCTTCCGCGCTGTGGCCGGCGTGCACCAGAACCGCGCCCAGGTCCGAGGCGATCTCCAGCATGTACATCCGCACGCTGCGTACCGGGCCGATCGCCGTGGGGGTATCCCAGCAGTAGGAGGCAAGGAAGCGCGTGATGCGCGCCTCGGTTGGAAGCGCGTAGACCAGGCACGCGTCGGCCAGCCCTGACTGCGGCCGGGCTTGCGGGGCGTTCTCGATCACGACCAAGAACGGCGTTTCCCCGTCGGCGCCGGGGATGAGCACGCGCTCCGCCTCCGGTGGCGCCGGCGCCTCGTGAACGGCCTGCCCCCCCTGGGGGCCCCTGTCACGCCACGCGAGCATTCCAGCGGCGAGCACCACCGCAACGGTCGCCGACCAGATTGCCACTCTTTGCTTGACTCCCATGGGTGAGTAACATTATACCGGCGGGGGAGCCCCGCCGCGACCGCATGGAGGTGGAGCATGCCAGATGCACGATACGAACGCACCCTCGTCTTCCTCAAGCCGGACGGCGTCCAGCGCGGGCTGATCGGAAAGATCGTGGGGCGGTTCGAGGGTGCGGGGTTGAAGGTGATTGGCCTGAAGATGATGCGGGCGACGCCCGAGCTGCTGGAGCGCCACTACCCATCGGATGAGGGATTCCTGCGCACCATTGGTGGCAAGACGCGCGAGGCGTTTGAGGCCGCGGGCCTGGACGTCCGGCGCGAGGCGGGCACCGACGATCCCCTGGCCATTGGACAGAGGGTGCGGCAGTGGCTGATTGAGTTCGTTGCATCCGCTCCGGTGGTCGCGTTCGTGCTGCAGGGTACGCACGCCGTCTCGGTGACCCGGAAGATGGTCGGCGACACGCTGCCCTATCGGGCCGCGCCTGGAACGATAAGGGGCGATCTGTCCGCCGACTCCCCTGCTGTTGCGAACCTCCAGAAGCGCCCGGTGCGCAACCTGGTCCACGCCTCGGGGACGCTGGATGAAGCCGAGGCCGAGATCGAGATGTGGTTCTCTCCCCAGGAGCTGTACGACTACCGGAGGGTGGACGAGGAGATCATCCTAGGATAGCGCTTCACCCAGCACCCACCCGCTGCCTGAGAGCACCTCGCCGGCCCGTGGGTCGGACGGCAGGACGCCACGGTCGGCCACCAGCGAGAGCGTGGCCCCGGCCGTGGCGATGCGCATCCACCAGAACCGGGCGCCGGTGGCCACGTTGGTCAGTTCGTGTGATTCGGCGACGTACCCCGTGACCAGAGCCGTCGCGTCGGCGTCGCCGGAGGGCTCGTCCGCCCCGTGGTGGATGCTCGATGCGAACGACTGGACCGGAGGGCGGTACGAGAAGTCCTTGACCACCTCATAGGCGCGCGCGTCCGCGTACAGCGTGGCCTCGTGCAGTATCACCGCCAGGCGCACCGTGATCACAAGCCCCGGGCGCAGTTGCTGCTTGACGGCAAGGTAGTTCACCAGGTCAACCCGCAGCGGGAAGACCCCGGAGTAAGGCTCGTCTTCTTCGGTGGGATTGAGCCACCCGTCAATCCACCCTTCGAAGCCGTCGTGGTCAGAAGGACCGGCGCCGGTCAGCGCGATGCGGCATACGTCGTCGGTGGCGAAGAACGGCGTGGCGCTCAGCGCTTCGCCCGCCTCCTTGGTCTGCACCCAGATTTCGGGTCCCCCGCCAGGAGCCCAGCGCACCAGCGTGTGCCCGCCTTCGCTTGCGATGCCGCTGCCGGCCTGCGCGGCCCTCTGCGCAAGAGCCCAGTACTCGCGCACCTCGCGCACTGGGAAGCCGATGGCGGTGAAGTGGCTGGACATCGTCGCTACGGGATTCCTTCCCGGGGCGTAGTTCGATTCCTCCAAGAGCGTAGCCCGTCAGGGAGGTAATCCGCCTCCGCGGAAGAAAGGTGTACCTGGACCGCCATCCGCTGGAAAGGGGCGATCGGTGATGCGCAACCGCTACCTGGTGATCATGGCCTTGGGGGTTGCCCTCGCCGCGGGGATCGCCGCGCTACTGGTGACGATCGTTATCCGCCAGCAGGAATCCCGCCTCACGTACTTCAGGGTTGTGGACGTGGCGGAGAACGAGCCGGATCCCGCGGTCTGGGGCCGCAACTTCCCTGACCAGTACGAGGCGTACCTCAAGACGGTGCGGACCTCCGAGCTTGTCAAGTACAGCGCCTTTGGGCGATACGGCGGCTCGGAGGCGTTCTCGAAGCTCGACAAGTTCCCTGATCTCGCCAGGATCTTCGCCGGAAACGCATTCAGCGTTGAGTACCGCGAGGAGCAGGGGCACCTCCAGGCGCTGAAGGCCGTGCTGGAGACGAAGCGGCTCGGCGATGCTAAGCCGGGCACCTGCATGACCTGCAAGTCGAGCGACGTGCCCCGCTTGATGAAGTCGCTCGGCGCGGCCCAGTTCTACGCCACCCCAATGAAGGAGCTGGTTGAGAAGAACAACATCAAGCACCCTATCTCATGCGCCGACTGCCACGATTCCAAGACGATGGCCCTGCGCGTTGCCCGGCCGGCGTTCATCGAGGCGATGAAGGTCCGGGGGATTGACGTGGGCACGGCTTCCAGGCAGGAGATGCGGACCTACGTGTGCGCACAGTGCCACGTGGAGTACTACTTCCGCGGCAAGACCGAGAAGTACCTGGTGTTCCCGTGGGCCAAGGGCTTGAAGATCGAGAACATTGAAGCCTACTACGACGAGATCAAGTTCTCCGATTGGGAGCACAAGATCACCAAGGCGCCGATGGTCAAGATCCAGCACCCCGAGTTCGAGCTGTGGTCCAGCGGGAACCACGCCCGCTCCGGCGTCGGCTGCGCAGACTGCCACATGCCATACAGGAGGGTGGGGGCGGTCAAGGTCACCGACCACTGGATCCGCTCGCCCCTGCTCAACGTGCAGAACGTCTGCACGACCTGCCACCGCCAGTCCGAAGCCGAGATGCGCGCGCGCGTCCTGGAGGCCCAGGACCGAACCTACCAGTTGCTAACGCAGGCGGAACGGGCGATCGTTGACGCCATGGCTGCGATAGAGAAGGCGATGGCCGAGGGCGTCACCGATCAGGCGCTGGCCGAAGCCCGCGCGCTGCACCGCAAGGCGCAGATCCGCTGGGACTTCATCAGCGCGGAGAACAGCATGGGCTTCCACAGCCCGCAGGAGGCCGTCCGGGTCCTGGGCGACGCGATTGACAGCGCCAGGCAGGCCGAGATCGCCGCGCTTAGAGCGCCCCGACCGAAACGGTAGGGGGAACCCGTGCGTTACGGGAGCGCCATCGGTATCGCGCTGGCCCTTCTGGTCGGCGTCGTGCTCGGCCTGGGCGCGTACACGTTCGTCTACGGCAAGGGCTACTCATACCTACTGGACGATCCCGCCGCCTGCGTCAACTGCCACATCATGCGCGACAACTACGACGCCTGGGCGGTTGCGACGCACCGGACCGTCACATGCAACCAATGCCACGTGCCGAAATCAGTCGCGGCCAAGTACCTGTCCAAGGCCAGGAACGGCTTCCTGCACTCGTACGCCTTCACGTTCAAGGACGTCCAGGTGATCCGGATCAGGCCGTCGAACCAGCGGGTTCTCGAGGCGAACTGCCAGTCGTGCCACGCACGGATGGTCGCGCTCGTTGAGCCGCACGGAGCGCAGCCGTCGAAGTTGTGCTTCGCTTGCCACAAGGGCGTGGGACACGGGTTCTAGCCGTCGCTCCTGGCGGCGAAGTAGTCCTCGTCGAGGATCGCGTACCGGACCGTGTCGTGCCATTGGCCCTCTGCCCAGATCCGCTTGCGGAAGACGCCCTCGCGCCTGTAGCCCACCCTCTCCAGTGCCTGCTGGCTGGCCGAGTTCTCCGCGAGAGCCTCGGATTCAATCCGGTGCAGGTTGAGGGTCTCGAAGGCGAACTTCGTGCGCACCCGCATCGTGTCGGTGGCGTAGCCCCGCCCCCAGGCGTCCTTTTCTCCGATGACGATACCGCTGGTGGCCCGCCGCTGCCTCCAGTCTATGGCGTGGAGGCCGGTGAAGCCGATGTGCCGGTTGCGCTCGTCATGGATCGCCCAAGCGTAGTCGGTATCCCGCTTCTGCACCTTCTGGAACCACTCTTCCTCCATGCCCGGGGTCACGCCGGTTGAGAGGTTGAGATACCGCGTGACCTCCGGGTCGTTCATCCACCGCAGCGCATTGTCGAAGTGCAGCGAGCGGTCAACGGGGACCAGCCGCACCTTCTCACCACGCAGGCCCACGACCTCCATCGTTGATCCTCCTTTCAGCTCGTCGCTGCCGGTATTCCTCGTAGGCGCCCGGGAGGTACTTCCGGTAGAGGGCCAGGTTGAATCCCTCAGCGACGTCCGAGGTGCGCCACAGTGCGTGGAGCGCCTCGTAGTCAAGGTCGGCGACCACGATCTCCTCCTGATCCCACGACCCCGCCTGGGCCAGGACCCCGGACCCGTCCGGGGTCAGCTCGGTCGGAGCCAGGATCGCGCTCCGGCCGGTGATCGTCATCCCCAGAAACCGGCCTACCATCGCTGCGTGGACCCCGTAGGTGAGACTCTCCTGGACGCGCGGCCACAGCCCGCGGAGCGCCTTCCAGGGGTTGTATCGGTCCTCCTGCACGTCGCACGCCGGGATCAGGATCACCTCTGCGCCCAGGCCTGCCAGGATGCGCGACGTCTCGAAGTACGTGGCGTCCATGCAGATTGGGAGCCCCAGAGCGCCCGCCGGCGTGCGCACAACGCGCAGATCGTCGCCTGCCTCCAGGCCCCACGATGCTTCGAGCGGCAGCAGGTGGCACTTCGCCTGGCGTCCCAGCACCTCGCCGTCAGGGCCGAAGAGGTAGCCGACGTTGAGCACGGCCCCGCGCTCGTCCGGCAGCATCGCGCTCCCACTGGCGATGTAGACGCCGAGCCGCCGGGCCACCTCCGAGAAGGTCGTCCCGTAGGCCACGCGGACCGCCGGACCTATGAAGCGCAGGATCTCCGCCGGCCTGACGCTCGGACCGGCCACCGCTCCGGTGGCCTGCGCGAGCGAGACATCGTCGGGCAGGCTGTCGAGCCCGGGCAGGAGTCCTGCGAGGTGAGTGCCGCTGTCCTCCGGGAACACGATCAACTGCGCGCCCAGGGCCGCGGCGTCGCGCGCGTGCGACGCGATCATCTGCGCGTACTCGGTCGCATCGCCGATGAGCCGCAGCCGCATCTGCACCGCGGCAACCCGCACCTGGGGCGATGGCAGCGACGCGCAGTTGTCCGTGCGCCCGATCCGCATGCGGTCGAGCGCGGCGCGGATGGGGCCGGGTCGGGTGCGCCAGCCGAGCCAGTGCCGGAAGGCGGCTTCGCGCAGCCGCGCGCTAAGGCCCATCATCGGCCGCCGCTGGGGCGCTCCGCCACCGTTCGTAGATCTCCGGCAGGTAGCGGGCGTAGAGCACAGGGTTGAGCTGGGAGAAGATGTCGTAGGCGCGCACGACCTCCTGCAGCGCCGCCAGATCCAGATCCACGGTGAGCAGGCAATCCCCTTCGCTATCCAAGACCGACAGCCAGCCGGTCTCGCCATCGGTCATCTCCACCGGCGCGACCGCCGCGGTGCGGGATTGCCAGTGCCCACCGGTTGCCGCGCCGCACAGGCCGGCCTCGACCCCGAAGACCTGGTTCTGCTGCACCTGCTGCCAGAGGCCCCGCCACTGGTGCCGGGCTGCGTAGGGATGTGGGACCGCGACCGGACAGGCCAGGACCGCGGCGTCCTGCAGCGCCAGGATCCGCGCCGCCTCCGGGTACCACAGGTCGGTCCCGATGAGGATACCGATGCGGCCGGGGGGGGTGTCGGCGGGTCGCAGCTCGTCCCCTGGCACCCATCCCATCCGCCGCTCGGTCGCCGTCAGGTGCGTTTGTACCTGCCAGCGCACGACCATGCCCTCAGGCGTGATGAGGGGCGCCGCGTGGTGCCATGCGCCGGGCGGCCCGGTGCTGCCTTCTCCGCCAGGGGCCGGCACGCCGGCAGGCCACACCACCGTGCCTGGGAGCAGCGTCACGCGATATCCCTGCGCCAGGCGGCGCGCGGCCTGCAGCCACTCTGCCGCGGCATCGGCCGCTTCAGTAGCGCGCTCCTGAGGCCAGGACCTTCCAGGCGGACCTGCCAGGCCCAGCGATGCGGTCACATAGAAGGTGCCGGTGTGCGCAGGGAAGATGACCAGCCGCGCGCCGGCGGCGGAGGCCTCCTCGACGAACCGGGCCGTGGCAGCCAGTACGGCCCTGTCCGTGCCCAGGCCTCCGGCATCGAGTTGCACCGCGGCGCACCGGATGGTCGAGGCGCTGTTCACCGCGCCCCCCGGATGCGCCAGATCAGCGCCGAGCCTATCAGCAGGTAGACCGCGCCGGCAACCAACAGCACCACATAACCCAGGTTAGGCTCCCGAATGTTGAACGCATCGAGCATAGGCCCGCCGGCCAGCGGCGCCAGCACTTGCGGAAGCGTGGTGGCGATGCCCCAGATCCCCATGTCCTTGGCGGCCGCGGTCTCCCGCGACGGCAGCACGTCGGTCGCCAGCGCCCAGTCCACGCTGATGAACGCTCCGTAGCCCAGGCCGAACACCACCGAGAGGCCTAGCAGCAGCGGGAAGCTGGGCGCTGTGAGGAACAACAGGCACGGCGCGGCCATCATCACCGCGGAAGCGGACACGATGCCCCGCCTGCCGACGCGGTCAGAGAGCCAGCCGGCGAGGAGCGCGCTGGCCAGTGCGCCTATCACCACGACGGCGCTCACGGTCCCGGTCGCCTCCTTGAAGCGGGCGATGCCCATGAAGTCCTTGAGGAAGTACTGGAGGAAGTTGAACACGGTGTAGAAGCCCATCAATACGAACAGGCGTGAGACGAACAGCCAGGCGAAGTCAGGGTGCCGGCGCGGGTCCACCCAAAACCCTTGTAGGAACTTCCTCAGATCGAACGGGCCGGTAGGTTGGGGTCGGGGTTCGCGCACGCGCCAGACCGTAATCGCCAGCGTCACGACGAGCACCGCCGCGATCAGCCAGTAGACCTGGAGCCGGTAGCCGCGCTCCAACAGCACGCCGGCGGCCACCGCCGCGGCAATCGTGCCGAGCATGGTCATTAGCCCCATCCATCCCGATGCCACTCCGCGCTGATCATCGGGGACCAGGTCGGGGATGAGGCCGCTGTAGGCCGATCCGCCCAGATTATTGGAGAACTGCACCAGCCAGTAGGCGGCCACGAAGGCCGTAAGGGTTGGGGACGCGCCCATGAACGTGAGGGCGGCCACGTTCAGGATGCCGCCCGCGAGCATGAACGGCCGCCGACGACCCATCGCGGCGCGGCTGCGATCGGACAGCGCGCCGGCGAGGGGCATCACGATCATGGCGATGGCCGCCCCGCCTGCGAAGACCAGGGAGAGCGCACGGCCCTTCTCCGCGTCCGGGACGAACCGCAGCACCTCGGCAGGGATCACGATGGCGAGCAACGCGCCCCAATGGAAGTTGAGCCCGAACCAGTAGAGGCTGATCGAGAGGAGGTCGCCGGCAGTCATGCGCTGTCGCGGTTCCATCACTCACCCCCTGCAGGAAGCTGAGCGGTTTGCCAGGAAGCGACCTTAGAGCCGGATTCTACACGCGGAGTTCCACGCACGGAGGAGGAACCCTTTGCCCACGCGGTTTCCAGACGGCTTCCGGTGGGGCACCGCGGCCTGCGCCTACCAGTTCGAGGGCAACAACACAGCCAGCGACTGGTGGGCCTGGGAGCAGCAGCCCGGACGCATCCTGAACGGCGATCGGTCGGGCTTTGCCTGCGATTGGTGGCGCCACGCTGAAGCGGATTTCGACCGGATGGCCGCGCTCCACCAGAACGCCCTGCGGCTATCGGTCGAGTGGGGCCGGCTCGAGCCCGAGGAGGGTCGGTGGGACCGGTACGCGGAGGAGCGCTACATTGAGATGCTGCGCGGCCTGCGCGATCGGGGAATCGAGCCGCTGGTCACGCTGAACCACTTCACCCTGCCGCGGTGGGTGGCGGAGCGGGGTGGATGGCTGTGGGATGGGATCGTGCCGGCGTTTGGCGCGTTTGCGGGGCGGTTTGCCAGGGCTGCCGGTCGCGCAGTCTCCGGCGGCGCGCCGCTCGTTGACTTCTGGATCACGATCAACGAGCCGGTGGGCCACCTGATCAACGCCTATGTGCTGGGGCGGTTCGCGCCCGGGCAGACCAGCGTCGTCGCGTTCACGCGGGCACTGGTGCGCTCGGTAACGGCCCATGCCGCGGCCTACCACGCCATTCACGAGGCGCAGCCGGATGCCAGGGTGGGCGTTGCCGCATACCTGCGGCCGGCCGAGCCGGCCAACCCGCGTTCCCCGCTCGATCGGTGGGTGGCGCGCCGGCTCGACCACATCGTCAACTGGATGTATCTCGACGCGCTTGCGACGGGAAGGCTGAGAGGGCCGTTTGAGGTGCGTGTCCGCGTGCCGCAAGCAGCCGGCACGCTGGACTTCCTGGGGGTGAACTACTACACCCGCAGCCGCGTCGCGTTCGATCTGCGGCGGCCGGGCCACCTGTTCGTGCGCGACGAACCGCCGTCAGGCGCGGTGATAAGCGACGGTGGCTACAGCGAGATCTATCCTGACGGGCTCCTGGCCCTACTCAGGGCCGTCCGCCGGTACGGATTGCCCGTGTACATCACCGAGAACGGCCTGCCCGACGCCAATGACGACCTCCGGCCCGGGTTCATAGTAGAACACCTGCGCCGTGTGGCCCGGGCAATAGATGAAGGATGCCCTGTGCGCGGCTACTATCACTGGGCGCTGGTGGACAACTTCGAGTGGGCCGATGGGTGGAGTCTGCGCTTCGGCCTCTACGCGCTGGATCCGGCGACGCAGGTGCGGACAGCCAGGCCCAGCGCAGCGCTGTACGGGGAGATCAGCAGGAG
>CAYLKW010000086.1:0-8358 GCA_964384245.1 uncultured bacterium
TCCGCCCTTCGCCTGTCCCGTCGGCAGCGGCACGGATGGCCGGCAGTGCCGCTGGCCGGCGATTGAAAGGAACGTGCGCCTGCGGTATGCTACGGCTTGTGTCCTCCGATCTTGATGCCCTCCACAACGAACGCCTGGGACGCCTGCGGGCCCGACTCGAGTCTTCCGGTCTCGACTCGGCCGTCCTGACCAGGCCCCAGAGCGTGACCTATGTCTCTGGGTTCACGGGATCCGCCGGCACCGCCGTCGTCTCGATGACCGAGGCGCACCTGGTGGTGGACTTCCGATACGTGGAGCAGGCCTCGGCCCAGGCCCCAGGATTTGCGGTCTCGCTGGTGCAGGGCCCTCTGGTGGAGGGCGCGGCCGCGGTGCTGCGCCGCATCGGCGCGCGACGGGCCGGCATCGAGGAGGAGCACCTGCCGGTGGGCTCGTTCCGGCGCCTGCAGGCAGCAGCCGGAACAGTCGGGGCAGGGACCGCCGAGGCGGGTTCCGTCGAGGTAGTCCCGGTTGAGGGGCTCGACCGGATCCGCTGGCAGAAGTCGCCCGAGGAGATCGAGGCGATCCGGCGGGCGTCGGAGGTGGCAGAGGCGGCATTCTACGAGGTGCTGCCCATGATCCGACCCGGCATCACCGAGCACGAAGTGGCGGTTGCCCTGGAGCACCGGCTGCGCACGCGGGGGTCCCAGCGGCTACCCTTCGACCTGATCGTCGCGTCGGGCCCGCGCTCGGCGCTGCCGCACGGCGTTGCCTCGGGCCGGGTCATCGGCGCCGGTGAGTTCGTGACCGTGGACTTCGGAGCGGTAGTGGACGGTTATCACTCGGACTGCACACGCACCGTCGTGACCGGGCCGGTATCCGACCGGCACCGGGAGATCTACGCCATCGTGCTGGCCGCGCAAAAGGCGGCACTGTCCGGGCTGCGGCCGGGGCTCACCGGGCGCGAGGCCGACGCATTGGGCCGATCGGTTATCGCGGCGGCCGGCTACGGTGATGCGTTCGGTCACGGTTTGGGCCACGGCGTCGGGCTGGCGGTGCACGAAGGGCCCACGCTCTCGCCGCGCGAGGCGGCCGTGCTGCAGCCTGGTGCGGTGGTGACCGTGGAGCCCGGGATCTACCTGCCTGGGTGGGGCGGCGTGCGCATTGAGGATCTGGTGGTGTTGACCGACGGCGGGTGCGAGAATCTCACCCGGCTTCCCAAGAACCTGCACGAGGTGGCGGCGTGATCTCGACCAATGACTTCCGTCCGGGCGTCGTGGTGACGCTAGACGGCGATCTGTACGCGGTGGTGTCCTCGCAGCATGTCAAGAGAGGGCGCGGCAGCGCGTACGTGCGGGCCAAGGTGCGGAACCTCAAGACCGGGGCGATAACCGAGCGTACTTTCAACGCCGGCGAGCGTGTTCCCCACGCCTATCTCGATCGGCGGGAGATGCAGTTCCTCTACCACCAGGACCAGGACTACGTCTTCATGGACCAGCAGTCCTACGAGCAGGTGATACTGGGGACTGACCTCCTTGGGGACGCCACGCTCTACCTGAAGGACAACACCGTGGTGACAGTGGTCCACTTCGAGGATCGGCCGATCGCCGTGGACCTCCCCAACTCGGTTGACCTCGCGGTTGCCGAGACTGCTCCCGGGTTTCGCGGAGATACCGCCTCCGGCGGATCCAAGCCGGCGCGCCTGGAGACCGGGGCGATGGTCCAGGTGCCGTTCTTCATCGAGGTGGGCGAGGTTGTGCGCGTGGACACGCGCACGGGGGAGTACATCGAGCGCGCAAGGTAGCGAAGTCTGGTAGAATACTCTCGTGCGAGACCACTCACGGACGCAAGCCGTGTCGCAGCCCCCCTACCGGTCACCCGGCCGGGGCCGCGGCCACCGGCCCCCGGTGGGTGGTCTTTTCTCATGAAGACGCGGCGCCGCTCCCGCGAGCTGGCGCTCCAGGTGCTGTTCCAGCACGATGTCGGCCGCGTGCCGGTGGACGAGGCGCTCGCGATCGCCCGCGGCGGCGGCAGCGGAGCCGAGTGGACCCTGGCGGAGGCGCTGTGCACCGGAACCGCCCTTCACAACGAGGAACTCGACCGGGTCATCGAGCGCCACCTCTCGGACTGGACGCTCGACCGGCTGGCCAGCGCGGACCGCGTGATCCTCCGGATGGCGCTCTACGAACTCAGGTACATGGGGACCCCTGCAGGGGTGGTCATCAGCGAGGCCGTGGAACTCGCCAAGCGGTACGGCACCGGCGAGTCAGGCCGGTTCGTAAACGGTGTGCTGGGCGCGATCGTCCGCGAGGGGAGCCGTGCCGGGTGATCCTCGAGACCTGATCGGCAAGACCGCGGCCTACATGGCGGCGCGCGGGCCGCGCATCGAGGCGGCGCTGGAGGCGGCGCTGCCCCACGGCGGCGCGCTTCCTGGCCCCCTACACGAGGCGATGCGGTACAGTCTCTTCGCCGGGGGCAAGCGCATTCGGCCGCTGGTTGTCCTGGCGTCCGCCGAGGCCGTGGGTGGGGACCCTGATCCGGTCCTGCCTGTGGCCTGCGCGGTGGAACTCATACACACCTACTCGCTCATCCACGACGACCTGCCATGCATGGACGACTCGGCCCTGCGCCGCGGGAGACCGACGTGTCACGTGGCGTTTGGTGAAGCGCTTGCCACTCTCGCGGGTGACGCGCTCCACGCGCTGGCCTTTGAGCTGGTTGCACGAACCGCCGGGCGCGCCGGAGCCGAGCCCACGCTGCGCGCCATCTGCGAGATCGCCGCGGCCATCGGAACCCAAGGAATGGTGGGCGGGCAGGTGTTGGACCTGCTGGCCGAGGGCCGTCCGTCCCTGGCGCGGTTTGGGGCGTGGCCCCCGAACCATAAGATGGGAGTGTACTCTATTCACAGGTGGAAGACCGCCGCGCTGATACGCGCCTGCGTGCGCTCAGGCGCGATCCTGGCAGGGGCCACTGTTGAGCAGCTCGCCGATCTGACAGGGTGCGGCGAGCACCTGGGCCTGGCATTCCAGATCGTGGATGACATCCTGGACGAGACGGGCGACAGCGGCGTGCTGGGCAAGGAGACCCATCGTGACGCTGCCGGCGACAAGCTCACCTTCCCGTTTGCCTTCGGCCTCGAGCGGTCGCGCGCCATTGCCCAGGAAGAGACTGCTCTGGCGATAGCGGCCCTGGCAGGATGGGGGCCATCGGCGGACTTGCTGCGAGGCCTGGCGCACATGCTGTTGGACCGGGAGGGTTAGCGTGGGGGCGGCGCGCACGCGGCTGGATTTGCTGGTGACCGCGCGCGGGCTGGCGCCCAGCCGGAGCCAGGCCGAGGCTGCCATCCGTACCGGCGAGATCTTCGTGGATGGCCGGCGGTTCGACAAGCCCGGAACCCTGGTGGCAGATGATGCCAGCGTGGAGCGCCGGTCGCGGAGGCCGGAGTACGTGAGCCGCGGGGGCATCAAGCTGGCCGCGGCCCTGGACGCGTTCGGGGTTGATCCGGCCGGCCTGGTCGTCCTGGATGTGGGCGCGTCCACCGGCGGGTTCACCGACTGCGTCCTGCAGCGTGGGGCAGCGCGCGTCCATGCCGTGGACGTGGGCCGTGGGCAGCTTCACTGGCGGCTCCGGCAGGACGCCCGCGTGGCAGTGCTGGAAGGCCGCCACGCCGCGCACTTGGAGCCAGGGGATCTGCCTGAGGCGGCCGATCTGGCCACCGTGGATTGCTCTTTCATCTCGGCGCTTAAGGTGCTGCCGGCGGTCTCGCGGCTGGTGAGGCCTGGAGGGCGGATTCTGGTGCTGGTGAAGCCGCAGTTCGAGGTCGGGCCGCGCGCGGCGCCGGGCGGGGTGGTGCGCGATCCCGCGGTGCACGAGACGGTCCTCCGCCGGTTCGTTGAGGGTGTCCGCGAGTTGGGGCTTGCCGCAGAAGGCATCGTCGCTTCTCCGATCCTCGGACCGCAGGGCAACCGGGAGTTCTTCGTGGCACTCCGCAACTCAGACCAGGGGGGAGCCGATGATCTGGAAGGGAAGATCCTCGGCGCGGTGCACGGCGCGGCCCAGCACGCTGCGCGCAGCACGGTGGGGGGAGGGGCTTGATGCGGATCGGAATACTGGTCAATCCTGCCCGGTTTGGCGGTCATCCGCAGGCGGCCACCCTGCTGCACGAAGCCGTCGAGCGTCTCCTGGCCCAGGGTGCTGCGGTCCGGGTGAGCGCCTCGGTCGCGTCCAGCGCCGGCTGGCCGGATCTAGCAGCAGCGGACCCGGCCCTGGTCGAGGACAGCGACCTGCTCATCGTCCTGGGCGGGGACGGCACGATCCTATCCTCGGCGCGGCTGGCCGGGGGGCGCGTGCCCATACTGGCCGTGAACACGGGCGGGTTTGGCTTCCTGGCGGAGCTGCCTTTGGGTGAGCTGCCGGATGCCGTGGCCGAGATCACCTCGGCCCGACTCGCGATTGATGAGCGCACCATGCTGGAGGCGGAGATCGTGGGTGAGGCCGGCGTGCGCGAGCGCGCTCTCGCGCTCAACGACATGGTGGTCTCGAAGGCCGGCCTGACCCGCGTGGTGCGCGTGACCACATGGGTGAACGGCGAGCACCTCTCGACCTATCCTGCCGACGGGGTCATCGTGGCCACGCCGACGGGTTCCACGGCCTACTCGCTGTCGGCGGGAGGGCCCATCGTTCATCCCCAGGTGGACGTGATCGTGATAACGCCAATCTGCCCTCACACCTTCACCGCGCGCCCGGTGGTCGTCTCGGGCGATGCCACCATTGCGGTTGAGACCGCGGGCGCCACCGAGGACGTGCGACTGAACGTGGACGGTCAGGAAAGCCACCCGCTGAGTCAGGGGGAGCGCGTTGTCATTCGGCGCGCGGCCTTGAGGACCCGGCTCGTCCGGCTGGGCAGCCGGAGCTTCTATGGTGTCTTGCGGACGAAGCTGGGGTGGGGAGAGCGCTAGTGCTGCTGGAGCTGCGGATCCAGGAGTTCGCCGTGATCGAGTCCGCGGCCATCGAGTTCGGTCCTGGTCTGAACGTCATGACCGGGGAGACCGGAGCAGGCAAGTCCATCATCGTGGACGCGCTGACCGCGGCGCTGGGCGCGCGGGCCGCTTCGGATCTGATCCGGACCGGCGCCCCTGCCGCGCGGGCCGAGGCGCGGTTCGCGGTGGATCCGGAGGGGCCGGCAGGGCGGTGGCTGGACGAGCACGGCCTCGCAGGAGGAGGCGGCGCCCGGGGCACCGAGGATCTGAGCGATCTGGTGGTCGCGCGCGAGATCGCGCCGGAAGGGCGATCGCGCGCCTGGATCAACGGCCGCCCGGCTACCGTGGGAATGCTGCGGGAGCTGGGAGACCTGTTGATCGAGGTCGCGGGTCAGCACGAAGGCCAGCGGCTGCTGCGGCCCCAGGCCCACTTAGGGCTGCTCGATGCCTTCGGCGGCGATGTCGTGGAGGCGCTGCGCGCCGAGGTTGGTAGGTTGGTGCGACGTAGGTCGGAGCTGCGCGCGGAGCAGAAGGCGTTGATCGAGGGCGAGCGCGATCGCCTCCGGCAGGTCGAGATGCTGCGCCACCAGGTGGACGAGATCGAGGCGGCCCGGTTCGAGTTGGGTGAGGAAGAGGAACTGTCCGTAAGGCGGGCGCGGCTGTTCCATGCGGAACGCCTGGCCGGCGCCGCCTCGGCGGCCTACGCTGGCCTGTACGAGGCCGATGGGCAGGCTGCGGTGGACCGGATAGGGCAGGCGCGCAGCGCGCTGCGGGAAGCCGCAGGGCTGGATCCCGCGCTGGAAGTGCTGGCCGGACGGATCGGGGCGATTGCCGGAGAGCTCGCCGAGGTCGCGCACGAGCTGGCGCGCTACTCCCGTGGCATTGAGGCCGATCCCGAGGAGCTGGCCCGGGTAGAGGAACGGCTCGATCTGCTGCGCCGGCTGCGGCGCAAGTACGGCGAGACCCTGGAGGCCGTGCTAGGCTACCGCGACGAGGCCGCCGCTGCGCTGGCCCGCTTGGGCGCGAGCGATGCCCGTGTCGCGGAAATAGCCGCTACGCTGGAAGGGTTGGAACTGGACCTGGCCGAGCGGTGCGCCCGCCTATCGCGGCTCCGGCGCGAGGCCGCCTCGCGACTAGAATCCGGCGTGGAGTTGGCGCTGCGGTCGCTGGAGATGGCAAGTACGCGGCTGATCGTAGGATTCGGCGACGATTCGGATCCGGACGGCCTGCTGCTGGGCGATCGCCGCGTGGCCGTCGGTTCGGACGGCGCCGATCGGGTGGAGTTCCTTCTGGCGGCCAACCCGGGCGAGGCGCCCAGACCGCTTGCGCGCATCGCCTCGGGCGGGGAGCTGTCCCGGATCATGCTGGCGCTGCGCCACGTGCTGGCCGAGGCCGGCGCCGTGCCGGTGTTCATCTGCGACGAGGTGGATGCGGGCGTCGGGAGCAGGGCCGCGGGTTCGGTAGGGGGTCTGCTGGCCGCGGTCGGTCGCAAGCGCCAGGTCCTCTGTGTCACGCACCTGCCCCAGGTGGCCAGCCTGGCCGACCGCCACTACTGGGTGAGCAAGGAGACGAGCGGCGGGCGTACCAGGGTACGAGTGCGACCGCTGGGGCCGCAGGAGCGCGTGGAGGAAGTCGCCAGGATGCTGGGAGGGCGGCGCCCTACGCAGATCGCGCGCGAGCACGCTCTGGAACTGCTGAGGCGGGGAGGAAGATCGTGACCAAGTACATCTTCGTTACCGGAGGCGTGGTCTCCGCGCTGGGCAAGGGAATAACCGCGGCCTCGATCGGGAGGCTGCTGAAGAGCCGCGGGCTGCGGGTCACGATGCTCAAGTTCGACCCGTACGTCAACGTGGACGCCGGCACCATGAACCCGCACCAGCACGGCGAGGTGTTCGTGACCGACGACGGCGCCGAGACCGACATGGACCTGGGTCACTACGAACGCTTCATAGACGAGGACCTCGGCCGCGCTAACAACACGACCACCGGGAAGATCTACAACGCGGTCATCGCCCGCGAGCGCCGC
Organism: uncultured bacterium; assembly: GCA_964384245.1. GTDB lineage: Bacteria > Sysuimicrobiota > Sysuimicrobiia > Sysuimicrobiales > Humicultoraceae > VGFA01. The sequence goes on from CAYLKW010000086.1 coordinate 6,982, forward strand.
GGGGAATACCTGGGAGGCACGGTCCAGGTGATCCCGCACGTGACCAACGAGATCAAGGACGAGATACGCTCTCTGACCGCCGCCACCGGGGCCGACGTTCTTATCACCGAGGTGGGCGGTACCGTCGGTGACATCGAGAGTCTGCCGTTCCTGGAGGCGATCCGGCAGTTCCGCCGCACAGCGGGCGAGCAGAACGTGATGTACATACACGTTTCGCTGGTGCCACACCTGCGCGCCGCAGGCGAGTTGAAGACAAAGCCGACCCAGCACAGCGTGAAGGAGCTGCGCAGCATCGGCATCCAGCCTGACGTCATCGTCTGCCGGACCGAGCGGCCGCTGGGCCGCTCACTCAAGGAGAAGATCGCGCTGTTCTGCGACGTCGAGCCCGAAGCGGTCATTCAGGCAGTTGACGCGCGCAACATCTACGAGGTGCCTTTGATCCTGGAGGAAGAAGGGTTGGACCGGATCATCCTCCAGCGGCTGGGGCTCGACCTGCCTGAGCCCGATCTGACGGGGTGGCGCACGATCGTCGGCCGGGTCTTGCATCCGCAGCGCAGCGTGCGCATAGGTCTCGTGGGCAAGTACATGGGGGTCGAGGACTCCTATGTCAGCATAGTCGAGGCGCTGCGGCACGGTGGTGTGGCCAACGACTGCGGCGTGGAGATAACGAAGTTGGACTCGGAGCAGATCGAGGGCTGGGGCAAGGCCGACCTGGCTGCCCAACTCGCCCCGCTGCACGGGCTGCTGGTGTGCCCCGGCTTCGGGGCAAGGGGGGTTGAGGGCAAGGTGCGGGCGATCCGGTACGCGCGTGAGGAGGGGGTCCCGTTCCTGGGCATCTGTTTCGGTCTCCAGTGGGCCGTGGTCGAGTTCGCCCGGCACGTCTGCGGGCTGGAAGGAGCCAACACCACCGAGGTTGATCCGCAGACGCCTCACCCGGTCATCTCCCTGCTGGCCGAGCAGATGGGAATCGCCGACAAGGGCGGCACGATGCGGCTGGGGCGGTATCCCTGCCGAATAGCGCCTGGCTCCCGCGCCTTCGAGGCATACGGCACCTCAGAGGTGGGGGAGCGTCACCGCCACAGGTACGAGGTGAACAACGCTTACAGGCCGATCCTGGAGGCCCGAGGGATGCGGGTCACCGGGATCTTCCCGGAACAGGACCTGGTGGAGATCATCGAGCTGCCCGATCATCCCTGGTTCGTGGGGACGCAGTTCCACGCCGAGTACCGGTCCCGGCCCAACCGCCCGCACCCGCTCTACGGCGCGTTCGTGCGCGCCGCGCTGGAGCGGAGCACCGCGGCGGCATCCCGGTCCTCGCTCCAGCGGGAGGAGGCACGATGAGCGGCGCGGTCTACGTCAACGGACGGATCTGCACAA
>CAYLKW010000086.1:8458-9544 GCA_964384245.1 uncultured bacterium
CGACGAGGCCCTCATGCTGTCCCCGGAGGGCTATGTGTGCGAGTGCAGCGCCGACAACGTCTTTGTCGTCACCGGAGGCGCCCTCTGGACGCCGGCCACGCACCTGGGGCTGCTCCGGGGCATCACGCGCGACGCGGTGCTCTCGCTCGCCCGCGAGCACGGCCTTACCGCGGAAGAACGGGTCTTCACGCTGCACGATCTCTACACCGCGAGCGAGTGCTTCCTTACGGGCACAGGCGCCGAGGTGGCGCCCGTGGTGGAGGTGGACGGCCGTCGGATCGGAGACGGCCGGCCCGGGCCGATCACGCACCGCCTCAACGCCGCGTTCCGCGAGTTGACGCGCCAGGTCGGCACCCCGGTGTTTGCGGTGAAGGATGCGCGGGGATGAGGCCCGGCCGTCGGCCATGGAAGCGGCCGGCGAGGCCTATCTGAACTACGCGCTGGCCGAGCGCGGCCTGGCCCGGAACACGGTCGAGGCCTATGCCCGCGACCTCGCGGACTTCTCGGCCTTCGCGGCACGGCACGGCGTGACCGAGCCTGGTGCCGTGCGCCGCTCGACGCTGACCCTGTACCTGCTCGCTCTGCGCCGGAGGGGCCTCGCGCCGAGCACGGTGGCGCGGCGCCTGGCCGCCATCAGGGGCTGGACCGCCTTTCAGTTGAGGGAAGGACAAATCGCGGACGATCCCGCGCTCGATCTGTCGCCGTCCAGGCGCGCGCGCCGGCTACCGGTCGTTCTGACCGTGGACGAGGTCGAGAGGATCCTGAGCCAGCCGCACGGGGATGAACCGGCGGCGCTGCGCGACCGCGCGATTCTGGAGCTTCTCTACGCGGCCGGGCTGCGCGTCAGCGAACTCGTGGCCCTTGACGCGGGCGACGTGCAACTGTCCATGGAGTACGTCCGGTGCGTGGGCAAGGGATCCAAGGAGCGTATCGTGCCCATAGGCTCTCAGGCGGTGGGCGCCATAAGGAACTACCTGGTCCTGGCGCGTCCCGCGCTTGCCGGACGCCGCGCCAGGAGGGCCCTGTTCCTGAACAGGCGGGGCGGCCGGCTGACACGGCAGGGCGTTTGGGTGGTGCTAAAGGGCC
>CAYLKW010000087.1:0-7524 GCA_964384245.1 uncultured bacterium
CGGGCGGAAGCCGGCGATGTCTAGGATCGAGCCCGTTCGGTCCTCCGCGGGTCTGAAGAAGGCCTCAACGCGCAGGCCGATCTTCGCATCGGCGGCGGTGATGCCGATCAGTCGGTGGTACAGGACGGTATCGGCGCCGTCCAGTCGCACCAGCGCCATCAGCACAGGAGGTTCGAGGCGGGCGCCATCCAGGTCCAGGTGTACCGCGGTCACTGCCTCGACGGTGCCCGCCGGCCCGACCTCTATCCACTCCGTCAGCTCGTCGAAACACCGCTCGCAGAAGAGCCGGCCCGGCACATAGGTTACGCCGCACCGCCCGCAGCGGGCGCCGAGGATACGCGCCTCGTCCTTGATGGCGCGGAAGAACCGCTCGTTCGCCGGCCCGTAGGTGTAGCGGCTGGTAACGGGCATGCTGCCGTGCCAGGTCCGTAGGTCGCTCGTGTGCAGCGCGGGATCAAGCGGCATGGCTATCCTCTCCTCAGCGGCTTGAAGTACCGGATGTCGGTGATGGCGCCCTCTCGTGCGCGCGCGGGTTTCCACACCGCCCGGACGCGCATGCCGATGCGCACCCGGTCCGGGGCGATCCCCCCCAGCAGGTGCATGATGCCCGCGGGCGGCGATGTGCCGTCCAGGTCAATCACCGCCGGGATCAAGGGTTCGACGATCCGCTTCACATCCCAGGTGACGTAGCACAGCGAGAAGGTGTTCACGGTTCCAATGCCCGCCAGGGGCACGAAGGCGTCCATCGGGGCGAAGCACTGCTCGCAGAACGCGCGCGGCGGCACGACCGTGCGCTCGCACCGCTCGCACCGGACCCCCAATATCCGGCCCTCCTTCAGGCCATCGAGGTACCGGCCGATGGCCAGCCCCGCATCCCAGGCGTAGTTGGCCCGGAGCCGGTCGTGGATGGAGAGCACGCGCCCCCGCTCGATATCTTCCTCGCTCAGGGCGGTGCCCGGGTAGGATGCAATCCGCTGGGTCATCTCCTCACCCCTCGCTCACGCGGGCCGCTGCGTGCCCAGGATCGTGACTGTCCCCACCTGCATGAGGTCGCCCCAGGCCTGGGCCAGGCCGCGCTCGGGCTTCCCAGGCACCTGGCGCGCCCCGGCCTCGCCGCGCAACTGCCAGAACAGCTCCGCGACCTTCATCAAGCCGGCCGCGGTGATCGGGTTGCCAACCCCGAGCAGGCCGCCGGACGGGCAGACCGGCATGGCGCCCCCTCGCGCGGTCACGCCCTGCGCGGTCAGCTCCGGCGCCTTGCCGCGGTCGGCCAGGAGCAGCCCTTCCAGATGGTGCAGTTCCTTGTAGTCGAACGGGTCGTAGGGCTCCACGATGTGTATCTCTTTGCGCGGCTCCCGCACGCCGGCCATATCGTAGGCCATGCGCGCGGCCCGCTCGACGTACTCAGGGTAGGCCAGGTCGCGGTTGGTCCAGTAGGCGGTGTCGAGGTTCCAGCCCACGCCCTGCACCCAGACCGGCCGATCGGTGATCCGCTCTGCCACCCCTTCGGCGGCCATGACGATGGCGACCGCGCCGTCGCTGACCGGACTGACATCGAGGCGCTGCACCGGCCAGGCCAGCACCTCGGAGTTCAGCACGTCCTCGATCGTGATGTTGGCCTCGCCCAGCATCGCGCACGGGTGGTCGGCGGCGTTGCGCTTGTTCTTCACCGCGACCTGCGCGATGTCGCGCTTGGAGATGCCGTAGGTCTGCATGTAACGGTTCATCTCCAGGGCGAAGATCCACAATAGATTCGGTTCCAGCGGCCGCTCGGTGGTGTGATCGAAGATCGTGACGAACGCCGCCTGCGCGTGCGGGTAGAAGCTCGACATCTTCTCCTCGGCCACCACCAGCACCACGTCGAAGAGGCCGCTGGCGACGTGGTACCAACCGTGCGGGCCAAGGAACACCCCGGTTCCGCCCCCGACAAACGAGCGCATCACGGGCTTGCCCCACGCGCCGCTCCCATCCGCGAGGTACTCGCCCTTCATGTGCACGCCGTCGAAGGCGTCCGGCGCGCTTCCGATGCACACGCCGCCGACATCCTTGAGCGTGAGCCCGCAGGAGTCGAGAGCCATACGACCAGCGTGCCAGGCCAGTTCCTTGGGAGTTTCCATGGCCCGCCGTACGAATCGGGTCATGCCGGCGCCCACCACGGCAACGCGGCGCATGCTCATGATTCCCCCCCACTCAACTGGTTGCTCAACACCGCCACGGCGCCGCTGGTCGTGGGCACCCCGCGCCAGGACTGGGCGAGCCCGGTATTGACGTCGCCGAGCTGTCGGGAGCCCGCATGCCCTCGGAGTTGCAGCACGACCTCTAATACGCGCGCCAGCCCGGAGGCCTCGAGCAGGTGGCCGAGCCCCAGACTCCCGCCGGAGACGTTGACCGGCAGGCATCCGTCCGGGGCAGTCGCGCCTTCCACGGTCAGCGGTCCGGCCCTCCCCTGTGCGTAGAGCCCCAGCGCTTCGAGGTGTTGGAGTTCCTTGTACGCGAAAGTATCGTCCACCTCGGCGAACTGGATCTCCTCGGCCGGGTTACCGATGCCTGCCATCCTGTACGCCATGGCCGCCGCCTGCTCCGCGTACACCGCCCTATCCCAGCAACGGCTTTCCAGCGACGGGCTGTCGTTGGCCCAACCGATCCCGCGCATCCACACGGGATGGGGTGAGAGGCGCCGGGCGGTCTCGGCGTCGGCCAGGACCATGACGATCGCGCCGTCGGCGTGGTCGCTGATCTCCAACCGCGCAAGCGGCGAGGCAACCATCTCGGAGACAAGCACCTCCGCGGCGCGGAGGTCGGCCCCGTACGCCGCGGCAGGATTGCGCAGCGCGTTGCGCCGGTTCTTTGCGACCACGGCCGCGCACTGCTCGCGCGTCGTTCCGGATTCGTGCATGTAGCGGCAGGCCTCCAGAGCGGCCACGGCGAGCGGGTTTGCGTGCAGCGGCCTGTTGAGGATCGGGTCCAGCGCGTAGGCCGTAATGTGCGGGAGGGTGAGGATGTTGCTGGCCTTGCTGTGTCCTTCCACGACGACGATCCGGAACCGGCCGGTCAGGATCTGCATCACCGCGGCAGCCAGCCCGTGCAGCCCGTCGCCGGTGATAGTGTGCACGGGTCGCTGCGCCCCGCCGATCTGGTCGGGCACGTACTCATCGAAGATGCTCGTGCCCTCGTGGAAGTCCTCGGACACGGTCACAAAGCTGTCCACGTCGCGCCGTGGGTCCACGCCGGCATCGGCGTAGGCGCGGACCGCGGCCTCGTAGATCATCTCCTTGTACGAAGCCTCCGGGGTAACCGGCCGGAAGCCGGCCCACCCGATCCCCACGATGCCCACAGAGGTGCTCATCCGCGTCTCCTCATCCCGACCATCATGCCAGTGCTCGACGCCTTACCACTTCTCCGCCCGTGGCGCGTCTGCCTTCAGGAATACTCCCCGGAGCCCTGGTCTGCTACCATGTCCGTGTGAAGACGGGCTCCGCTGACGTAGTAGTCACCGGCCTGGGGGCCGTCACCCCCGTGGGTTTGACCTGGTCCGAGACATGGCAGGCACTGTGTGCTGGCCGGTCCGGCGTGGGGCGCATTACGCGGTTTGACGCCTCGGCGCTTCCGGTTCAGATCGCCGCCGAGGTGAAGGGGTTCGACCCCACGCGTTGCCTGGACGGCAAGATGGCCGGCCGTCTGGAAAGGTTTGCGCAGTTCGCGCTAGCCTCCGCCACCGAAGCGCTCGCGGATGCGAACCTCGTCGTGGCGGAGGCGGAGGCGGACCGGATCGGCGTCGTGATGAACACCGGCGGCGGCGGGGTCGGTCTGGTGGAGCAGGAGAAGGCGGTGATGGACGAACGCGGCCCCCGCCGCGTGAGTCCGCTGTTCGTCCCGATGATGATGCCCAATATCGCCTCCTGCCAGATCTCGATCTCGCTGGGGCTTCGCGGTCCGGCCCTCACCTCGACCGCGGCTTGCGCGGCGGGTGTGCTCGCGGTGGTGGACGCGGCCCGGCTGATCCGGAACGGAGAGGCCGACGTCGTGGTGGCCGGCGGGTGCGAGTCGTCGCTGACTCCCCTCTCGTTTGCCGCGATGTCGAACATGCGGGCCCTATCCAGGCGCAACGACGAGCCTGAACGGGCCAGCCGGCCCTTCGATCTGGACCGCGACGGGTTTGTTTTCGGAGAGGGATCGGTCGCGCTGGTGCTGGAGCGCCGGGACCACGCCGAGGCCCGCGGGGCGCGCATCTATGCCGCGGCCCTGGGTGGCGCCGTCACCGCCGACGCGTACCACGTGGCCGCGCCCGACCCCGATGGCCGCGGGGCGGCGCGGGCGATGACGCGCGCGCTGCAATACGCCGCGCTCTCTTCAGATGACGTGGACTACATCTGTGCCCATGCCACGGCCACACCGGTTGGCGATGTGGCCGAGGCCCGCGCGATCCGGCAGGCCCTGGGGCCCCGCGCGGACCGCGTCGCGGTCAGCTCCCCGAAATCCATGGTAGGGCACCTCATGGGCGCATCTGGCGCCCTGAGCGCGCTTGTCGCGGTCAAGGCAATCCACGAAGGCGTTGTTCCTCCCACCACAAACCTCGAACGGCAGGATCCGGAGTGCGACCTGGACTGCGTGCCGAACATCGCCCGGCGCATGGAGGTCGGCGTCGCCATGGCCAACGGGTTCGGCTTCGGCGGTCAGAACATCGTCGCCGTATTCGCGCGCCCGTGAACCAGGCAGCGTGAACGAGCAGCGTGAACAAGCGGGTTGAACTCCCGGTCGCCGGCATGGACTGCGCCGACTGCGCGGCCCGGATCGAGCGCGCGCTGCGCCGGGTCGCGGGGGTCGAGAGCGCGCACGTTTCGCTGGGCGCTGGCCGCGCCACGGTCGTGTTCGATTCCGCACGGGCGTCGGAGGCGAGGATGGCCCAGGCCGTAGAGGCGCTGGGCTACCGTGTGACGGGTTCCCGGCTATCCGGCCAGGCGCCTGTGGGAGCCGCGCCCCGGCTCTACGGGATCGCCTCAGGGCTCTTCGTGGTGGCGGTGGCCTGCGCCGTCCTGATCGGACTGGCTGCCGAGCGGCTGGGGCTGATCGAGGCGGCGTCCCGTTTGGTTCCCGCGCCGGTTGCGCTTGCCGCGGTGCTGATCGGCGGCTTCCCGATCTTCCGCAAGGTCTTCCTGACGGTTCGAGCCCGGACCGTCACCCCCCACGCCCTGATGACGCTGGGCATCGTTGGCGCGCTGATCATTGGAGAGTACGGTGCGGCCGCGGTCATCGTCTTCTTCATGCGCTTCGCCGACTTCCTGGAAGCCTACACCGCGGGCCGCGCCCGGCAGGCCATTCAGGAGCTCGTGGCGCTGCAGCCCCTTGAGGCAAGGGTCGTCCGCGACGGCGCTGAGATTGACGTGCCCGCGGCCGAGGTAGGCGCCGGCGAGACCGTCCTGGTTAAGCCGGGCGAGCGGATCCCGGTTGACGGCACGATCATCTCCGGCCGGGCCTCAATCAACCAGGCCCCGATTACAGGCGAGGCCATGCCCGTTCTGAGGGCAGAGGGACAGGCCGTGCTCGCCGCCACGATCAGCCTGGACGGCGCCCTTCAGGTGCGCGCCGAGCACGTGGGCGCGGACAGCACTTTTGGACGCATCTTGCGGCTGGTGGAGGAAGCCGAAGCCCGCAAGAGCGGCGCGCAGCGCCTGGCCGACCGTGTCACCGCGTACTATGTCCCGGTGGTGACAGGGGTGGCCGCGGCCGCGTGGCTGATCGGCGGCTCGGCAAGCGCCGCGGTGGCGGTGCTTGTCGTCTCGTGCTCGTGCGGGATAGCGCTGGCGACCCCGGTCGCGGTGGTAGCGGCGGTCGGAAGCGCTGCCCGCCGCGGCATTCTCATCAAGGGCGGGGCCGCACTGGAGGCCCTGGCGCGGGCCGATATCCTGCTGCTGGATAAGACCGGGACCTTGACCATGGGCAGGCCGCAGGTGACCAGCGTCCACCCTGAAGGGGACCGAACTCCTGCCGAGGTGCTGGCAATTGCGGCCATCGCTGAGCGCTACTCCGAACACCCGGCGGCCGCCGCGGTGATGGCCGCGGTTGGCGAGGCAGCCTCATGGTCAGCCGGCAACAACGAGGCCGCGACGCAGGTCGAGGTGGCTCCTGGTCGCGGCGTGATCGTGCACGAGCACGGCCGGCAGGTCGTGGTTGGCAGCCAGCGGCTGTTCGTTGAGCGCGATCTTCCGCTGCCCGAGCGACTGACCGGCCAGGCAGAGGCGTTGGAGGCCGCCGGCCAGACAGTGCTGTTCGTTGCTCTGGATGGCCTCATTGCTGGTACCATTGCTATCTCCGACACGCCCAGGCCCGAGGCGCCGGAAGCGCTCCGGGCGCTGCGTGCGCTGGGCCCCAAGCGCATCATGGTGCTCACGGGCGATAACGCGCGCGCTGCCGGGGCCATCGCGGATGCTCTCGGGGTGGAGTGCCGGGCAGAGATGCTCCCGGAAGACAAGATCGAGGTCGTGCGGGCCTTTCAGGCCGAAGGCCGGGTGGTCGCCATGGTCGGTGACGGCATCAACGATGCCCCGGCCCTGGCTCAGGCCGACGTCGGCATCGCCATGGGCGACACCGGCACCGCGGCGGCGCTGGAGGCCGCCGACGTTGCCATCATGCGCGATGACTGGCGCCTGGTGCCGGAGGCGGTGCGAATCAGTCGAGGGGCGTTCGGCGTCATTCGCCAGAACCTGTACGGTACGGTTGCCTACAACCTGACGGGCATCACACTGGCCGCTGTCGGTCTCCTGCCGCCGGTGCTGGCCGCGGCGGCGCAGGTGATCCCCGACTTCCTGATCCTGCTGAACTCGGGACGGCTGCTGCGCTCGCCACGGCGGTCCGAAGCCGGCGCCGCGCCGCCCCGCTGGGGCGTCGGCGCTCAGTAGAGGTCGCCGAGCAGGCCCACGTTGCCCAGCCCCACGTGCCGCACGCCGGCGGAGCGCGCCGCGTCCAGACAGCGCTGTGCGTGGGCCCGTGACGTCGTGGGCAGGTTCTCCATGAGGAAGTTCGGGCAGAACGCCAGCAGCCGGTAGGGGATCTCGGGGTTCAGCGAGGCTATCAATCCCGCGATGGCACTCACTTCCTCCTCGTCCACGTAGCCTGGCACCAACGGCGTGCTGGCCACCACCAGCGGCGGGTCTGGGCGCTCGCGCGCACGCAGGGCTGCCGCGGCGAAGTTGTCCAGGGTGCGCCGGTTGGAGAACCCGGTCAGGGCGATGTGGACCGGCTCGCTTGACGCTTTGAGATCGAACTTGATCGTGCCCCCGCTCTCCAGCGAGACCTCGACGATGCGCCGCAGGAAGGCAGGATGCATCGTGCCGTTTGTCTCCCAGCAGATCCGGACCGGGCGCCTACTCCGGGCGAGCCGCGATGCCGCCAGGGCGTGCGGGAGCTGCGGGGCCGGATCGCCCCCGAAGTAGCAGATGCAGGCGACGCGGCCTGTTGCGGCGTCCGCGAGCTCGGCCGCGCTGGCACGCGGGCTCAATGCCGCCGCGTCCTGCATGTAGTGCCAGT
>CAYLKW010000087.1:7624-9377 GCA_964384245.1 uncultured bacterium
GGGCCTCCGGCCAGCACCGCTGTGCGGCCCCCCCGGTTCTCGCGAAGGTTGCAGTAGCCGCGCTCTCCTTCCGCCATGCGGCACGCGTGGGCGCACAGCGAGCACGGAATCCCTCCAGGCGACCGCGGCGGTTCCTCGGGCAGGCGGAACAGGCGGCGCGCGCGCCGGTGCGCCGCCTGGGCCAGGGGGAGGGCGCGCTCCGGGTCGGCCCGCAGGCACGCGGCGCAGACGCGCATCTGGCGCGAGATGCGCGTGGACTCGGCACCGCAGATGCGGCACCGGGCGGCCCTGAGCATCAGTGGCATGACGTGCTGCACAGCGCGTCCCTCTCCAGACATTGTTCTTCATCTGGCCCGTTCCTCATCTATTGACCCGCGTGCCCACAGGAGGGCGCCCTTCCAGGCAGAATCTCTCTGCACAGGACCAGGAGGTGACGATTGTTGCACCAGTCGGATGCCCTGCTGCGCAGGTTCGAGGAAGTAGTCGCCCCCGTCATCGATCGCTGCACGGATTTGACCTTCGTGCGGGGTGAGGGCGTCCATCTCTACGACGCCGACGGCCGGAGGTACCTGGACTTCGCCTCTGGGATCGCCACCATGGCCGTCGGTCACTGCCACCCGCGGGTGGTAGAAGCCGTCACCGAGCAGTCGCGCACGCTGATGCACGCCGCGGCGCACATCGGCGTGATGGAGCCCTACGTTCGGCTGCTGGAGAAGCTGCGCAGCCTGGCTCCGGGCGCCCTACGCTTCGGCAAGGGCTTGCTCGTCAACGGCGGGGCAGAGGCGGTTGAGGCGGCCGTGAAGATGGCGCGCTACACCACCGGGAGGCCGACCGTCATCGCTTTTCACCACGGGTTTCACGGCCGGCCGATGGGCGCGCTCGCGCTGACGGCCAGCAACTCCAAGTATCGCCGGCGCCTGGGAGGCCTGCTGGGCGGGGTCTACCACGCGGTGTACCCTGCGCCGCGCCTTGAGATCGGGCGCACCCCCGAAGAGCGAGGAAGGGCGGCGCTGAGCCTGCTGGAGGATGCCTTCCGCACGGTGCTGCCCCCCGAGGATGTCGCCGCGGTTGTCGTGGAGCCGATCCTGGGTGAGGGTGGCTGCATGGTGCCACCGCCCGGATTCCTGGAGGGTCTTTGGGCGCTGGCACGGCGGTTCGGCTTCCTGGTAATCGCCGACGAGGTGCAAACCGGGATCGGCCGCACCGGCCGGTGGTTCGCGGTTGAGCACTGGGGCCTGGAGCCAGACATGCTGGTTCTGGGCAAGGCCGTGGGAGGCGGCATGCCGCTGAGCGCGGTCATCGCGCGCAGGGAGATCGCCGACGCGTGGGATCCCGGAGCGCACGGCTCGACCTTTGGCGGCAACCCAGTAGCCTGCCGGGCCGGTCTGGCCACGCTTGAGGTCATTGAGGCCGAGGGGTTGATGGAACGCGCGGTCGAGGTCGGCGCGGAGATCAGGCGCGCGCTCGAGGCGGCACGCACCCGGATTCCATTGGTGGGCGAGGTGCGGGGGCTCGGCCTGATGCTCGGCCTTGACGTGCTCGACCCTAACACCGGGCTTCCGGCCTCCTCGCAGATCATGGAGATCCTGAAGGCCGCGTCCCGCGCTGGGGTGGTGCTGACCAAGTGCGGGGAGGCCACGCTACGGATTGGGCCTCCCCTGACAATCACCCGCGAGCAGGCCGCCTCCGGGGTGGAGACGCTGCTGGAGGTGCTGCAGGGGGCAGGCGCCGCCGCCCGCGCCTGAATCCGGGG
>CAYLKW010000088.1:0-9296 GCA_964384245.1 uncultured bacterium
ATAGCGCACGGGAGGGGCGGCGTCAAGGTCGGTGCCACTTCTTGCCGATCACTGGTCGGCTCCCGTCACAGAACCCGCCACCACGGCGCGGCGAGCACATCTGACATGAGCCATTCCAGCGTGGACCCTGTGTGCAGCAACAGCCCGGCGCGAGCCGTCTTGCCATATTCGGCGCGGAACGCGCGCAGCGCCGTCGCGTCGGCCAGGCGCGGGCGCGCCGTCGTCTTGATCTCGATCGGGAGCAGCCGCCCGCCGGTCTCGATGACAAGGTCCACCTCTTCCCCTGTCACCGTCCGCCAATAGAGGATCTCGGCGCGGTCGGTGCGCGCGTCGCGCCAGCTCAAGAGATCATGCAGGACCAGGTTCTCGAGATGCGCCCCGCTGGGGTCCCCGAGGCCGGCGAGGTGCAGCGCCAGGCCAACATCGCCCCAGTACAGCTTGGGCGACTTGATGAGGCGCTTCGTGCGGTTCACCGCGTACGCCGGCAGCCGCACCAACAGGTGCGAGATCTCCAGCAGATTAAGGTAGCGGTGCACCGTTGGTTGCGGCAGCGCCACGTCGCGTCCCATCTCGGTCTGATTGGCGAGCTGGCCGATCCGCAGGCACGCCGCCCGCATGAGCCGACGGAAATCCGGGAGCGCCGCGATGGAAGAGAGATCCTGCAGGTCCCGCTCCAGGTAGGTCCGGACGTACCCGTCGAACCACACGGCCCGGTCCTTTTCGGTCGTGAGCCGCAGCGCCGGCGTGGGGAAGCCACCCCGACGCGCCAGGGCACGCCAGTCCTCGGGGCGGTCCTTCTGCGCCGCGAGGATGTCGAGCCAGTCCGCTTCGTCGGCGTCAATGAGGTCTTCCCAGACGCCCGAGCGGCCCAGACCGATCTGCTCGCGGCGCGTCATGGGCCACAGCGTCAGGTAGCTAGCACGTCCGGCCAGCGATTCCGATACGCGCCGCATCAGGAGCAGGTTCGCCGAGCCGGTGAGGAGAAACCGGCCCGGGGCCCGCCGGCGGTCAATCGCGCGCTTGACCGCCAACAGCACCTCCGGCTCGCGCTGGACCTCGTCCAGGGTGACCGGGTCTTGACCTTCCAGCAGCGCCGCCGCGTCGCGCCGGACCTGCTCCACGACATCCAGGTCGTCGAGGGAGAGGAAGCGCCGCTTGCCCGGGGTCAGCTCGCGTACCAGCGTACTCTTTCCTGTTTGCCGGGCACCCATCACGACCACAGCGGGCATGATGCGCAGGCGATCGCGCAAGGCGGCGGTGAGGAGCCGGGGGAGCACCTTCCTATTCATGGCATGAATGATATTCATTCACGGCATGAATTGTCAAGGGCCATTCCCCGACCCCTCCCGATGCTTTACATCTAGTGGACGCGGTCTCTCTACGGCGTCAGGAGCGCGGCGACGAACGCGGCGGGATCGAATGGCACCAGGTCCTCCAGGCCTTCTCCGACGCCGACAAAGGCGATCGGAACTCCCAGGTCCCGCACCACGGCCACGGCAATCCCGCCCTTGGCCGTCCCGTCGAGCTTGGCCAGCACGACGCCGGTCAGGCCAACCGCCTCGTGGAATCGGCGCGCCTGGGCCAGGCCGTTCTGGCCCGTGCCGGCGTCCAGGACCAGCAGGCGCTCGACCGGCGAATCCGGCAGCGCGCGTGCCAGCACCCGGTCCATCTTCTTGAGCTCCTCCATGAGGTTGACCTTGGTGTGCAGCCGGCCGGCGGTGTCCACGATCAGCACGTCCGCTCCCCTGGCCTGCGCCGCCGCCGCGGCATCGAAGACAACGGCGGAGGGGTCTGATCCTGCCTTGTGTCGAACAACCGGGGCGCCCACCCGTTCGCCCCACAGCTCGAGCTGCTCAATCGCCGCGGCACGGAACGTGTCGGCCGCGGCCAACATCACCCGGCGGCCTTCCCCGCGCATCCTGAAGGCGAGCTTGCCGATCGTCGTGGTCTTGCCCGAACCGTTCACGCCCAGGACCAGCACCACCGCCGGGGCCGGATCGAGACGCAGCGAGCCCGGCGTGCCCAGCAGGTCGCGCAAGATCGTCCCGAGCGCGGCGCGGATGGCCTCGGCCGTACGGGCCCCAGGGTCGCGGCGCAGCCGCTCCACGATCTCTGTGCTCAGGGCAGGACCCACGTCGGCCTGAATGAGGATCTCCTCCAGGCCGGCGAAGAGGGCGTCGTCAGGGGGTGCCAACAGCAGGGCATCGAGACGCGAGGCGATCGCCTCGCGCGTGCGCCCGAGCGAGGAGCGCAGCCGGGCAAACCAGCCAGGGGATTCTGACGACACGTCCGTCTACTCGGCCGGAAGGCCGACCGTTTCGCGCTGCCGCGAGGGCTCCCTCACCCTGAGTTCCTCGGGCGGCTCGGGCTCCCCCCCGTTCTGGGACGGCACCAGCCGTACCGAGACCAGCGAGGAAGTGCCCAGCTCCTGCATCGTCACGCCGTAGAGCACGTCGGCCGCGGCCATGGTGCCCTTGTTGTGGGTAATGATGAGCACCTGGGTCTGCTGCGCCAGATCCCGCAGCAGGCCGGTGAACCGCCGGGTGTTCTCGTCGTCGAGGGCGGCTTCCACCTCGTCGAAGATGCAGAACGGGCTGGGGTGCACCCGCAGCATCGCAAAGATCAGGGCCAGGGCCACGAGCACCCGCTCCCCTCCCGAGAGCGCGACCAGGGACCGGCGCTTCTTGCCGGGAAGCTGGGCTATCACCTCTAGCCCTGGCTCCCCGCCCAGTTCGTCCTCGACCAGCTCCAGGGAACCGTGCCCCCCGTCGAACAACTGCTGGAAGAGCCGGCCGAACTCCCTATCCACTTCCACGAAGGTCTGATCGAACCGCACGCGCAGCGCCGCGTTGATCAGCGCAATCGAGTGCCTAAGCGCGTCCGCGGCGGCGCGGACGTCCTGGGTGCGGCCGCGCAGTGCCTCCAGGCGCGCCGTCAGGGCAGCATGCTCCTCGATCGCGCGTAGGTTCACGGAACCCAGTTCCCGCAGCGCGGTCCGAACGCTGTCCAGCCGCCGGCGGGCCTCCTCACGCGACGACTCGAGGCGGCGGGAGGCGGCCTCTTCCAGGGTGATGTCGTACTGCTCATCGAGGCGCTGCGCGGCCGCGGCCACCTCGGCGTCCGCCTGCGCGCAGCGCAGTTCGCCGCGGTGCAGCGCCGCCTCGTGGTCCCGGGCGGCCGCAACGGCCGCGCGGTGCTCTTCCTCTCGAACAGCCAGGGCACCGCGCAACTCCGCACGCTCGGCGGCCAGGCGCTCAAGCCGGGCCTTCCCAGCGGCCTGCCCGGCGAGAACCGCGTCGTGGATGGCAGCCGCCTCACGCCGCCGCTCGGCCGCGACATCCAGGTCCGCAAGGATGCGCTCCGCGTCGCGGGTCAGGCCGTCGCGGCGTGCATCGAGCTCCTCTATCGCGGCGTCGCGGTCGCGCAGCCGTCCGCGCAGGGCCTCCAGGTTTCCGTCCACCTGCGCCATGGCGACCTGACGCGCGGCCACCACCTGCGCCGCTGCGTCCCGCGCACCGCCCAGCCGCCGTGCCTCCTGCTCGAGTTCCACAAGGCGGGTCTCCAGATGCCCGGCCTCTTCCTCGAGGCGCCGGACATCGGCGGTCAGGCGATCCACCTCTGCCCGCCTGCCCGCAAGCTCCGTCAGGCGTGACTCGGCCTCCGCGACAAGCGCTGCCTCATCCCCGGCGATGCGGGCGGAGTCCGCTTCCAGTTGAACCAAGCGCTGCGTGCGCTCGGTCAGGGCTGCGGCCGCGGCGCCGCGATCGGCCCTGGATGAGAGAAGCGCGACCTCAGCGGCCGCCGCCTGCTCGGATGCGGCCGAATGCTGCGTCTGGGCGCTTTCCCGGCGCGATATAGCCCCTGCGGAGGCGGCCCGCAGCGCGGCCAGCGCCTGGTTGCGCCCCAGCGGCATCGGGTCGCGACCGCGACGCCCGCGCAGGGACAGCACGCCGTCAGGGGAGAGCAGCGCGCCGTCCTGGGTTACGATCCGGCCAGGGAAACCCGACGCGAAGAGCCCCCAGGCGCAGTCCAGGTCGGCAACGATCGCCACGTCGCCCAGCAGGGCGTCCATGACAGGCTGCATCGCCGCGCCGGAGACCACAACGTCGGCCGCGCGCACATAGGTCCGGTCCGCCGGGACGGGCGCCGAAGGGTGCCTGGCACGCACCGAGTCCAGGGCCAGGACGGTGGCTCCTCCATTCCCTTCTGCCTCAATAAACCAGTGAATTGCCTGTATCGCCGCCCTGCTCTCCACGACCAGGCAGTGGAGCCGGCTACCCAGGGCCGCGGCAACCGCGGGTTGGTACGCGCCCGGCACCTCCAGCAGGTCGGCCACCGCGCCCGCGAGCTCCGGGAACCGGCCGGGGTCGGCGCGGGCAGCCAACAGCACGCTGCGCACGCCCTCCTCGAAGCCGGCGAACTGGGCGTGCGCTTCTTCCATGGAGGTCAGGCGGGCGTGGAGCCCGTGTTCTTCCATCTCGGCGGCCCGCAGCCGCTCCGTGGAGGCATCGAGGCCGCGACGGCACTCGTCGGCCGTGCGCACGGCGGACGCCAGCGCACCCTCCGCCACCTCCAGGGTCTGTCGGGCCTCGGCGCAGGCCTGATGCGAAGACTCGAGATCGCGCGAGGCCCGCGCCGCTGCCTCGCGAACGGCGCCGGCCCTCTTCTCGGTAGCCGCCACCGACTGGCCCAGCACGTCGGCCGTTGCGCAGAGCGCGGCCAGATCGCTGCGCGCCTGGGCCAGTGTGCGCGCAACGCCTCCTGCTTCAGGGCGGGCCAGGGCCAGATGAGCCTCCGCCTCTTCTGCCGCGGCCGCGGCATCGGAGAGGCCGGCAGCGGCATCCGACAGCTCGCGCCGCAGCGCGTCCCGCTGGTCATCAACCACGGCGGCCTTCAGGCGCAGCACCTCAGCGTCTGCCGCCACGCGCGCCTGTTCTTCCAACAGGCGGCCGGTCTCGTCCATCAGGTGCTGGTGGTGCGTGCGCAGCGCATCGAGCCGCCGCTCGGCCTGCTGAACCTCGGCCGCGCGGACCGCCAGCTCCTCGGCGCCGCCCAGGAGCGCCTGCTGGCCCTCCTCCCACTGGGCGGTCAGGGAGGCAACCTGTGCCTCGATCTCCGCAACGGCGGCTGCCGCGGCGTCCACCCGGGCGGTGGCGCCGGCGGCCTGTTCCCTTTCAGCCAAAAGCTGGGAGGCCAGGCGTCGCGCGGTCCCCAGCAGGCGGCGCGCTTCGTCCGCGTACAGTGCCAGTTCCAGATCGCGCAGCTCCTCGCTGTACGCGCGGTACTGGGCCGCGGCCTCGGCCTGCGCCGCCAGCGCCTGCTGCTGCGCCTCCAGCTCGGAGAGCAGATCGCCAGCCCGATCGAGATGGGCCTGCGCATGACCCAGCCGGCGCTCGGCCTCGGTGCGCTGGCGCTTCTGCCTTGCCAGACCCGCGGCCTCCTCCAACCACTGCCGGCGCTCGAGCGGCGTGGCGCGCAGGACCGCGTCCACCTCACCCTGTCCGATCAGCGCGTACGAACGGCCGCCCAGCCCGGTGCCGAGGAACAGCATCTGGATGTCGCGCAGGCGACAGTCCACGCCGTTGATGGCGTACTCTCCCTCGCCTCCCCGCGTCACGGTGCGCGACACGGTAACCTCGTTGAACTCCAGAGGAAGATCGCCGGCGCCGTTTTCCAGGGTGAGCGAGACTTTGGCCAGGCTGTGGGGCCGGCGAGAAGCGGTTCCGGCAAAGATGATGTCTTCCATCCGGGCGCCGCGAAGCAGGCGGGCGTTGGTCTCTCCCAGCGCCCAGCGGATGCTGTCCATGATGTTGCTCTTGCCGCTCCCGTTGGGGCCCACTATCGCGGTGATTCCGGGATGGAACTCGAGTTCCGTGCGGTTCACGAACGTCTTGAATCCTACGAGCTCCAGCCTCCGAAGCTGCACGCTCCGTCTCCTCCTCGACTCGGGCCGCCTGCGCGGCCCGCCCGTGGTCCGACCGCCGCCAGGGGCGGCGAGAGTTCAATCGGGCGCTGCGACGACAGGTGTAGCCATTGCCACTTGATGATACAGTCCAACCAACCGCTCGGTTATGGCCTCGATGGCGTAGGCTTGGGCCGCGGTCCGGCCAGCGGCGGCCAGGCGGCGTCGCAACGCCTCGTCATCGAGAATCCGGCGAATCGCCCCCCCCAGCGCCTCGGGGTCCAGGCCGGTCAGGAGCCCGGTCAACCCGTCGCTGACAACCTCGGACACCCCTCCTGCGCCCACTGCCGCCACTGGAAGGCCGGCCGCCATTGCCTCCACCACCACAAGCCCCTGCGTCTCCGTGGGCGACGAGAAGGCAAACAGGTCGGCGGCCGCGTAGCAGTCGAGAACCCTGTCGTGATCCAGCGGGCCGGTGAATATCACCTGCCCGCCTACGCCCCGTTCCGCGGCGGCGCGCCGGAGGACCGCCGCCTCCGGGCCGCCGCCCACGACCAGCAAGCGGGCCGGCGTCCCCTGCGCCGCCATGGCAAAGGCCGTCAGCAGCACGTCAAAGCGCTTTTCCCGCGCCAGGCGGCCAACCGTTATGACCAGCGGCGCGCCCGCGGGAATCCCAAGCCGGGGCCTGACCCAGCCCGGGTTCAGGCGATCGAACCGATCCAGGTCGAACCCCGCGGTCGGGAGAACTTCCACCCGGGCGGTGACGCCGCGGGCCAGCAGCCAGTTCCGCACCGCGTGGGAAGGCGCGACAACCAGCGAGCAGCGGTTGCAGTACCTTATCGTGTACCGCGTGACCACCTCGCGGGAGAACCGCTGAGACACGATCGGGACGTAGTGCACATACTCCGAGTACATCGTGTGGTGCGTGAAGACCAGCGGCAGCCCGAGGCGGGAAGCCGCGTAGCGGCCCGCGGTCCCCATGAGGAACGGCGAGTGGGTATGGATCACGGAGAGACACCGGGCGCGCAGGTCGGCTGTGAAGCGCCGGGCCACCGGGATGGCAAGCGGGAAGTCAGGAATCCCTGGCGCGCGAATCGAAGGGAACCTGACCACATCGGGGTCGGCGTCCCTGAAGCCCGGATATGCGGGCGCGAAGATCGCGGCCTGGTGTCCCTGGCGCCGGAGCTCTGCCACCAGGGCCTCAATCGAGCGGACGACGCCGCTGATCCGCGGGAGGTAGGAATCGGAGAAGACCCCCACGCGCACGGCATCGCCCCTGCTGGGCATCCGCTCGATGTTCCACCTCCACTCGT
Organism: uncultured bacterium; assembly: GCA_964384245.1. Taxonomy (GTDB): domain Bacteria; phylum Sysuimicrobiota; class Sysuimicrobiia; order Sysuimicrobiales; family Humicultoraceae; genus VGFA01. Next base: position 7,216 of record CAYLKW010000088.1, read on the forward strand.
TGCGAGAACGCCGGACGCCCGGGCCGGCCAGTCCATTCATCGTTCGCGACGTCACACCGTTCTCCTTCGGTCCGGGCCGATCGTCGGTCCGGGCCGTACGCATCGCCGCCAACGCGACGGGGCGGCGCTGTTGCGCCGCCCCGCGCATCCACGGTCCTCGGTTGTCTGGTCGGGGAGGGGGGATTTGAACCCCCGGCCTCAGCGTCCCGAACGCTGCGCGCTAACCAAGCTGCGCCACTCCCCGCTGCGCTCCCATTGTAGTCAAGAGAGCGCCGCCGGGCAAGCCGTCACTCCTTGGGTTCGGACTCCGCCGCGGGCTCGGCTGTGCTGGTTTCCACAGCAAGCGCCGCTTCGGGCTCCGGTTGCTCTGCCCTGGCTTCCGCGGCCTGCCGGAGCAGGGCGCCCATGGCGTCGCCGACCGCGTCGCCTATGGTGATGCGCCCCTCCTCTTCCTGCACCCGCATGTAGTCCTTCACCCGCTTGCGCTCGGCCTCCCGGGCCAGACGCCGAAGGCTGAGCAGCATCCGGCGCTCCTCGGGCCGTATCTCGGTGATCATGGCCTCGATCATCTGGCCGACCTCAACCACGTCCTCCACCTTGCCGACGCGCCGCTCCGCCAGCTCAGCGATCGGGAGGAACGCGTCGAGATCGCGGAGACGCACAAACGCGCCGGACGGCACTATGCGCACCACCTTGCCCTTCACGATCTCGCCGGCGTGATGGCGTTCGGATACCTCGGCCCAGGGATCATCCAGAATCTGCTTGAGGCCCAGGGAGATCTTGCCGCTCTCCCGGTCTACCCGCAGCACCTGAACGCGCAGGTGCTGGTTGCGGCGAACCACCTCGGAAGGATGCCGGATGTAGGTCCAGGCCATCTCGCTGATCGGTAGAAGACCGTCCACGCCACCGAGGTCCACGAACGCTCCGAAGTCGGCAATGCGCTTAACCGTGCCCTCAACGATTGTGCCTTCCGTGAGGCTGCCCAGCACCTCCCCGCGCCGCGACTTGCGGTCTTCCTCCACGGCCAGCCGGTGAGACAGGATTACCCTGCCTTTGCCGCGGTCCACCTCGATTACCTTGAGGGGGATGGCCTGGCCCACAAACGCTTCGAAGCGCCGACCCTTTGCCTGGGAGAGGTCCACGTGTGAGCCGGGCACGAAACCGCGCACGCCCAGGTCTACCACGAGCCCGCCCTTGACCTTGTCAACGACCATGGCGTGCAGGACCGCGCCCGACTCCTGCATCTGGGCGATCCGATCCCAGGCATGGACGAAGTCGGCCCGCTTCTTGCTGAGGATGATGCTGCCTTCCTCGCCCTCCACGCGCATCACCATCACGTTGATCTGGTCGCCAACCGAGACCGCGTCCACCTCTTCGCCCCGACGGGTCATCTCCTTCGGGGGAATCAGCCCCTCGGACTTGGCGCCCACGTCCACCAGAACACCTTCGGTATCAACGCGTACGACCGTTCCCTTGACGATCTGCCGCTCCTGGAGCCTTGGGACCGCATTCCCCAGATCCACATCCTCGCTCCCAGGAGCCTGATCGCCGTACACCATGACCTCTTCGCTCATGCCTGCCACGCCCTCTCACACATACTGCATCCCGGACCGTTGACTCCTCCGGGCATATCAATTCATTTTCGCCGTAATGGCGGAGTTTCCTCCCGCCCTAGATACGCCAGAAGCCCAGGAGCTGGCTCCGCGCCGCGCGCAGCCGCGGGCGGATCGCAGCGGGCGAAGCCTCTGGCGGCGGCTCCTCGTCCGGGATGCCCCAGGCAGCGCGACCGACCAGCGCTTCCAGCGTCGCCACGCAGGAAGCTCCTAGCGCCGCCAGGTCGTAGCCGCCCTCCAGCGTGACAAGCAAGGGCGCATCAGATGCCCGGGCCGCGTCATCGAGGAGCCGGGAAAGGCGGCCGAACCCCCTGGCCGTTAGAACCATGCCGCCCAGCGGATCGGCGTAGTGGGCGTCGTACCCTGCCGAGACGATCAGGAAGTCCGGGGCGTAGGCCGAGGCAAGCGGGAGCACCACCTCGGTGAAGGCCTCCTCGTACCCGCCGTCCCCGGTCTCGGCCGGAAGCG
>CAYLKW010000089.1:0-9243 GCA_964384245.1 uncultured bacterium
GCCCCTTGGTCAGGGTGGCCAGGCCTGCCCACACCCATGCCCACACCGCGGCGCGGCCGGAGCCGCTGGTGTACGCGACCAGGTACGTGTAGAGCGCCAGCAGCATGAACAGCACCAGCGTGGGATCGAACACGCCCAGCCGCGACTGGACAAGGAACTGGAAGGTCGTGGCAAGGATGGCCGCGGCAAGCACCCCGGTTGCGGATCCGTAGAACAGCCGCGCCAGCAGGAAGGTGACGGCCACCGCGCCGGCGCCGGAGATCGCGGACCAGATCCGCACCGTGGCCTCGGTGAACCCGAACGCCCGTCCGGTTGCGGCCTGGAGCCAGAAGAACAGGGGAGGGTGCACGAACCACGGCCGGCCGTTGCTGCGCAGGGTGATCGGATCGCCGGTTTCCAAGATCTCGCGCGCGACGCCGGCGTACTTGGGTTCGTCCTGATCCCAGAGGGTTCCAGCTCCGAGGCCGTATCCGAAGAGCAGCAGCGCCGCCAGCGTGACCGCAAGCGGCAGCCGCCACCCGGCCGCGCTGCGACGTTCGCTCGCCGGCGCTGTAACCCCGATCACCTGGCGAACCAGAGCAGGCAGCCTCCGGCGGACGCCACCATCAGGTTCGGCAGCCACGCCGCCCAGAAGGCGGCGATCTGCCCGCGCTCCCCGAGGGTGATTGTTATGGACATGAGCAGGTAGTAGGCGATCAGCACCAGCACCGTGATCCCCAGGCCCGTGGAGCGCCCCGACCGGTGCGGACGCAGCCCCAGGGGAACGGCGAGCAGCGCGAAGATCAGGCTGCTCGCCGGAAGGGCGATCTTCGCCTGGAGATTGACCGCGTATCGCACGGCGCTCTCCCCGGCCAGGCGGAGCGCGGCGATGTGCGCTCGCAGCTCGCCGATCGTCATCTCGCTGGGGTCGCGGCGCGGAAGCGCCATCTGCCTGGGCGTACGCGCCAGGGCCACACGCATCTGGTCGAACGTGACCTCCACGCCTGAACCGGCCCCAAGCGGGTACAGGGTGCCCTGCTTCAGAACCCATCCCGCCGCGGTGTAGCGCGCCTGCCGGGCCTCTATCAGGCGCACCGGCCGGCCCTGCTGGAACTGCGTGATGGTCACGCCGCGCATCGCGCCGTCGCTCGTGTCGAGTTCGATCGCGTAAAACACCGAATCCATGCCGTCCACCGGCTCGCGGAAGAGGACGTGGTGATGGATCGGGCGGGGCTGAGCCTGAATCGCCTCGCTCAGGATCTCGCGGTAGCGCGTCTCGGAGCGCGGCACCACCCACTCGTTCATGCCCAGCGATGCCGCGGTGATCGCCGCGCCCGCGGCCAGCACGGGCAGCGCGATGCGGGCCAGGCTCCAGCCGGTGGTGCGCAGGGCGGTAATCTCGTTGCGATCGCTGAGCCTGCCCGTGGCCAGCAGCGTGGCCAGCAGCGTGGCCATCGGCAGACCGTAGACCGCCAGGAACGGGACCCGCAGCACGAGCAGGTAGAGGCTGGTGCGCACGGGCACGCCCGAATCGGCGGCCAGGCGTGCCAGGAAGAACAGGTGGTTGACCAGCAGCAGCGTCGTGAAGACGGCGACTCCAAACAGGAATATGCCGCCGACCTCGCGCAGGATGTAGCGGTCAATCAGGCGCATGGGCGTCAGAGCCTGAAGCGCTCGCCAAGGTAGAACCGCCGGGCGTCCTCGCTGGCCATTATCTCCTCGGCGGTCCCTGCGAACAGGATGCGGCCTTCGTGGATGATCTCCGACCGGTTGGTGATCGCCAGGGTATCCCTGACGTTGTGGTCGGTTATCACCACGCCCAGCCCGCGCCGGCGCAGGTGCACGACCACCTCCTGGATCTCGGCCACCGACTTCGGGTCCACGCCCGTGAAAGGCTCGTCCAGCAGGATGAACGACGGCTCCATGGCAAGCACCCGGGCTATCTCCACGCGGCGGCGCTCGCCACCCGAGAGCGTTGCCCCTAGCTGGTGGCGCAGGCGGGCCAGTTCGAACTCCTCGATCAACTGATCCGTGATCTCCTGCCGCGCAGCCCTGGACCTGCCGTTGGCTTCGAGGACCGCCGCGATGTTCTCCTCGACGGTGAGGCCGCGAAACACCGAAGGCTCCTGGCTCAGGTAGCCGATCCCCCGCCGCGCGCGCAGGTGGACCGGCAGGTTGGTGATCGGCTCGTCGTCGAGCCAGACGTCTCCGGCGTCGGGACGGATCAGACCCACCATCATGTAGAAGGTCGTGGTCTTGCCGGCGCCGTTGGGCCCGAGCAGCCCGACGATCTCCCCGCGTTCGACGCTGAGGTCCACGCCGTCCACCACGGCGCGCCGTCCATAGTGCTTGAAAAGCCCTCTTGCTGCCAGCATCCAGGTGCTCCCTAAGGTGGTACGATGTTCAGGCGCGGGGTTCCGCGGGCCGTGATCCGTGTGCCGTCCAGGTCCACGTCAATCTGCTCGGCCGTCAGCCGGTCGCGCCCCCGGTCCACACGCGCGTCGCCGGTCAGCGTGGCCCGGCCCTCTCTCAGGTGTACCTCCACCCGGCGCGCGCTACCCGAGAGTTCTCCTCGGCGCAGCCGCGCCGATCCGATCCCGCGTCCGATCTCCTCGTCCATCAGGAGCGTGATCAGGTCGGCCGTCATCTGGGCATCCTTGAATCGCGCCTCGGGTTCGCCGGTAGCGGCGGCGGTCCGTGTGGCATCGTCGTACTCCAGACGCCGTCCCGAGAGCCTCCATTCGCCGCGGAGGAGCGTGACCCCGCCGGTCGCGACGAACTTCCTTGTCTTGAGCGATCCTTCGATCTCGGGAGCGGTCAGTGTTGCCGTTTGGTCTCCGCGCCCGCTCGTCGCTCGCACCGCGCCCCTGGCACGGATTCGATCATCGGTCATGTGGAACTCAACCGAGTCGGCTCGCACGGCCAGGTTCGTGTCGGCAAGTTCGGCGCCGGCCTCCGCGGTCAGAACCCGCGCCCGCTGGTCGTAGCGGATACGGGACGCCCGCAGAACCGTCGTGCCTCGCGTTGCGACCGCCGGCGCGCCCTCTGCGCGCCAGACCCCGCTGCCCTCGTCGTACTCCAAGTAAGTCGCGCCGGAAAGCTCGATGGCCGAGGCTCCGGCGGCAGTCGGTGCCTGCGCGCCCGCCAGGGGGGTCCCGAGCGCACAGAGCGCGACCGCGGCGCCAACCACCGCGCACCGACAGGACAGGCTACTGCGCAACCGTGACACGGATGTTACCGCTCATCCGGGTGCGCTGCAGTGACACGTCCGCAACCAGATGGTCCCCATGTACGATCATGCCGGACTGGCGCAGCGTTACGCTTCCGGAGGCCTCGATCTGCTGCGTCTTGGGAAACCACCGGACCGCGTCGGCCTCCAGCGTGTGCCCTGAGGTCGCCCTTGCGCGAACGCGGCCCGAGAGCGTGACGTTGCGCGTGGCCACGTGGAAGGTGCCGCGCGGAGCAGAGAAGGCGATGGCCGGCTCACCGGCCCGGAAGTACGTGCCCTCGACCGCGGCAAGCGTGGCCGTGCCGGAAGCGCTGTCCACGGCCACCGACTCCGCGCGGATGTCCCACTGGCGGCGGCCCTCCGTGTCAACCGTCGAGATGGCGGTTCCCTCAACCTCAATGGGAGGAATGCGGGCGGCCCGCGGGCTCGGGGAGGGTTGGACGGTTGGGCTCGCCGCCGGTCCGGGGATCGAACCGGCTCGGCCGGGCGCGGGATCGGGCGCCTGCAACAAGGCCCAGATTACGAGCGGCACCACGGCGATGCCCAGGCCGACTGCTATCCACCGTCCGCTACGGGACATCGGGCTACGCCTCCTTGGCCGCCGGCCTCATCTTACCGGACGGCTCGATGGGCGTTCAAGGCCGGACGCGGCGGTTGACAGCACCTCCGCGGCTGCGCGCCGTGCGGCGCCTGGAGGTCCCAGCGCTCCTGCCAGGGAGCGTAGCCGACGCGAGACCGTCTCTCGCGCCGGCGCGTCGCGGAGCAACGCCAGGACCGCGCGGCTCATCTCGCCGGCGGTGGCCCGACCCTGAAGCAGTTCCGGCACCATCGGTTCTCCGGCCATGATGTTGGGAATCGAGATCCACCGCACCCGAAACGCCGCCCGCGCGTACCACCAGGTCGGACGCGAGACGCGGTAGGTCACCACCATCGGCACGCCGAGAATCATCGCCTCAACGGTGGCGGTACCCGATGCCATCAGCAGCACGGTGCTCGCCGCCATGACATCACGCGAACCGGGAACGATCGTCACAGGCAGGCCTGACAACTCCACGGCTGCGCTCAAGCGGCCGCGGAAGACCGGGGAGGCCTCGGCCATCGCGAACTCCACGCCGGGCAGCTCGGCGCGGATTGCGCGGGCGGCCTCCAGCATGGGCAAGAGGAGAGCATCCAGTTCGAGTCCCCGGCTGCCCGGCAGCAGCCCGACCACCGGCGCGGCCGGCGCAACTCCTATCCGGGCGCGCGCGCATGCCGTCCCTTCGCGGGCGGCCTCGTCGCTCGAACGTGCCAACTCGGTGGCAGGATGCCCGACAAAGGCGACGTCCGCGCCGGCGCGGCGGTAGGCCTCTGCCTCAAAGGGAAAGATGGCCAGCAGGCGGGCGCCGAGAGCGGCCACGCGGGCGGCACGATCGCCGCGGCGGAGCGCAACCATGGGAGGGACATAGTAGACCGCCGGGACGCGCCCACGGAGCCGTTTCAACAGCGCCAGGTTGAAACCAGGGAAGTCAATGAGCACCAGCGCGTGGGGCGGATCGGCCACCAACCGGTCCACTAGCGCGGACAGGCGGCGCAGGAAGGGCGGCAGGCGCCGCGCAGCCTCGAACCAGCCAATGACGCCCCAATCGCTGCTGTCCGCGATCAGCGAGACCCCGGCTGATGCCATGTGGCGTCCGCCGATTCCCTGCAGGCAGACCATGGGATCCAGCGCGGCGATCTCGCGCGCCAGTTCGGCGCCGTGCAGATCGCCCGAGACCTCCCCGGCCACCAGGAAGAGCCGGAAGGGCCTAGCTGTGCTCATGAACCGGCGTGCCGAGCCGTGGGGCATCGGCGGCGACCACCGTGATTCCCGCCGCGTCGGCATCGGCAATCATCCGGTCCCGATGGATGATCAGCGTACGGTGCGCGTCAATGCCCAGCACCCGTGCCGAGGCCTCGCGCATCGTCGCGATCGTTCCGGGCCCGACCGCCGGGATGTCGAACCTGGGATCCTGGTAGTTCCGGCTGACCTTCACCACCACCGTCCCGGCCGCGATGGCGCCGGCGCGTCGGATAGTGAGATCGGTGCCCTCCGCGGCCTCCACGGCCAGGATGACCCCGCTGCGCACGACCACCGTCTGTCCCACGTCCAGGTCTGCGATGCGCCGGGCCACCGACCGACCGAAGCGTAGATCCGCTTCTTCTTCGGGCGTGGGCGCTCGCGCGGTCAACACGCCTGAGGGGGCCAGGAGGTCTCCCACGAACAGCGTCTGGTCGAGCAGCACCATATCCTGCTCTGCCAGCAGCGCGGCCAGATGCCGCAGAAGCGGAACGTCACGCCGGTCGCTGGCGCTCGCCATTACGCTCTCCATCATCGCGTCGCCGCGGGCCAGCAACTCCTCCCGGCCGAAGCGGCCGGCGACCAGCACCTCGCGGACGCGGTGGGCACGGAGCGTGTCGAGCACCTCGCGCAGCGCGCCGGGCGAGCAGCGTTGGTAGTGGTCGGCCAGATCCGGGAGGGCGGGCGTTTCACCGGCGACCTGCAAGCACACAAGGATCAGCCCGCGGGCCTTGATGGCCCTGGCCATGACCTCGGGGAAGGACCCCGTCCCTGCCAGCAGGCCTATGCTTCCGCTCTGGGCTGCCATCGCACGATCCCTCGGGTGCGCTCTCTGGCCGATCGGATGAATGCGAGGAACTCCTGCGCCGGGGGACAGTTGCTTGCTTCGACCTCGATCGCCCGCAGCGCCTCTTCCATGGTGCGCCGCTCTCTGAAGAACTCCCGGAACACGCGCTGCAGCACCAGCCGGTCGGCCGGCGATACCCCCTGGCGCTGCAAGCCTACCCGGTTCAGGCCCACGGCCCGGGCCATGAGCCCGGCCGCCATCACGAACGGGGGCACGTCCTGACGGGCGCCGGAGAGCCCGGCCAGCATCACCAGCCGGCCGATGCGCACGAACTGGTGCACGCCCGAGAGCCCGCCCAGGTAGGCCTGGTCCCCAACCTGAACCCATCCGCCCAACTGCGTGCCGCTGACGATGTTGGTGTCGCTGCCCACAATGCAGTTGTGGCTCACCCGCACCGAGGACATGATGAAGTTGCGATCCCCAATGCGCGTCTCGTTCCCCTCACCGGTGGCGCGTTCGATGCTGCAGAACTCGCTGAACCTGTTCTCGTCGCCGATCACAACACGGGTCGGCTCCCCGCGGTAGGCCCTATCTTGTGGTCTGCCGCCGGCCACAACGTGGGCGGCGAGCCGGTTGCCTCGACCCAGCTCCACGTTGTCGTGAATCACGGAGTGCGGGCCTATCACGGTCCCGGCCCCGATGACGGTATCGGCCCCGATTACCGCGTAGGCACCGATCTCGACCCCCTCTTCCAGACGCGCGCTCGGGTGCACGATCGCGGTCGGATGCACGATGACACCCGCGAATCCGGCACTAGGATCGCGCATCGTCGTCCACCGGTAGCCCTGCATGCCCCGCCGTCTCGGCCTCGACCGAGAAGAAGAACGTCAGCGTTCCGTCGGCAACGAGATGGCCGTCCACCCGAACCTCGGCCTGGACCTTCAGGAACCTGCCCCGGCGCTTGAGGAGATCCACTCGGACGACCATCTGGTCGCCGGGCACCACGCGGCGGCGGAACCGGACGCCGTCTATCGCCCCGAAGTAAGCGATGCGCCCGCGCAGCGCGGGGTCATCCAGCACCAGGCAGGCGGCCACCTGCGCCATCGTCTCCACCACCAGCACACCGGGCATCACCGGATGGCCTGGGATGTGGCCTACGAAGAACGGCTCGTTAATGGTAACGTTCTTGATCCCGGTGATGCTCACCCCAGGGTCGAGGGCTGTGATCCGGTCCACTAGGAGGAAGGGATACCGGTGGGGCATCACCCTTTGTATCTTCTCAATGTCCCACATGCTGGCCTCCTCTGGCATCGCGGCCGTCTCCGAACCGCCGTGCGATTTCGCGGGCGAGCGCTACGTGCAACCCGTGCCCGGCGCGCACCGCCACGATGTGCGCGCAAACAGGCCGGCCCAGCAGGGCCAGGTCGCCGATGGCATCGAGGATCTTGTGCCGCGCCATCTCGTTGGGGAACCGCGGCTCGTTGAGAAACCCGTCCGGGCCTATGGCCAGGACCGTCTCGAGCGAAACCCCGCGTGCCATCCCCCGCGCGTGCAGTGCCTCGATCTCCGCTGCCATGCCCCAGGTGCGGGCCGGGGCGATCGAGGCGGCGAAGTCGTCCACGCCTTCTCGGAACTCGGCCATCTGCGGCGCCATCGAGGCCACGTCCGCGGTGACCACGTAGGTCACCTGGAACTGCCCGGCAGGCAGGGCCGCGATCATGCTGCCACCCTCGCTCGCCCATACCGGCTCTTCCAGCACTATCGGTGCCCTAGGCGCGCCCTGATCCACGCTGCCCGCAGCCTCCAGGGCCTCGACGAAGATCAGCGCGCTGCCGTCGCCGCACGGCAGCTCCTCTCCCTCCACCTCGATCAGCAGGTTCTCGATCCCCAACCCGTAGGCGGCAGACAAGAGGTGCTCCACGGTTGCCACGCGCACCGAGCCGCCGAGCACTACGCTCCGCGCCGTCGCTGCGACCTCCTCGAGGCGCGCGGGAATGGGCGTTGCGCCGGCCACGTCGGTCCGGAGGAACGCGATGCCCGCCCCGGCAGGGGCCGGCAGCAGGCGCGCAGCGGCAGGGGCGCCACTGTGGAGACCGGGTCCCCGGATCAGTGCCGGTCGGGCGATCGTGCGCTGGCAGCCGCCGGTGATCACCGCGGTCGGAGCGCCAGCCGGACGGGATAGAACGACCCCGCCACCGGCATCGTCACCAGGACGACGTCCCTGGTGCCGCCCGGCGCCACCGTGAACACCGTGACGGCGCGTTGCTCTCCCGGGCGCATCAGGCCGACGTCCGCGGGCGTACCGTCCACGAGGAACAAGCCGCGGGCCAGGCCGCCGGCAGCGGTGGCCGTCAGTGCGGTCGTCACCTCGCGACTCGTGGGATTGGTCAATCGCAGGCGCACACGGTAGAGGACGCCGTAGTCACCCACCAGCGGCTCGCCTGTTCGGACGTCTGTGAGCCCTGACATTATGCCCAGATCGGCCAGGTGCAGGGGTTCGTGCGCCAGGTGCTCCCGGACGATCTCAACAACTGAACCGGGGAAGGTGCCCCGCGGGTGCGGGAACGCCCAGGGTCCGAGATCGGTGGTTACGGTCCGATCGAGCAACCAGGGCAGCCGGACGTGAACAGCAAGATCCACCGGACCGCCTTCGGTCACCTGAAACTGCATGATGCCTGAAACGAGGGCCATGGGAGCAAGGGTGTAGGCGGTGAAGGCCTTACTTCCCTTGGGAGGCACCTCCACGAAGTAACCCTGGCCGGCCAGCAGCGCCTGCAGGAATCGCGCGGTTGAGGCAAACCCGATGTGGATCGGATCGGGCGAGGGCCCGGCAATACCGCTCAGGTAGTGCACGCGGGCCGTGGCAGCGCCGGGGTTTGTGAGCGTGACCTTGAGAACCCGCACCTGCGACGGCGTGCCGTTCATGTGGTGATACAACAGCCGCGCGGGCCTGTCGCGGGCCAGGGTTTCATGAAAGAGCAGCCCGTTCGCGGTGATCGTCTCCGGCCGGTTGCTGACCAGCAGCACCGCGGGATCCCCCAGGTGCAGGGGCTGGTTGGCAACCGCTACGGACACCGTCCCGCGCACGGGCCCTGCGTAGGGACTGCGGATCTCAACCGCCACCGTGGTGGCCGTCGAGGTCTCCGGAGCCAGCGGCCCCTCGATGATGATCGGCCCCAATTCCACGGTGGCCCCGGGTTCACGCCGCACCGTCTCTTCAAGGCGACGTAGGATCGCCTCCCGGATGAGATCAACGGTAGCCGGAGCGCCGGTGACCACCACCTCGACAGCCGGTGGAATCACGCCGGCGGCCGGGCGGACCGAGATTCCCAACTGGGCCCTGTAGGCCCCCACCCTCAGGGGCACGACGGTGCTGCCTGGCTGCCGGGCCGCGATGCGCAGAGTACCGGCTGCCAGGACCACCTCGGCGAC
>CAYLKW010000090.1:0-9190 GCA_964384245.1 uncultured bacterium
ATCTGGATCTCCAGCGGCTCTCCCTCGTGGATGACCGCCGTGTGCAGCGACTGGTACCCGCTGGTCTTCGGATTGGCGATGTAATCGTCGAACTCGCCCGGGATCGGTTTCCAGACGGCATGAACCACACCGAGCGCAGCGTAACAGTCCTTTACGTCGTCGAGCAGCACCCGCACGCCCAGCCGGTCGTAGACGCGCTCCACGGGCTGGCCCGCGTACTTGGGCCGCTGGAGCTTCTTCCAGATGCTGTACACGTGCTTGGGCCGGCCCGTGATGTTCTTGGGCTCCACCTTGATGCCCGTCCGTTGGACCTCACGGTGGAGAACCTTCACGACCCGATCTACAAGGGCCTGCCGGGCGTCTTCCGCCTGAGCCAGCGCGCGGGTGATCTCCGCGTAGGTCTCGGGTTCGAGTTGCTGGAAAGCTAGGTCCTCGAGCTCCTTCTGGATGCTGCCTATCCCCAGCCGCTCAGCCAGCGGGGCATAGATGTCAAGCGTCTCCTGCGACGTACGCTGCCGCTTCCACTCTGGGAGTGGCGCTATCGTGCGCATGTTGTGCAGCCGGTCGGCCAGCTTGATCAATACGATGCGGATGTCGTTGGCCATTGCCAGGAACATCTTCCGCAAGCTCTCGGCCTGACGCTCCTCTCGACTCTGCCACTCGATCTTGCCCAGCTTGGTGACGCCGTCCACCAGCGCGGCGATCTCGGAGCCGAACCGGTCGCGCAGCTCGGAGAACTCAACGCCGGTGTCCTCGAGCACATCGTGCAGAAGGGCGGCGGAAACCGTGATCACGTCGAGGTGTAGGTTGGCCAGGATCGTCGCCACGGTTACCGTGTGCATCACGTACGGCTCACCCGAGGCGCGTCTCTGGCCCTCGTGAGCACGGGCAGCGGCAAGGTAGGCCTCGCGCACCAGATCGAGATCGGCCTTGGGGAAGTTGGCCCGCAGCGTCGCAATGAGGCGCTGGACCTCAGGCGGCAGGTCCTGGAAGCTACCTTGTTGTCTGCGCAGATCCAGCCACTTCACCGCTGACACCGCCGATCGGCTTTTCCTGCAGCAGTTCGGTGCGGGGTTGCCGAGCCCTCCTCGACTATGGCCTGGCGAGGTCGTCCAGTATTCGCGCTGCCGGACCGTTTGCCCACGCACGCAGATGGGACCAGGCCGCGTGCTCCCGCATCCCCTCCCTGTACCTGAGCGACCGGCCCAGGTCGCCTCGGGTCCCGGCGCCTAGCAGCGTATACCGCCCCCCGGCACCCTCTGCGTCCTCCCTGGCAAGGACCCCGGCCTCGACCATGATCGCCAGGCAGGCCGAGAGAACTCCGGCCGGCAGGGTCGTCTCCGGAACCTCGCCTGCTCGGTCCCGTGCCCTGAGTTCATGGTAGCACCGCACCAGTGCTGCCCGCGATGGGCAGCGCGCCTCCACCAGAGCCCCAGCGGCGGAAAGCGCGTCAGGGCCGAACCGGAGCTCCACGGTCGCCACCTGTCCATTCAGACCCCCGGAGCCCAGGCAGTCGCTAGCCAGCAAGGGATCTGGCGGCAGTCCCAGCACCACCACGCGCGCGATGTCCTGGGGCAGCGCCGGCGCGACCAGGTACGCCCCTGCGACCAGCACCGCCAACTGCCCTGCTGCGAAGAGGTCCTCGAGCACGCGGCGCAGCGCCGTGGGCAGGCCAGAGTGATAGTAGGCAATGCGGTTCGCTATCTCCGGATGACGGGCGCGTAGGTCGCGCGCCGCTGCCACGCTAGCGCCGGCGTCACCAGTCAAAACAAGGGTCTTCTCCTGGCGCGCGCGGCCGGTGCGGAGGACGACCTCGGCGGTGGGGCGGCCCCGGCGGTCCACAACCTGTAGGCTTGTACGGACAGGAGCCGCGGCCACGACAGGATTCATCCCCGCGGCGCCGGCTGCCTGCGCCATCGCCTCACCGGGCAGCGTTCCGGTCAGAAGACGAAGGCGGCCGCCGTACCTCTCCCGCAGGAAGTCAAGGTCGGACTCGGGGCTATGGGGGTCGAACACCGCGATGACCCCGCCTGCTTCCGGCGTCCGCTGCTCGATCCAGAGCGCGGACGCAAACAGCAGGTCGAGGTCGCCCCTGCCCCAGGCCGCACCTGTGTGGGCCGCGTCCTGCGCAGAAAGCAGGCCGTGCACGCCGGCAACCCGCAGCCCGGCCCGTCGCAGCCAGGCGCCGGCCAGGCCGGTCCAGGCATCCACCACCCCTGACCGTGGTAGCACGACCACAACAGGCCCATCGCCGCGGGCAACCAGCGCTGCCGCCACCATCACCACCGTGGGGAGGAGGCCGCGTCCCGGCCCGAAGCGGGCCGCGACCGAGCCGCCGGCGAGAACGGTGTCCAGGACCTCCTGCTGCTGGCTGGAGAGAGGACGCCCGCGGCTCAGAGCGGCCGTCCCTTCCTCCATCAGAGCGCGGCCCTCGACCGCATCCTCTTCCCTGGCCGCCTCGCGGATGACCTGGATGTTCAGGCCCCATGCCCGGTCGCCGCCGCCGGTCAGCGCCGTCGCGGCCGCCGTGTATCGGGCCCCGGCATCCATGGCCGGTGCGAGCCGGGCTGCCAGCGCCGCGCGGAGGAACCCAAGCTGCCTGCCGTCGCCAAGACAGACCTTGATCGCGTGCGGGTCGCGCGGGTTTTGAGGCTCCCGGACCAACTGGAGCGTCTCGCCCGCGCGCACCGATGCCAGCGTCTCCTGGCGCCCCTCAAACGTGACACCGACCACCTTCGTGTGGAACGCGTCGGCCTCCTCAACCTCGCGCCGGCCCAGATCGAGGTAGTCGTCGGCGCGCTCGAACAGGCGCTCCAGCAGTTGCGCGGTACTGGAGGTCACATCTGCTGGGTTCAGGCCTGGGGTCTGGAGATCTCTCACGACCAGCCGCACCGAGCTGGCCTCGCGCCACCTGTTCTCCTCCAGCGTATAAGCCAGGTCTACCCGCGTCTGGGTGAAGGCCAGCAACTCCGCAAGGTCGCCCTGGCGGAACGCTATCGCCTCGGCGGTGTGCGTGTCGTCCCCTACAACCATCGCTAGATGGGCTCCGTCGCCCACCAGGCGCGTGCTCAGGACCCGCAGCATTCGGGTCGCAAAGACGGGCGGCTCGTTTCCGCTCCCAAAGGGCGCCAGGCGGCCGAGTTCCGCGGCCTGTTCCAGCGTGGCTGTCTCCAGTGGAATCTCTGCGTCTATCATTGTGGTCGGTTCCAGATCTCCGTCCCGCAGCTTCCCTGCGACCGCGGCAACGAACGCGGAACGGAACCTTTCCACTGCGTCCGCCGGGATCGTGAGCCCGGCAGCCATGGCGTGACCGCCAAAGGCGGTCAGATGAGCCGCGGCCTGGGAGAGCGCCTCCACCAGGTGCAGGGGGGGAGTGCTGCGCGCCGAGCCCTTACCCATGCCTTCTTGCAGCGCAATCAGCACCGCTGGGCGGTAGTACCGCTCGACAAGCTGCGACGCGACGATGCCCACGACGCCGGGATGCCAGCCCTCGCGTGCAAGGACCAGCGCCGGCTGTTCCTTCAACCCCCCTGTCTCAACCTCCCCGATGGCATCGGCCAGCACCTGCTCGCACAGCGCCCTGCGCTGCTTGTTCAGACCGTCGAGCTCGGCGGCGGCCGTCCCTGCCTCTTCTGGGTCCTCCGTGGTCAGCAGGCGGACCGCGACCGCCGCGTGGGCCAGCCGCCCGGCCGCATTAAGGCGCGGGGCCAGCGCGTGAGAAAGGTCGCGAACGCCAAGAGGAGGCCGGAGGGCGGCCACATCCATTAGCGCGCGAAGCCCCAGGACGCGGGTTGAGCCCATTCGCTCAAGACCGCGGGCAACCAGGATCCGGTTGTCGCCCAACAGCGGCGCCACATCCGCGACCGTGCCCAGCGCGGCGAGTTCGAGGAGGTCGCCGTCGTCATCGTGCACATCCAGGCGCGCGCACAACGCGCGCCATGTCTGGTAGGCGAGCCCCGCTGCACAGAACTCGGTGCCTGGCGCCTCGGTGGCGACCGCGGTGCGCCGTCTCGGGTGCACCACCGCGGCGGCAGAGGGCAGCGGACCCACGGGCTCGTGGTGATCCAGCACGACTAGGTCCAGTCCGGCCGCGCGAGCAGCATCGGCCGCAGCCGTGGCCGCGATTCCGCAATCAACCGCCACCAGAAGCCCTGACCCCCCGGATGCCAGGTGGGCCACGGCGTGGGGGTGCAGCCCGTATCCCTCGGTGCGGCGATCGGGCACGTAGTACTCCACCGCCACGCTCAGGCGGCGCAACCCTCGAACGAGGATCGCGAGAGCGGTCACGCCGTCGGCGTCGTAGTCGCCGTAGATGGCCACCCGTTCGCGGGCGTTCACGGCCCGCGCCAGGCGCTCGGCGGCAAGGTCCATCTCTGCCAGATTGAAGGGGGAACTCAGCCGGTCAAGCCGGCAGTCCAGGAAGGCCGCGGCCGCGGCCGGATCGGACAACCCCCGGTTTGCCAGAACCTGGGCGGCGAGGGTAGTAACCCCGAGAGCGGCTGCAAGGCGGCGTTGCGCCGCTGCGTCAGGTGGGTAGGTACACCAGCGGGTCAGGGGCCCTGGGGCGGTCGGCCGGCGGCCGAAGCCGGCTGCGACTCAATCTCGTGCAGGCGCGCCTGCAGCTCGCGCAAGCGCGATCGCAGCCGCCGCTGTCCGACGAGGCCACTAGCGAAGACGAGAAGACCGCCCAGAACGGCGGCGCCCACGGTCGCGAGCGCCAGCGTCGTCTGTACCTCCCAAACCGCGAAGCGGAGCACGACGGCCGAGGGATTGCCCAGCGCGAAGACGGTCACGGCAGCGAACAGCAGCAGCGCGAACACGGTGAAGATCGACATGGCTGCTACCTCCTCCGGGGCCGCCTGCGGCGTGGGGTGGTGTGGGCCCCCTGTGGCACCGGCGCTTCTGGAGCCACAACCATCTCCGGAGGCGACTCAGGGCGTGACCTCCTGCCGCGGCGCTCCGCCCATCGGTGCCAGTCTACCAGAATGGCGCTGGCATTGAACACCGAGGAGTAGGCTCCGACGGTAATCCCGGCCATCAAGCCGAAGGCGAAGTCACGAACGGTGCTGCCGCCAAACAGGTAGATCGCGCCTATCGCCAGGATCGTAGTGAGCACGGTGTTGATCGAGCGCACGAGGGCTTCAAGTAGGCTGCGGTTGACCAACCGGTCAAAAGCCTCCCGCCCCCGCATGGCCAGGTTCTCGCGAATCCGGTCGAACACCACTATCGTGTCGTTGATCGAGTACCCGACGACGGTCAGCAGCACCGCCACGAAAGCGGTGTTGACCTCCTTGCGCGTCAGGGCGAAGATCCCCACCACGACGAGCAGATCGTGGAGCAGCGCTATGTCTGCCGCCAGCGCGAATCGGACGGACTTGAACCGGTAGGAGACGTAGAGCACCTGCAGCGCAAGACCGATCAGCACGCCGATGATCGCCACGTTGCGCAGCTCTCTTCCGATCTTGGGTCCGACCTCGTCCTCGCGCAGGACCGTGACATTGCCGAACCCGCTCCTGAGCGCGGCGAGGAGACCGCTCTTCGCCGCAGGGGACAGCGGCCTGGTGCGGATCAGGACCTCCTGCTCTTCCTTCTGGATGACGCTCTGGCCGGTGGCAAATCGATCCACGACCGTGCGGACCTGGCCGGTTGTGAACGGCCTCTCCATCTGCAACTGGAAGAAGTTGCCGCCCGTGAAGTCCACGCCCCAGTCCAGCGCGCCCCTCCCTGCGGATGAGTTAGCGATGAGCGCTATCACGCCGGGGATGATGAGGAGCAGGGAGAAAGCATATCCCCATCGCCGCTTACCGATTATGTCCCAAGTCCGGGTGGTCATCGCGCGATCCTCCCGGCCAAGCGGGCCAACTGCGGCCCGAGGCCCGCCGCCGCGGCAGCGTCCACGAATGTCCGCGTGACGATGATCGCCGTGAACATGCTCACCAGCACCCCAATGCTGAGCGTAACCGCGAAGCCGCGGACCGGCCCGGAACCTAACAGGAACAGCACCGTCGTGGCGATCAGCGTGGTGACGTTGGAATCCAGGATCGTGGTCGTCGCCCGGCTCCAGCCCGCCGCTATCGCCGCACGCAGGCTCTTGCCGGCGCGCAGCTCCTCCTTGACCTTCTCGAATATGATCACGTTGGCGTCCACCGCCATCCCGATGGAGAGGACGATCCCGGCGATGCCGGGCAGCGTGAGCGTTGCGCCCAGGCCGCTCAACAGCGCCAGCAGTGCCAACAGGTACAGACCCAGCGCGAAGTCGGCCATGAGTCCCGGCAGGCCGTAGTAGAGCGCCATGAAGAGCCCCACCGCCAGCAGCGCGACGCTCGATGCCCGCAGGCTCTTGTCAATCGAGTCGCGGCCCAACTGGGGCCCGACCGTGCGGTTCTCCACCACCTCTACCGGGATGGGCAGGGACCCGCCTCTCAGCAGAACGGCCAGGTCGCGGGCCTCCTCGATGACGCGGAAACCGCCGCTGATCTGTCCGCTCCCACCGGAGATGCGATCCCGGATGACCGGCGACGATATGACCTCGTTGTCGAGCACTATCGTCAGGTACTTGCCGACGTTCGCGGCCGTGTAGTCCTCGAACGTCTTGGCGGCCTTGCCTCGGAACTTGAAGTGAACGATGGGGTCGGCGCTGCTCTGGTCGAAGCCGGCCTGCGCGCTTTCCAGGTCCGCCCCGGTCAGCACCACCTTCTTGGCCAGAGGCAGCGACCGGGTGGCGCCGGCCTGGCCCGAGGGCTGAGGCGCGCCGGGACGCTCGGGGAGGATTACCGTCTTGCCGTCCGGGCTCCAGTGCGCGCCCTCGGGCAGCGACTGCGCACCGGTGTCCACGAACTCCAGCAGCGCCGTCTTCCCGATCAACTTCATCGCCCGATCGGGATCCTGGATCCCGGGCAACTCCACGATGATGCGCTTCAGACCCTGCCGCTGGATCGTCGGCTCCACCACGCCCAACTGATCTATGCGCTTCTCGATCACCCGCATCGCGGCATCTACCGCATCGGGCGTGGCCTGAGCGGTCGGTGTATCCTGCCCCTCCAGTACGAGCAGGCTCCCGCCCTTGAGGTCAAGGCCCAGGTTCATGCGTAGCCCCGGGCTGCCGAACACCGGCATACGGCCGACTAACGACAGCGGCCGGAACGCCACCTGTATCGCGGCAAGGCTCAGAACGAAGATGACGACCAAACGGACGCCGAGACGCGCTCTCAACGGCAATCCCCTTCCAGGTAGTGAGGATGATCAGGCGCAAAAAAAGAGGGCAAGAGCCCAGGACATTATAGTCACGGCGCGCAGGGAGTGTCAAACGCGCGGCGGAGGTGCCGACTCGGACGAACACGCCGCGAAGGGAGCCGGCAGGCGCACGCGAACAGTTCTGCTGTGAGCCTGTCTCCGGAACCCGCCGGCGTCCCGAAGACCGCCCCGATCACCGTCCGAGGGTGCGAGATCTTTGTGGGCACCTGCTCGTGGGCAGACCGCGGCGTGGTGGCCAGCGACTTCTACCCGCGCGGCACCAAGACCGGTCCGAGGGCCCGTCTGGCGCACTACGCAGGGGTCTTTCCCGCGGTCGAGGTGGACACGAGCTACCACGCCCTGCAACCCCCCGAACGCGCCCAGCAGTGGCTTGACTGGACGCCCGCTTCGTTCCGTTTCGGCGTGAAGGCGTTCGCCTGGCTGACCCGACACGAGAGCGATCCCCGGCGGCTGCCGCCCGCGATCGCGGCCCTACTGCCACCGGGGCTGCGATCTGGCGGCCCGGTGCGCGGCGACCGCGTCCCTCAAGAGGCGCTGGGGGCCGCATGGGACCACTTCGCCGAGTTCGTCAATGCCTTCGCGCGATCCGGACGCCTGGGCTATGTTCTGTTCCAGTTTCCCAAGGGACTGGGGTACTCCCAGGACCTGTTCGCCTACCTCGATGCGTGGGCGCCCTACCTGCGCGACTGGCCCGTAGCCGTGGAGATCCGCCACAAGGAGTGGCTGTACCACCGGCACCGGGAGGCGTTCCTGGGCTTCCTCCGCGAGCGCGGCTACGCCTATGTGGTTCCGGACATGGCGCAGGTCCAGTACCTGCCGCCGCCGGAGGTCGAGGTGACGGCAGGGTGGTCGGTCATCCGCTTCCACGGCCGCAACCCGGCGCTGATCGGCCGCCGGGTCTCGACCGATCAGGCCTACGACTACCTGTACTCCAAGGAGGAGCTCGCCGGGTGGGCGGCGACCACGGATGCGCTGGCGTCACGCGTCGGCTCGCTCTATCTCATGTTCAACAACCATGCCCGCGGCCAGGCCGCGCAGAACGGCCGCGAGATGCAGGCGCTGCTGGCCGCCTCCGGCTGATGCCGCCCGTTCAGCCGCCCGCCCGCATTCTGAACTGCACCTCCTGTTCCAGTCGCGCCAGAGAGAATCCCAGCGGTCCCAGCAGCGTCTCTGTCGCCCGCATCAACTGATCAGTGTAGTAATCCAGATCGCACGACCAGTCAGGCCCCATCAGTCCCAGTGGCCGGACCCTATCGTCGGGCAGGCTCGCGCCCGCGTCGGTGATGACGTACTGAATCCGCTCGCCCGGATGCAGCCGTACCCCGGCGCGGGCCATCTGGCGCGCGGCCACGGCCACCACAGCGTTGCTCCGGTAGTCGCCCGGCGCGCGCGAGATGGTCGTCGTCACGGCAAGATCAGCGGCCCGCACCTCCCCGCCCCGCAGCCGGACCACGGCATCGGTCAGGATGTTCAGCGCCTGCGGGATCACGGCGCGTACCTCCGCCGCCGTCCTGGCCGCGAAGAACACCTCCAGCATCCTGGCCTGCGTGCGCTCGATGAGCGCAGGGACGTCCGAGCGCCGGAGTTCGATGCCGCGCACCTTCGTCGTGCCATCATCGAACCGGCCCAGATAGCGGTTGGGCACACCCAACCCCGGATGCGTCCGCGACGGCAGGAACGCGATCCAGTCATAGACGCCCTCGACGGAGATCGGCAGACCGGTCTCGTGCTCGATCGCCAGGGCCAGGGCATCGTAATCGGCGTGCATGGCGCCCGGCCGGTGCAGCCACATCGAGTCCACCAGCGCGTGCAGCATCCGGTAGCCGCGCGATTCGGCCAGATCCTTCGCGCGCAGGAGCATCTCGCGGGAGAAGGCCGTGGTGGCCTCGTGGGCCTCGATGCGGCCGAAGCGGGCGTTGCGATACCCGAGGTAGCC
>CAYLKW010000091.1:0-9126 GCA_964384245.1 uncultured bacterium
TCTGGAGCCGGCGACGAGATTCGAACTCGTGGCCTGCGCATTACGAGTGCGCTGCTCTACCACTGAGCTACGCCGGCCCGAACGGCCTCATTGTAGCAAACCCGGCCGCTCCAGTACCAGTTCAGTTCACAGGGCACGGAGGTGCATGGGCAAGCGCAGCAGCGACGAACATCAATTGGGCATGAAGGAATACGGAGGGCGCGCGCGAACATCGCCACGAGAACCTGTCTTGGAGGTTCATCATGACTGAGCGGCTTTGGGAGATCTACGAGCAGCTCTGTCAGGTCGAGATGCTGGACCTCGACGAGTTCGTGCGCCGGCTCCGGAACAGGGAGTTCGGTGAGTTCCCGCGATGCGACGTCGTCGCGTTCCTGCGCGAGATCGAAGCCAACATGCTCAACAACATCCACACCAAAGCGATGGAACACCAACGCTACGCCGAGATGGCCGATCAGGTCAGCGAAGAAACCCACCTGCTGTTCGATGAACTGATCGAGGAGATCGAGCGCTCCTAGCGAGGCCCGCCCTACACCAGGAAGGACCCGTTCCGGTAGATCACCTCGCCGTCGGCCCAAACCTCGCTTTCAGCCCGAAGGTCGCAGATCATGTCCCAGTGCAGCCCTGACGTGTTGGTGCCGCCGGTCTCGGGGTAGGCCGCGCCCACTGCCAGGTGCACGGTGCCGCCAATCTTCTCGTCGAACAGAATGTTCTTCGTGAATCGGGTAATGCCGTGGTTGAGCCCGAAGGCGAACTCCCCGAGCACGCGGGCGCCAGCATCTAGATCCAGCATCGCGCGCAGGAACTCCTCGCCCTTCTCCGCCTTCGCCTCGACCACGCGCCCTTCGGCAAAGGTCAGGGTGATCCCGTGCACCTCGCGCCCGCTGTAGATGGCAGGAAACGAGAACCTCACGCGGCCGGCCGTGGCGTTCTCAATTGGTCCGGTGAAAACCTCGCCGTCGGGGAAGTTGTGCTCGCCCGCCGCGTTCATCCACCGGCGGCCACCCGCGCGCACGGTCAGGTCAACGTCCGGGCCCACGAGGCGCAGCTCGTCCTTCGTCTCTAGCAGGCGCACGATGCGCTCCTGCTCCCGCTTCACCTTCTCCCACGCCGCGACGGGATCAGGATGGTCAATCAGTCCCGCCCCAAACACGAACTCCTCGTACTCGGCCAGCGACATCTCGGCGTCCTGGGCATCGGCGTGCGTGGGGTACTGGGTGCCGCACCAACGCAGCGCTCCGCTGGCGGCACGCTCGAGGAACCGCCGGTTCAGGGCGCGGGTGGCCTCGCGGCGGATGGCCTGGCGGGCGGGGTCCACGCCTGTCAGGGACCGGGTGTTGTAGTGCGCCCAGATCCCAAGTTCGGCGTCAATCTTCTCGACCTCGTGCTCGGCCAGGGGCGAGACGTACCGCAGTTGCTCGTCGGTCGCCCTCTTGAAGAACAGCTCGTCGAGGCCGTCAACGTGCACGCGCGTGTGGACGTGCGCGCCGGCCTCAAGGGCCGCGCGATAGGCCTCGGCGATGAGCGGCGCGGCCAACGCCGGACCGGAGATGCGGACGAGTTGGCCCGGCCGCACCTTCAGCGAGTAGTGGGTCAATACCTCTGCGAGTTTGGCGAGGCGCGGGTCAGTCATTGCGTACCTCCAGGGGTGGTGGGCGGTGCAGGTTTTGAACCTGCGGCCTCATCCGTGTGAAGGATGCGCTCTTCCACTGAGCTAACCGCCCACGAAGACGGCAAGGAATATTATAGGTCCGTGCCAAAACTAGCGTCAAGGAAGCCATGACCCAGTACTCCTCTCTCGCCGCGCTCAACTCCGCCATAGTTGCATGCCGCCGGTGCCCGCGGCTTGTGGCCCACCGGGAAGCCGTGGCCCGGCTGCGCAAGCCGCGGTACAGCTCGTGGGACTACTGGGGCCGGCCGGTGCCCGGGGTCGGGGATGCGCGCGCCCGCATCTTGCTGGTCGGCCTCGCCCCGGCCGCGCACGGCGCCAACCGCACCGGGCGCATGTTCACCGGCGACGGCTCTGGGGAGTTCCTGACCGCGGCGCTTCACCGGGGGGGCCTGGCTTCCCAGCCCACCTCGGAGCACCGCGGCGATGGGCTGCGGCTGCGCGGCGCATATCTTACCTCCGCGGCCCGCTGCGCGCCGCCGGGCAACAGACCTCTACCAGAGGAACTGGATGCTTGCCGGGGATACCTGGTTTCGGAACTCCGGCTTCTGCGTGGCCTACGGGTGATCGTCGCGCTGGGGCGGGTCGCGTTTGACGCGGTGCTGCGCGCGGCCTCAGACCTCGAATGGCACCGGCCGTATCCGCGGCCCGCGTTCGCGCACGGGGCAGAGGCCGTGATCGCGCGGCCATCCGGCCAGCCGGTGGTGCTGCTCGCTTCCTACCATCCCAGCCGTCAGAACACCCAGACCGGCAGGCTGACCGCCGGCATGCTCGACAGCGCAGTGCGCCGGGCGTCCCTGCTCGCGGAGAAACGCACTTGAGAATGGACGCTTCTATCCGAGGCCTGCTGGCGGTTGTCGTCGTCTCCGCGCTGATCAGGACTGCCGCGGTCTTCGGCGTGCCGATCATGGACGATGAGGCCCACTACTGGGTCTGGTCCAGGCACCTGATGTGGGGCTACCCGGACCATCCCCCAATGATCTCCGGCCTTGTGGCAGCAAGCACGCGGCTGCTGGGCGACTCGGTGGCGGCTATCCGGTTCTTCCCCTTGCTGCTGGGCGCCGCGTCCACGCTGGCCATATACGCGCTGGCGCGCAGTCTCTTTTCTCCGGCGGCCGGACTGCGCGCGGCGGTGCTGTTTTCGGTCCTACCTGCCTTCGCGGTCAGCGGCATCATGACGGCCCCGGACGCGCCGTTCGCGGTCTTCTGGCTGCTGGCGATGCTGCTGGCCTGGCAGGCCTTCCGCGGCGCGCGATGGGCATGGCCGGCTGCCGGAGCCGCGGTCGGGCTGGCCATCCAGTGCAAACTCGCCGGCGGCATGCTCGCGATCTCGCTGGCCGGGTTCGTCCTGGCCACACCCAATCGGCGCCGCTGGCTG
Source organism: uncultured bacterium (assembly GCA_964384245.1). Taxonomy (GTDB): domain Bacteria; phylum Sysuimicrobiota; class Sysuimicrobiia; order Sysuimicrobiales; family Humicultoraceae; genus VGFA01. The sequence goes on from CAYLKW010000091.1 coordinate 3,045, forward strand.
CGTACCACGGGTCCGTATCTGGCATTCCTGGCAGCCGCGGTCGCGCTGGCGCCCCTGGTTTGGTGGAACCTGATGCACGGATGGGCCACGGTTGCGCGTGCAGGTGTCATTGAACCCTGGATCAAGCCCACCACGCCGCTGGTCAACCTCGCAGCGTACCTGGGCTCACAGCTCCTCTTCTTCGCTCCGCTAGGATTCGCGGTGCTAATCGCGGGCCTGGTGGGCTCGGTCAAGCGGGCACGCGCCGACGAGCGGTTTGGGTTCCTCCTCTGGTGCGCCCTCCCCACGCTGGCGCTGATGGCTGTGGGCAGCCTCGGAGCGCTGGCCAAGCCCCACTACACGGGCCCGGCGCTGCTTGCCGCGGCGGTTGCGGCGGCCGGGCTGTGGGACACCTGGAAGCCGCAGCGCTTGCTGCGCGGTGCCGTGGTCACCAGCGCGGCGCTCACCCTGGCGATCGTCCTACTTGCCGTCGTGCCCAACCCGGCGCTGCGCGTGTTCCACACCGAGGCGCGAAGCTGGCCCAGGGTAGCGCTCGAGGTGAAGCGTCTCCTGAAGGAGCAAGGCCCTGAGGGGACCGTCTTCGTTCTCGCCGAGACGTACCAGGCGGGCAGCCAGCTCATCTATGCCATGCACAACCGCGCACCCGTGGTTGTGCCGTTCAGGGGATTCAACCTGTGGGAGCCACCGGAGCGGTGGCTGGGGCGCAACGGCGTCTACATGCTGCATCCCAGCGCCGCACCCAAGGACCGCCTTCCGGACGCGTTCGGGCGCTTGGGCTCTCCCTCGGTGGTGCCCATCATGGCAGGCCGAGAGGTGCTGCTCTATCCGGGCTTCGACTTCAGGGGACTGCCGAAGCGTTGACCTTGATGATCGCCGCGTTCTCGAGCGCTCCGGCGAGACTCTCGGCGCGTTCCGCGATAATGGAGCAGATCGCACCGGGGTGGTGGCGCACTGGCGCACCGTGGCCGTAGGGCGCATCCAGCGATGCGCCGCCGGGTGAGAGGAGCATCTCCCTGAGCACGGCCACCGCCGCCGAGGCAACCTGTGTGGTCTGTTCGATGGCCGCATGCCAGGCGCGGATCTTTTCCGCGCTGGCACCTCCGTCGGTGCCCCCTGCCGTGGCCTCGTCCCGAGCCCGCTCGTCCGCGCCCTTCTGGATTGCCCTCAGCGCCTGGTCAACGTCTTCCAGGAGTGCTGGCAGATCCGATGCGTCGCGCGGCGCCTGCCCTGTGGCGGGATTGTGCTTGATACGGACGGCACGTTCCCGGAGGGCGGCCGCGGTGCGCCGGAGCTGCCTGGCGTGCTCGAAAGAGGTCGCCGCACGCGCGTCGGCTGGTGTATAATCGGCAAAATGCTGGTCCGTGGCCTTCATCGGGGCCGCAAGGAACTCTGCGTTCGCCGCCATCGTAGCATCTGCGTATGCCGGACGGCAACGGTGCGATTCTGCCTGAACGCCAAGCGGGCGTTGGGCCGCGAAGACTCTCTGCGAATCTACTTCCAAGGGTGAAGGCTACATGTGGCGTTTAGCCCGGTCCGTATTGATGCTGGCGGTGGTGGTCGCGCTGGTCGCCGGCGCCGCGCAGTGGATATCCCGGCGTTCGGCTGCCAAGGAGACGGCACCTCCGCGAGAGCGGCCCGCGCCGCTGGTCAGGACGGAGACCGTGGACCCCACGAACCTGGTCGAGCAGGGCAGTTTCCCCGGCGATGTGCGCGCCTCGGCCGTTGTGGACATAGTCTCGCGCGTACCGGGCCGTCTCGGCGCGGTCATGGTTAAGGAAGGAACGACGGTTACCGCGGGCGGACTCGTGGCGCGCATAGACGACCCCGAGCTCGACTTGACGATCAGGCAGGCCGAGGCCTCGGTGGAGGTGCAGCGCACCCGACTGGTTCAGCTGCGGGCCGCGCCGCGTGGGCCTGAGGTGGCCCAGGTGGAGGCGACCGTTGCCCAGGCCGAGACCTCGCTGGCGCAGGCCGAGCGCGACCTGGCGCGCGCCCAGCAGCTCTTCGCCGACGGCCTGGTGGCAAAGGCGTCGGTGGATAGGGCCCAGACCGACGTCGAGTTGGCGAGGGCCCGCCTCCGAGGCGCGAGGGAGCAGCTCGCCCTCGTCCGCCACGGCCCTCGCCCCGAGGACATCGCAGCCCAGGAGGCACAGATCCGGCAGGCGGAGGCGACCGTAGCCCAGATCCGCGCAAGGCTACGGGAACTCCGCATCACGTCGCCGATCAGCGGCGTGGTCACCCGCGTCGGCGTCGAGCCGGGCGCGGTGATCTCGACCCAGACCGTGGTCGCCACCGTGGCAAAGGTGCAGCCGATCGAGGTGCACGTGCCACTGCCTGAGACCGACCTGGTTCGGCTGCGGCGGACCAGCACGGTCAAGATCCTGGTGGACGCGCTACCAGGTCGCCTGTTTGAGGGGACGATAGCCCGAACCGCTCCTGCGCTGGACGCGGGATCGCGCAGCGCCCGCGCGGTAGTGGTGCTTCCAAACGCCGATCGCGCGCTGCGTCCCGGCATGTTCGCGAGGGTGACGATCGTGTTCGACGAGCGCCAGGCGATCGTGGTGCCCTCGGACGCCGCCGTGCGGCGGGGCGATGTCTCCGTGGTGTTCGTGCTCAAGGACGACACGGTCGAGGAACGCCCGGTTCGCGTAGGGTACGTGGAGGGCAGCCGGTCCGAGATCGTCGAGGGACTGAGCGCCGGCGAGACGATCGTGACGCTGGGGCAGCAGGGGCTGCGCGACGGCATGAAGGTCCGCACGGGTAGCGGCGCCCCGGAACAGAAGAAGCCATGAACCTTTCACGCTTTGCCATAGCAAGACCCGTCACCACGGCGATGGCCTACCTGGCCCTCGCCTTCCTGGGCGTGGTCGCGTTCGTGCGGCTCCCCGTGGACCTCCTCCCCGACATCTCCTACCCGACGCTGTCGGTGATCACGAACTACTCCGGCGCCGGCCCCCAGGAGGTCGAGCGCGAGGTTACGATCCTGCTGGAGAACGCCTTCAGCACCGTGCCGGGCGTCACCGAAGTCTCCTCCAACTCGATCGAGGGACGCAGCTCCATCACGCTCCGGTTCCCGTGGGGCACGGACCTTTCCGCCGCGGCCAACGACGTGCGGCCGGCGATAGACCGCGTGCGCAGCCGGCTGCCCTCCGGCGCGGAAACGCCGCGGCTGTCCAAGTTCGACCCCAACCTGATGCCCATCGTGCAGATCGCCATCGAGGGGCGCGGGGACCTGAGCACACTCCGCGATCTGGCCGAGAACGAGTTCCGGCCGCGCCTGGAGCAGGTCGAGGGCGTGGCCAACGTGGACGTGCGCGGGACGCGACAGAGGATCATCCAGGTGCGCCTCGACGCCCGGCGGCTGGAGGCGCTGGGGGTCTCGGACCGGGAGGTCGCAGCGGCGCTGCGCGCCGAGAGCACGAGCGACCCCGGGGGAGACGTGCGGGTCGGCGCCCAACGGCGGATCGTCCGGACGGTCGGCCGGTTCGCCTCTCCGGATCAAATCGGGCAGACCGTCGTGGCCGTGCGCGGGGGCGTGCCCGTGCGGGTGGTTGACGTCGGCCGCGTCGAGGACGCCCTGGCCGACGCCACGTCTATCTTCCGAATCAACGGCCGCCCGGCGGTCCTGATCGCGGCGTCCAAGCAGTCCGGGACGAATACGGTCGCGGTCGCCGGCCGGGTCCTGCGCGTCGCCAGCCAGATTGGCGAGCAGTTCCCGCAGGTGCAGCTCACCACCGTCAACGATGGGAGCCGGTTCATCCGCCGCTCGGTGCTGAACGTTCAGCAGGCCGCCATGATCGGATCTGTGCTCACGGTCATCGTGTTGCTGATATTCCTTCGCAACGTCGGTAGCACGCTGATCATCTCCACGGCTATCCCCATCTCCGTGCTGGCCACATTCCTATTGATGTTCTCGGGCGGGCTCACGCTCAACCTGATCACGTTCGGCGGGCTGGCGCTGGCCATCGGCATGCTGGTGGACAGCTCCATCGTCGTACTGGAAAACATCTTTCGCCACCGCGAGGAGGGCCGGCCTCCTCGGCTGGCCGCTGAGGAGTCCACCCGCGAGGTCGGCACCGCCATCGTGGCCAGCACGCTTACCACGATCGTGGTGTTCCTGCCGATGTTCTTCACCACCGGGATTTCCAGCGTCATGTTCCGGCCGCTGGCCTATGTCGTGACCTTCTCGCTGGCGTGCTCGCTGGTGATCGCGCTGACGCTGATCCCATCGCTGGCGTCGCGGGCGCTAACGATCGGGCACGGCAGGGGCCTGGCCGGTCGCCTGGCTACCGCGGTCGAGCGGAGGCTCCTGGTCCTCGAGGACGCCTTCCGTCGCCTGTTGATGGCGGTAATGCGCAGGCCCAGCCTGGTGGTGTTGCCTTCCATCGCCCTAGTGGTGCTCACCTGGTCGGCGCTGCCGCTGGTCGGCCGCGAGACCTTCCCCAGCGCGGACGAGCGCGAGCTGTTCATGATCGTGAACCTGCCGCGGGGAACCGCGCTTGAGGTGTCCGACCGTACGGCCCGCCGCATCGAGCAGACGCTGGTCGAGGAAACGCCGGGCGTGGGAATGGTTGCCACGTTTGTCGGCGGTGGTTTCGGCGGCGTGTCCTCATCACACGCCACCACCTTCCGGGTCAGCCTGCAGCCCGGCGCCCCGACCACCCGGGAGGTCATAGCGGACTTGAGGCGTCGTATCCGGGTGCCGGGCGCGACCATCATCTTCCGGCCAGCCAGCTCGCTGTTCATCTTCCGGTCTCCGGACCCAATCAGCATTGACCTTCGGGGATTCAACCTTGAAACCGGGAACGCAACCGCGCGCCGGATGCGTGGGGTTTTGGAAAGCGTGCCGGGCGTCACCGATCTTCAAGTGAGCCGAGAAGAGAGCGCCGAGGAGTTCGTGGTGCAGGTGGATCCGGCCAGGGCCGCGACCTTCGGGATGACCGCCGCCGCGGTCGCGGGTTCGGTCAAGACCTACGTCGGTGGAACGACCGTCGCGCTGTTCCGCAGAGAAGGCGACGACATTGACGTGGTTGTCCGCCTGCAGGAGTCCGACCGAGCCACACCGGACCAACTGGGCGGCCTGCCCATAGCCACGCCGCGCGGCATCGTGCCGCTGAGGCAACTCGCCACGGTTGCGGGCGCGCCAGGGCCCACGCAGATCCAGCGCCGCAACCGGGAGCGCATCATCACTGTGACGGGCAACATCAGCGGGCGTGAAGTCGGCGCCGCCCTGCGCGACGTTCGCTCCACGGTGCTCGCGGAACGACTGCCCCGCGGGTTCTCGGTCGCGTTCGGCGGCGAGTTCCAGGACCAGCAGGAGTCCTTCGCTCAACTGTTCACGGGTTTCCTCATGTCGCTCGTCCTGGTCTACATGGTAATGGCCTCGCAGTTCGAGCGGCTGCTGGAACCGTTCCTGATAATGGCCGCGGTACCGTTCGCGCTAGTCGGCGTGGTGGCCGCGCTGCTGCTGACGGGCACGACCCTCAACGTCCAGTCCGGCCTGGGCACGATCGTGCTCGTTGGAATCGCGGTCAACAACGCCATCGTGCTGATGACTTACTCGCTCCAGTTGCAGGATGAGGGCGTGCCCCTGCGGGAGGCGATTGCGCGGGCTGGCCAGCGCCGGCTGCGGCCGATTCTCATGACGACGCTGAGCACCGTGTTCGGACTGCTGCCGCTGGCAATCGGATTCGGAGAAGGGTCTGAGATGCAATCACCGATGGCCCGGGCGATCGTGGGCGGGCTGATTACCTCCTCGATCGGCAGCCTTCTGCTCATTCCCGCCCTGTACGTGCTAATGGACCGCGCGGCCCAGTGGGTGCGCGGCCGCGACAGACGCGCAGTACCCGAAGGCGTGGTGGAACCGGGCGACGGGAAGTAGGCATGGCAGCAGAGGAGGCCTCGCACCGGGGCCTCCTCTGCTTTCTGCGACCGGCCGAGGCCGGTCACTGCCCTGGCAGCGTCTCTATGCTTTCGGCTTCGCCGACCAGATCCAGATCGCCAGAACCAGGTTGATGATCACCGGAACGAGCGCGGTCCGGGCCGTGAACAGGGCCGTGGCCCAGGCCCACACGAGGAACAC
>CAYLKW010000092.1:0-8817 GCA_964384245.1 uncultured bacterium
CGAACCACCTCAGCACGATCGCTGGCAAGGTATCGGGCGTGGTCACCGCTTCCTCGGGCAACCACGGGCAGGCGGTCGCCTATGTGGCAGCGCGCCTGGGCATTCCGGCGGTGGTGGTGGTGCCAGAGACGGTGCCCGCGGTCAAGGCCAGCGCGATCACCGGATACGGCGCGGAGCTGGTCCGGTGCGGAACCACCATGTCGGAGCGGTACGACATGGCGATGCGCCTGGCCCAGGAGCGCGGGCTCCACATGGTGCCCTCGTTCGACGACACCCTGGTGATCGCCGGCCAGGGGACGTGCGGGCTCGAGATTCTGGAACAGATACCGGATCTGGCTGCGGTAGCGGCGCCGGCCAGCGGCGGCGGGCTGCTCTCCGGCGTGGCGCTGGCGATCAAGGCGCTGCGGCCACAGGTGCGGGTCATAGGGGTGGAGCCGCAGAACGTGGCGCGGTTCGCGGCCTCGCGGGCAGCCGGGAAGCGGGTTTCGGTGCCATCGGCGGACACCATCGCCGACGGCCTGCGCGGACAGAAGCCCGGCGAGCTGACCTGGGAGGCCACCTGCCGGGCGGTAGATGAGTTCGTGGCAGTGGATGACGCCGCCATCCTGGATACGGTCCGCCGCCTCTGCGTGGAGGCGCACCTGGCGGTCGAGCCGTCAGGCGCCATTTCAGTTGCGGCGCTGCTGTCAGGCCTGGTTGCGCCCCGTCCTGCCGTGGCCGTGGTGAGTGGTGGCAACCTGGATCCGGCGCTCCTGGCCAGCCTCCTGACCCGTCCGGGCTAGCAATCGCGCGTCCGGGCAAGCCAGGGCCGGCAGGGCGCCCCACACCGGACTACCGTACATTTGTTCGCCTTTCCAGAGGGTTGCCATACGAACAAACGTTCGTTATGGTGGGGGTGGAGGTGGCACATGACCAAGCCCCTGACCCCCAGGCAGCACGAGATCCTCCGCCACGTAGCGACCAGCATTCGGCGAACCGGCATCGTGCCATCGGTGCGCGAGATCGGGCACGCGCTCGGGATGCGGTCGCCCTCCACCGTTCACCAGCACCTCTCTGCCCTGGCCCGCAAGGGGTTCCTGCGCCGCGACGGCGACCGGATGCGGGTGCTTGAGATCACCGACCGCACGCCGCTGAAGGAAGGGGAGGGGGCCGTGCTGCTACCCCTGGTTGGGCGCGTGTCCGCGGGCATGCCGGTGCTGGCCGAGCAGCACATCGAGGAGATGATCCCGATTCCCAGGCGTTTCGTCGGGTGGAGCGACGAGAGCTTCCTTCTCACGGTACGGGGAGACAGCATGATCGGCGCAGGGATTTTCGACGGCGACCTGGTGATCGTCCGGTGCCAGGCCACTGCCAATGCCGGAGAGGTGGTCGTTGCGCTGCGGGACGACGAGGCCACCGTCAAGCGATTGGCCGTGGAGGAAGGCAGGCCTTACCTGCGGCCGGAGAACCCGGCCTATGCGGCCATCCGTGGTGAGTTCGAGATACTGGGCAAGGTGGTCGGCCTGCTGCGGCGCTACCCGGGCGGGGGACCGTCATGATGCTGACAGCGCCGCACGAGCCCGCCTGGGCCGGCTTCTGGGACGACCGCCGCGCCGTGGGCTTGAAGATCCTGCTCCTCCTCGCGTGCATCCTGGCCGCGGCCCTGCTGGAGGCGCCGTGGTGAGGCGCACGCTCCACGCCGCGGTCTCGGTGTGCCCTGCGCGAGATGGGCCGGGCGTGATCAAGGTCGTGATGCGGTGGGAGGGAGACTGCGCCGCACGCACCGTGGTCAGGCGGCTACGCCGCGGGGATGCCGCGCCGGCCGCCCACCGGGCGATCCTGCTTGCGCTTTGGGAGGCACGGCGCCTGCGCGCCCGCTCGCTCGTTCTGTGCACCGACGATGCCGCCTCCGCGGCCCTGATCACCGGGGCCGGCCCTCCTCCCGAGGGCGCGCTCGGCCCCTACCTTCAGGCCAGGGCCCTGCGGCACGCCTTTCGCTCTGTGGAGGTGCGGTGCTCGGCGCCTGCCTGCTCTGATTTGCCTCTCTGGACCGCCGCGTCGCAGGCCGCGTAGGTCGCGAGGGCCACGGTCCCAGGCCGCAGGGTGGCGTGCGCCGGAGGGAGAAGATGGGCGGCAGGCCTTATGCCCGCCCCTGCGCGCGAGACTGAAGATGCCTTCTGGCAGCAGCCCCTGGCTGCGCTGGCAGCCGATCTCCGCGCCGATTCGTCCGGGCTGAGCGGCGCCGAGGCTTCTGCCCGCCTGATCCGCTACGGCCCCAACCTGCTGCGCCCGCACGGGCAGCGGGCCCTGCTCGTAGAGTTCCTACTTCGGTTCCGCAACCCGCTGGTCATCGTGCTGCTGGTCGCCAGCGGGATCTCCGCCCTGACCGGCGACGCCACCAGCTTCTTCATCATCAGCGCCATTGTGATGATGAGCGTGGCCCTGGACTTCGTCCAGGAACACAGGGCCGGCCGCGCCGCTGAGCGGCTGAAGGAATCGGTCGCGGTGCGCGTCTCGGTCCTCCGCGACGGCGGGCCCGTGGAGGTTCCGGTAGAACAGGTGGTGCCCGGCGACGTGGTGATGCTGGCCGCCGGCGATCTGGTGCCAGCCGACGGCCGCGTGATCGAGGCGCGCGGCCTGTTCGTGAACCAGGCGCTCTTGACCGGAGAGCCGTATCCCGTGGAGAAGCGCCCCGGCGACCTCGCTGGGACCGTGGGGATAGCCGAGGCCGAGAACGCCGTGTTCATGGGCACCTCCGTGATAAGCGGCAGCGCGCGCGTGTTGATCTGCCGCACCGGAGGGGCCACCGCGCTGGGGGAGATCGCCGACACCCTGAGCGCTCAGGCCCCGCCGACCGCGTTCGAGCAGGGGACCCGCCAGTTCGGTCTGCTCATCATGCGCCTGACCTTCCTGCTGGTGCTGTTCGTGCTGATGGTGAACACGCTGTTCCACCGGCCCTTCCTGGAGGCGTTGCTGTTCGCCGTCGCCCTTGCGGTGGGCCTGACCCCTGAACTGCTGCCCATGGTGGTGTCGGTGACCCTTTCTCGGGGCGCGCTGCGGATGGCCGAGAAGAAGGTCATCGTGAAGCGGCTGGCCGCGGTCCAGGACCTGGGCAGCATGGACGTGCTGTGCACCGACAAGACCGGAACGTTGACCCAGGCGCGCATCCATCTGGAGCGCCACCTCGACGGGAGCGGACGCGAGAGCGCGCGGGTGCTGGAGCTCGCCTACCTCAACAGCATTTTCGAGACCGGTCTGCGCAGCCCGCTGGACGACGCCATCCTGGAACACACCGAGATTGACGTGCGCGGCTGGACGCGCATAGACGAGGTGCCGTTCGACTTCGAGCGGCGGCGGGTCTCGGTGCTCGTGGAGCGGGGAGGGGAGCGGCTCCTCGTGGTCAAGGGAGCCCCCGAGGACATCCTGCGCCTCTGTGCGGCCTACGAGGGAGACGGGCCGGCGGACCTCCGAACGATGGACCGACCATCTCTGGAGCGGATTGGAGCCCTGTTCGACTCCCTGGGCCGCGAAGGGTTTCGGGTCCTGGGAGTGGCCTGGCGAGCGGTCGGCGCCGACCACCCCCACGCGGTGGTGAGCGACGAGACGGAACTGGTCTTTGCGGGCTTCGCCGCGTTTCTCGATCCGCCGAAGGCCAGCGCGGCCGATGCGCTCCGCCGCCTGGCGGAGTGCGGGGTTGCGGTCAAGATCGTCACGGGCGACAACGAGCTCGTCGCCCAGCACGTTTGCGCGCAGCTCGGGCTCGCGGTGACCGGCATGCTGCTGGGCACGGAGATCGCGGAAATGGACGACGACGCGCTGGCGGCCCGCGCCAGTGGGGCCAACCTGTTCTGCCGCGTGAACCCGGCGCAGAAGAACCGGGTCATCCGCGCGCTCCGCGCGCGCGGACACGTGGTGGGCTACCTGGGCGACGGCATCAACGACGCGCCCTCGATGCACACCGCGGACGTGGGCATCTCCGTGGAGGGCGCGGTGGACGTGGCCAAGGAGGCCGCGGAGATGATCCTCCTGGAGCAGGACCTGGGTGTGCTCCACGACGGGGTCATGGAGGGCCGGCGCACCTTCACCAACGTCATGAAGTACATCATGATGGGCACCAGCTCCAACTTCGGGAACATGTTCAGCATGGCCGGCGCCTCCCTGGTGCTGCCCTTTCTCCCGATGAGGCCGGCGCAGATCCTACTGAACAACCTGCTCTACGATCTTTCCGAGATGCCCATACCGATGGACGGCGTGGACCCCGAGGACCTGGTCCACCCGCGCGTGTGGGACATGGGCTTCATCCGCAAGTTCATGATGATCGTGGGGCCGGTGAGCTCGGTCTTCGACTTCCTCACGTTCTACGTTCTGCTGGCGGTGTTCGAGGCGCAAGAGGCCCTCTTCCACACCGGGTGGTTCATCGAGTCGCTCGCCACCCAGGTGCTGGTCATCTTCGTCATCCGCACGCGCGGGAACCCCTTCCGCAGCCGTCCCCACCGGCTGCTGGCAGGCATGTCGCTGGGCGTTGTCGCGCTGGCGATCGCCCTGCCGTTTACGCCCCTGGCCGGGCGCCTGGGGTTCGTGCCCCCGCCGCTGGCGTTCTTCCCGGTCCTGGCAGGGTTGGTGCTCACCTACCTGCTGGCGGTGGAATGGGTGAAGCGGTGGTTCTACCGATCGCAGGGCCTGAACGCCCCGGCGCCGAACATCCCACGAGGGGAACGAGCGCGTTGACAGGCGAATCCGCTTCCAAGCACATGGCGCAAGGCGAGGCACACCTCGAGGCCTGCGAGTGGCCCGAGGCCGAGGCTGCCTTTCGCCTTGCCGTGGAGGCCGACCCATCCTCTGCGGCCGCGCTCAGCAAGATGGGCGTGGCGATCGCGCACCAGCGCCGCCTGCAAGAGGCAGAGCAAGCGTTCGCCCGCGCTGTCGCCGTGGACCCGCGGCACGCGCCCGCCTGGAGCAACCTGGGCAACGCCTACCGGGAGACCGGGCGCCTGGAGCAGGCGCTCGAAGCCTACCAGCGGGCGGTAGCGCTGGATCCCGACTACTGGATCGCCCACCAGAACCTAGGGGGGCTCTACAAGCAGATGGGACGTACCGGTGAGGCGATCGCTTCGCTGCGGCGGGCCACGCGGCTGTCGGCCAGCCGGGCGCTACGCGGCTCCCGGCCCGCCGGTGGACGCCGGATCGGTTGCGGCGGCGGCTCGGCCGCGGCGCTGATCATGGTAGCCGCCGCGGCGCTCCTGCTCTAGGCCCGCCGAGACCGGCCTACCCGTCTTCCATACCGCCCCGCAGCCGCAGCACGTGCAGGAGGTCGCTGCGGGTCACGATTCCCACCAGCTCGCCGTCCTCGTCCAGCACCAGCAGGCGACCTATTCCCGCCTGCATCATGCGCCCGAGCGCATCATAGGCAGAGTCGTTCGACTGGACGGTCTTGAGCCGCTCCCTCGGCGTCATCACCTCGCGCACGACGACCTCGGCCCGCCGGTCGCTTGGGACCGCGGCCACGTCTTGCAGCGTCACGATTCCCACCAGGTGATCGCCGTAGGTGACCGGGAACCCGCCGTGCTTGTGCGGGAGGAAATGGTCAGCGATGGCGCGCTCCACGGTGAGGGAGGGCTCTATGGTGTGAAGATCGCGTGTCATGATGTTGCCCACCCGCACATCGCCCAGGCCCTGGCGCAGCACCACCTGCTGGTAGGACGACTGCGCCCCGGTATCGAGGAACCACCCGATGAGCACAAGCCACAGCCCCGTGATGAGGCTGCGCGAGAGCACGATCAGCCCGGCGCCAATGAACAACACTGCGACCACCTGCCCGGTGCGGGCCGCGATGCGGGTCGCCCTGGGCAGGCTGTTCGATCTGTGCCACAGCAACGCCCGCAGGACACGCCCGCCGTCGAGCGGGAACCCCGGGATCATGTTAAAGATGCCCAGCATCAGGTTGACCACGACCAGGTACCGGATGATGGCGCCCAGCGCCCGGTCGCCGAGGACCGGTGAGACGGCGTAGAACGCGGCGGCCAGCGCCAGGCTCGTCAGGGGGCCGGCAATCGCCACCAGGAACTCTGCCCGGGGCGAGGGCGGCTCCTCGGCAACCTGCGCCACACCTCCAAAGAGGAAGAGCATGATGGCGTGCGTCCGCATGCCGAAGCGACGCGCGGTCAGCGCGTGGCCGAACTCGTGGGCCAGCACCGAGGCGAACAACAGCACCGCAGAGGCGATGCCCATGGCCCAGTAGGTGTTTGCGTCGAAGCCCGGGGACTGCTGCGGGTAGTACGATCCGGCGAGGGACCACGCCACAAGCCAGACCGCGATGAACCAGGTGTAGTTTATGGCAACGGGAATGCCGAGCAAGGTCCCCAACCGCAGCGCACCGCGCATCACGCACCTCCTGTGGACATGATACCGGGAATAGCCTAACCTGGGGAGCGGTTATCGAACTTGGCGGTCTGGGGTGCCGGGGCGCCGCAGACTCGCGAGGAGGAGCACAGAATGGCCAAGCCCGTGGCAGTAACCGAGCAGACGTTTGACGCGGAAGTCCTGAAATCCGACCTGCCCGTCCTGGTGGACTTCTGGGCGGAGTGGTGCGGCCCGTGCCGCATGGTAGCTCCCATAGTGGAGGAACTGGCCGGCGAGTACGCGGGGCGAGTCAAGGTCACCAAGGTGGACGTGGACAGCAACCAGAACCTGGCCATACGCTACAAGATCATGGGCATTCCCACCCTCGGGGTCTTCAAAGGCGGAGAGATGGTCGAGCGGATCGTGGGCTTCATGCCCAAGCCCGAACTGAAGCGGCGGCTGGATGCGTCCTTGGGCTAGGTCCTCTGGCCCTGCAGCCAGCGCTCGACGTCAATCGCGGCCATGCAGCCAAACCCCGCGGCGGTAATCGCCTTCCGGTACGTGGGGTCGTGCACGTCGCCTGCGGCGAAGACCCCCTCGACGCTCGTGAGTGACCGTTCCCGTAGCCTGATATAGCCGGCCTCGTCGAGGTCGAGCTTTCCCCTAAAGAGGGCCGTGATTGGCTCGTGGCCGATCGCGACAAACACGCCGTCGGCCGCCAGCTCGGTTCGCTCGGACGTCTTCACGTTTCGGAGACGCACGCCGGTTACCGCATCCTCGCCCAGGATCTCCTCGATCACGCTGTTCCAGACGAAGGCGATCTTGGGATGGGCCGCGGCGCGCCCTGCCAAGACCTTGCTTGCGCGCAACTGGTCCCGGCGATGCACCAAGGAGACCGACCGGACAATGTTGGCCAGGTAGATGGCTTCCTCGACGGCCGAGTCGCCTCCGCCGATCACGAGAACGTCCCGGTTGCGGAAGAAGAAGCCGTCGCAGATGGCGCAGACAGAGACCCCTCTGCCCATCAGGCGCGACTCCCCGGGCGCCCCGAGCAGCTTCGCCGAGGCGCCGGTGGCGACTATCACGGCCCGCGACTCGAAACGCTGGCCTGACCCTACCGTGATCCCGAACGGCCGCCGGCTGAAATCCACCTCGGTCGCATCCTCTGAAACGAACTCGGCCCCTACCCGCTCGGCCTGCTTCCGCATCATCTTCATCAGCGCGGGCCCCTGTATCCCTTTGGCGAACCCTGGGTAGTTCTCTACGATCGTGGCCGTCGTGAGCTGCCCGCCAGCCGCGGACCCTTCGATAACAAGCGGCGCCAGGTTGGCGCGGGCAGAGTAGATCGCGGCGGTAAGACCGGCTGGGCCGCCGCCTAGGATTATGATGTCGCGCATGTCCAGAGCATACCACGCGCGGTCCGAGCCAGGCCACTCGCCGCCGGGGCCGTGTCCATGGGCATTGACAAACGGAGAAGAGTTGACAATACTGTTGTTAGGGTTTTTGCTATGGACGCTAACATCCAGGGCCGTGAGGTCGGGCCGGGAGGTAGCAGCGTGCAGGAGCGCAGGGATAACAGGCCCGTATACGTGATCAGCGTTGCGGCAGAGATAACCGGGTTACACCCCCGCACGCTGCGCATCTACGAGATGAAGGGTCTCCTTGCCCCGGTTCGCCGCAACCGCATCCGGCTCTACTCGGACCACGATATCGAGAGGGTGCGCGTCATCCGGCGGCTGATCGAGGCCCACCGGCTGAATCTGGCCGGTGTGCGGCTGATACTCGAAGTGGTGGAGAGACTGGAATACGGCAGTAGCAAGCGAGTTGATAACACCGTGCAGTGGTTGGTCGAACGCATACTAGATCACCAGGGAGGGAGAAAGCGATGAGCATTATCCGTTGGGAGCCTTTTGACGAGATGATGTCCCTGCGGGAATCAATGGACCGCCTGTTCGGGGACTTCTTCACCCGGCGGCCCCGCGGAGCGGCGCCGCTGGTCTGGCAACCCGCGACCGAGGTTTTCGAGACCGACAGCGAGATCGTGGTGAAGGCCGAGCTGCCAGGGATAGACCCCAAGAGCGTAACCGTGACCATCACCGCCGAGGGCCTGTGCATCAAGGGAGAGGCCAAGGCCGATCACGAAGAAAAGGGACGCAACTACTACAGGCGCGAGTTGCGCTACGGCGCGTTTCAGCGTACCGTCCCGCTGCCGACCGAGGTGAAGAGCGAGGAAACGAAGGCCTCGTTCCGCCACGGCATTCTTGAGGTGAAGGTTCCAAAGGCCGAGAGGGTGAGGCCGAAGACCGTCAAGGTCGAGGTCGAAGGATAACACGAGGGGAGATCTCACATGGGCAAAGTTGTCGGCATCGATCTGGGAACAACCAACTCGGTGATCGCCGTGGTGATCGGCGGCGAACCGCAGGTGATCGCCAACACCGAGGGCAGCCGGCTCACGCCGTCGGCGGTCGCGTTCACGAAGACCGGCGAGCGGCTGGTCGG
>CAYLKW010000093.1:0-8776 GCA_964384245.1 uncultured bacterium
ATAGGTGTACCAGTCGGACAGCTTCGTGTACTGGCCCCGCTCAGACTTCACCATGAAGAGACGGTTGATGCCCTGCCGGCTCTCGGGCGTGAAGGTGACCCCGCGGATGACCTCACCATCCCAGTTCTTGATGGTTTCCATCGCGGCAACCACGCGATCCTTCGTCAGACTGGGTCCGGCCCGCCGGATTCCTTCGAGGAACGACTCCACGAACGAAACGCCGGCAGAGGCGTTGAAGGGGTTGCGGGCCAGCGCCGGGTTGAGGCGGATCAGGGTGGCCAGCGCCGCGTCCACCTTCGCATCGCCCATGCCGGGGACCGGGATGTAGGTAGCGAGGTAGACGTTGTTCCAGGCCTCGCCGGCGAGCGCGAACATGACCGGGTCGAGCAGCGTGAATGTGGACATCAGCGTGGGCTGGTACCCTACCTTGGCGATTTCCCGCACGATCAGCGCGCCTTGCCGCGGCGTGGCATAAAGGATGAGCGTGTCCGCCTTGGACTCCTTCAGCTTCAGCGCCTGGGCCGCCACCTCCACGTCGGGGACCTCGTAGGAGACCTGTGCCACGAGCTTGGCGCCCTTGGTCTGGGCGATGCCGCGCTTGACCCCAAGCAGGCCCTGCTGGCCGTAGAGGTCGTTCTGGTAGAAGACGGCGATGTTCTTGGCCTTGAGGTTCTCCACCCCATACCTGGTCAGGTAGATGCCCTCGTCCACGTAGCCGGGGTAGGTAACGAACAGGTATTTGTTGCGCTCCCGCATGCCGGCCCAGATGTCCGCGCCGCACGCCGGGGTGATCCAGAGCGTCTTGGTCTCGACCATGAAGTCGCGGATGGCAAAGCAGTTGGCGGTCCCTATCGAGGAGACCAGGCCGAAGATACCGTCCCGCTCAACCAGCTCGCGCACGTTGGCCACTGCTCGGGGAGGCAGATAGGCATCGTCCCGGATGAGGAACCGGAACCTGCGGCCGTGGATGCCGCCCTGGTCGTTGATGTGCCGGAGCCATGCGTCAATGCCGCCGCCGACCCCAGTTCCCCAGAGGGCGGCCGGGCCGGACATCGGCATGGACGTGGCCAGCACGATCTCGGTCGGGGTGACGCCTCGCTCGGCGGGCTGGCCGACGGCCGTGGTGCCCAGGGCCGCCACGACTGCCAGGGCAATTACGAACTTGGTCAGAGTTCTCATTCGCGCTCCCTCCCTGCGTGTCGAGTCTCCGATCTCATACCCTCCTGTGGTACACGCGCCCGAGAAGTCCTTCCGGCCGGACAAGCAGAACAAGGATGATCACGGCGAACGCCATCGTGGTCTTGAACTTGAACGAGACATACCCCGCGAATACGCTTTCGGCGATTCCGAGCAGAAATCCCCCAAGGACGGCCCCTGGGAGACTGTCCATTCCACCCATGACCGCGGCCGCGAAGCCCTTGAGGAACGGGTCGAGCATCATGAACGGATCGAGGTAGACGACCGGCGCCAGAAGCACGCCCGCGGCCCCTCCCAGGGCAGCGGCCAGGCCCCAGGTGAGGGCGTAGATCCGGCGCGCTGGGATGCCCAGCGCTTGGGCCGCATCGGCGCTCTGCGCGACCGCCCGCATGGCCAGGCCGACCTTGGTGCCTTGCACCAGGACGTACAGCAGGGTCATCAGGACAATCCCGATGACGATCGTGCCCAGGTTCGTCTCGCTGACGACGACCTGTCCGAACCGATAGACCCGGATGTCCGAGAGCGGGAAGGGGAACACCAGCGTATCGGTTCCCCAGACGACCTGCACGATGCCGCTGAGCACCAGGGCGAGGCCCAGGGTAAGCACGATCTTGCCCAGGAGCGAGGCTTCCTTCGCGGGACGGAGTACCAGGAAGAAGAACAGCGCGCCCACCAGGGCTGCCGCGGCCAATCCGCCGGCCACTGCCAGCGAGAACGGCAGCTTGAGGCCGATCAGGGTGAACGCGACGAAGGTTCCCAGGGTCGCGATGTCGCCGTGCGCGAAGTTCAGCACCCTGGAACTCCGGTAGAGGAGCACCACTCCCAGGGCTACCAGCGCGTAGAGACTGCCGGTCGCCAGGCCTCCCACCAGATACTGCATCAGGTGGGTCACAGCGGCCAGGCCTTGAAGTACATCTTGATCCGTATCCACCGCCCGTAGATCCCCCGTGGCTCAACCATCATCATTAGGATTATGGTCGCGCCATAGACGATGGGGAGCCACTGCTTGAGCCCGCTCAGGTAGTGGGGTAGGAGCGTTAGGATGACGGCGCCGATGATCGCGCCGGAGACCGTTCCCAGCCCTCCGATGACGATCATCGCGAAGTAGGTGATGGACTCCAGGAAGGTGAACGACTGGGGCTCCAGGTGCCGGAGCGCCTGGGCGATGATGGCGCCCGCGATCCCGGCGTAGGCAGCGCTGATAGCAAACGCCAGGGTCTTGTACCAGAGCAGGTTCACCCCGGTGACCTCGGCCGCGATGTCGCTGTCGCGGATGGCGGCGAGTGCCCGGCCAACATGCGACCGTGCGAGGTTGTAGCCAACCCACGAGAGCAGGACGGCCGCGCCCACGGCCACATAGTAGAGCTGCTGGGTCGGCGTCAACCCCGGGACCCCAAACGATAGCTGCTGGACCGGCAGGCCCGTGCGCCCGCCGGACAGCGCGGTCCAGTTGACGAGGACCTGGTAGACGGCGATGCCGAATCCCAGCGTGGCGATGGCCAGGTAGGGGCCGGTGAGGCGCAGCGCCGGCAGGCCTACGACGAAGCCAAATCCGGCGGTGATCGCCGCCGCACCGATCCACGCCACGTACCAGGGGAGACCGAGTTTGGCAGCCAGCAGGCCTGAGGCATAGGCGCCGATGGCCACAAAGCCGGCATGTCCCAGCGAGATGAGGCCGGTGAACCCGACCAGCATATTCAGGCCGACCGCCACGATCACGTTGGCGGCCATCAGGATGGCGATGAAGAGAAGATAGCCCAGGCCGAACCTGGGCAGGAGGAAGGGAAGGGACGCCAGCCCGACCAGCAGGAACACGATCGCGGCCCAGCCCGGCGCTCCCTTCACTAGATAGAGGTCGTCCTGGTACCGCTCCAGCAGATTGCTCGACACGACGATTAGCGGTATTCGCCCTGTCCGGGGAGAAGCCCTGCAGCCTGCCCGCTGCTTTGGCAGGTCGAAGCGGATTCGTTCCCGTTGGGCTGTGCTATACTTTTCCCATCCATGCGGGCAGAAAGGACCGAACCCAGGTGGTCGTCAACAACTTGAAACTGCTCGTCGGAGGCGTTCAGCTTCGCGACGCGGTTACCACGGTCACGGACATCCTCGGGAAGCTGTTCGTGCGGGCCGGGCTGCACGTCCTGGCCATGGAGAGAGGGTACGCCTCGACGATCTACGGCGCCCACCAGTTCGATCCGATGGTCGTATCGGCGACCGCGCCGCTCTCCTACGGCGATGATCGCACGGACATCCTGGTGGCCCTGGAGCACGATGCGAACCCCGACGCTTCCATCCAGCCCAACCGCGATACGATCCTGCGGCACGGCAAGAACCTGAAGGAAGGCGGGGTTCTGATCTACGACAGCAGCGCCGATGCCGTGGAAACCAGCGAGCTCAAGGCGCGCGGGGTCAAGGTCTTTCCCCTAGCCGCCCGCCAGATCGCGCAGCGCGACCTCAAGATGGAGGTAACCAAGAACACGATTGTCACCGGCGCGCTGCTGCGCCTGCTCGAGTTCGACATGGACTACGCCCTGTTCGGCGCCTATCTGGAAGGGCGGTTTCTGAGCAAGGGGCGTGGGATCGTTGACATCAACCTCGAGGCCGCGCGCCGCGGCCGGGCAGCGGTTGAGGAGATCCTGTCTAGCAACGGGTGGGATACCATCGGCTACCGGCTGGAGCCGCAGCCCTCCGCGGCGCCGAACCTGCTGCTGACCGGCAACGAGGCAATCGGGATGGGTTCCACCCTGGCGGGCTGCCGGTTCTACTCCGGTTACCCGATTACCCCAGCCACCTCGATTCTGGAATTCCTAGAGAAGAACCTGCCGCAGTACGGGGGCCGGGTGCTGCAGGGGCAGAACGAGCGCGAATCCATCCGGGCGGCGATCGGCGCCAGCATCGCTGGGGTCCGCAGCGCCGTGGGATCGTCAGGGCCGGGGATCTCACTGAAGGTCGAGGAGTTCGGGTTGTCAGGGGCCACCGAGACGCCGCTGGTCATCATTGACACGCAGCGGGCAGGCCCTGCCACCGGCATGCCCACGAAGAGCGAGCAGGGCGACCTGGCGATGGCCATCTACGCCGGGCACGGCGAGATCCCGCGGATCGTGCTCTCGGCAGGGACAATCGAAGAGTGCTACTCCCTTGCGTTCGAGGCGTTCGACCTGGCTGACAAGTACCAGTGTCCGGTATTCCTGCTCAGTGACCTGACCCTGACGGATGGCCGCAAGAACCTCCCCGAGACTTTCTTCACCGAGAACCGGAAACCAGTGATTCGCCATGGGCTGGTGCGCGCTTCCGACATCGAGGGCGACGGCTACCACCGCTTCGCGATGACTCCCTCCGGCGTCTCCCCCCGCAGCATCGTGGGCACCCCAGGCGCGATCTTCAAGGTAAGCGGGACCGAGCACGATGAGACGGGGTTGATCACCACCGACCCGTCCAAGCGCAAGGCGATGGTCGAGAAGCGGATGCGCAAGATGCAGACTTATCTACGTGAAGACGCGAAGCCGCCGCAGGTGTTCGGTTCTCCAGACGGCGTTCCGCTGCTGGTCGGGTGGGGATCAACCAAGATGCCGCTGTTGGACGCGCAGGCGCGGCTTCGGGCGGAAGGAACCGAGACATGCGTGATCTACTTCACGCACATCTGGCCGTTCCCGGTACACCTGGTGGCGCCCCTGCTGCGGCAGGCGTCCGCGCTGATCGTCGTCGAGCAGAACTACGCTGGTCAGCTCGCGGACCTGATCCAGCAGGAGTGCCTGGTCGAGACGAGCCGCGTTCTCAAGTACAACGGGCGGCCGTTCTACACGGCGGACATCGCCGGAGGCGTACGCCAGGTGCTGGCCGGTGGCCCCCGCGTCGTTCGCGTGGGCGAAGAGGCGCCGGACGCTGCCATTGCGATAGTGCCGGAGGGGGACTAGCAGATGAGCGTTGCGTCGCCGGGGACCGCCAAGCTGTGGGAGCAGAACGCGTTTCCACGGCACCGGATCCAGTGGTGCCCTGGGTGCGGTGACTTCGGGGTCCTGGCCGCGCTGAAGATGGCCCTGGTGCGGATAGGCGTAATGCCGCACGAGGTCCTCCTGGTCGGAGGGATAGGCTGTTCGGGACAGACCCGCAACTACCTCAACGGCAACGGGTTCCACGGCACGCACGGCGGCCCACTGGGGTACGCGCTGGGCGCCAAGATGGTTGACCCTGGCCTCACGGTGATCGCGCTGGCCGGCGACGGCGACACGCTGGCCATCGGGATGGAGAGTTTCATCCATGTCTGTCGCCGCGACCCGGCAATGACGCTCATCTTGATGAACAACGGCGTGTACGGGTTGACCAGGGGCCAGGACTCTCCGACCACGGGACTCGGCAAGGTCATGGAGGAGCACACGGAAGAGCATCCGCCATTCGTTGACCCAGCGCGGCTGGCGATCACGGCGGGCGCTACCTTCGTGGCCCAGTCGTTCTCCGGGGACCCCAAGCACTGCGCGGACGTCTACGTCGAGGCCTTCCGGCACCCCGGTTTCGCCCTGGTCAACGACTTCTCGCCGTGCGTCACCTACAACAAGTTCAACACCTCCAACTGGTACAGGGAGCACGGCGAGCACATCCCCGAGGGACACGACCCCTCGGACCGGGCCGCCGCGTGGGCGTTGCTGGATGACTTCGACCGGAGGGGGAAGCTGCCGCTGGGCATCATCTACCGCGCGCCCAGGCGCAAGAAGGCCCACGCACGGCTGCCGATCTGGGAGGAAGAGCTGGCCGGGATAGACCCCGAGCCGATGTTCAGGCTGTTCCGGTAGGGCTCGCGCGGGCCTCCTCGGCCAGGACCCGGCGAAGCACCTTCCCGATCAGGGACTTGGGCAGGCTCTCCCGGAACTCGATCCCCTTCGGGATCTTGTACGGGGCCAGGTGGGTCCTGCAGTGAGCGAGGATCTCCTCCGCCGTAGCCTGGGCGCCCGGCCGCAGCACCACGAAGGCCCGCCCCACCTCTCCCTTGTGAGGGTCGGGTACGCCCACCAGCGCCGCTTCCAGCACCGCGGGGTGCGTGAAGAGCACCTCCTCGACCTCCCGAGGGTAGACGTTGAGGCCGCCGGTGATCAGCATCTCCTTCTTGCGGTCCACGATGTAGAAGAACCCGTTCTCGTCCATCCTGGCGACGTCGCCGGTGAACAGCCATTCGTCGCGCAGAGCCGCTGCCGTCTCGGCCAGCTTGTTCCAGTAGCCGGCCATCACCTGTGGCCCGCGGACGACCAGCTCGCCGGTCTCGCCGACCGGCAGCCCGGTGGCCCCGTCTTCGAGGTCCACGATCCGTGCGTCGGTGTCTGGCACAGGGATGCCGATGCTGCCAGGCTTGCGCAGCCCTGCCAGCGGGTTGACATGGGTCACCGGTGAGGCCTCGGTGAGGCCGTAGCCCTCAACCAGGCTGCCTCCGGTGACGCGCTCGAAGCGCGACTGCACCTCGGCAGGCAGCGCTGCGGCACCGCTGATGCACGCGCGAACCGAGCGAAGGTCATAGCGGCCGACCGCCGGGTGGCTGACCAGCGCATTGTAGAGGGTCGGAACTCCTGGAAGCTGGTCCGGCCGGTAGCGGGCAATGACCTTGAGGACCGCCTCCGCCTCGAAGCGCGGGAGGAGCACCATGCGCCCGCCCCTCAGCAGGGTGCCGTTCATCACGACCGTCATCGCGTAGGAGTGGAAAAGCGGCAGCACGCCCACGGTCGTGCCGGTCGCATCCGGCGGCGCAACGTACCAGGAAGAGCTCTGATAGGCGTTGGCCACCAGGTTGCCGTGGGTGAGCATGGCAGCCTTGGGAGTGCCGGTCGTGCCCCCTGTGTAGAGCAGCACAGCCACATCACCGGCTCCCCGCGCCGCCTGCTCCCCCAGAGGAGCACCGGCGGTGACGGCACTGAACGGGTGAGTTGTGGCATCAAGCGTGATTCGGGGCCACTCACCCCGACGCCTGGCGCGCAGGGGATACAGCAGGCGCAGCGGCGCCGGGAAGAACTCGTTGATGCGCGTCACGATGACGCGCGCGAGGCGGCTGCTGGCCTTCGCGGCCATGACGCGCCCGGCGAACAGGTCGAGCGTCACGGCGATTGTTGCTCCGCAGTCGGCGAGCTGCCCGGCTATCTCCCGCTCCACGTAGAGGGGGTTGAACGGCACCACCACGCCGCCAGCCTTCAAGGTTCCGTAGTAGGCGATCACGAACTGGGGGCAGTTGGGTAAGTGTAACGATACCCGCTCGCCGGGCTTCAGGCCCAGCGCCTGGAGGCCTCCGGCAAACCGGTCGGCCCGATCGCGCAGGGTCTTGTAGGTCAGATCGCGGCCGAAGAACGTGACCGCCGGGCGACGAGGATACCGCTCGGCGGCATCGTCCAGCAGGTGCTGCAGCGGCCGGGCCGGGTAGGCAATGGTATGCGGCACTCCGGGCTCATAGTGCCGCAGCCATGGCCGTGATTCCGACAGTGCCTGGTTGTTCATGCCTTGCTAGGAGACGTACCTGCCTGCGTTGATCACCGCCTCGGCGATCTGGCGCCCAAGGACTACCGTGTTCACCGAGGGGATCTTGAGGAACCGGCGCAGACCGGACAGCATGGTGCGCAGCGTGTCGCCGTCTTCCGTGGCGGCCAGCACCCTTCGGGCGTGGGTCTCGATGCGCGGCAGCGCGTCGTCGAGGAAGTACCGGGCCATCGCGGTCTGCAGCCCCGCCGACTGCCCGCCGCGGGCGGCGGTCTTGGCGGCCCGCAGCACTACGCTCTCAATGGCGAACAAGTCAACCGCCAGATCGGCTATGCCGCCCAGGATCTCCTGCTGGTTCTCCAGCTCGGTGAGGTACTTCTGGGTCGCGGCGCCGGCGGCAAACAGGACCGCCCGGCGCGCCGCGTCCACCAGGCGGCGCTCCTCGGCGAGCGGTCCCGAGACCGCGCCATCTCCCCCAACGGTTGGGGAAAGCATCTCGCCGGCCACCTTCTGCGCGGCGGCGAACAGACCCAGCCGGCCCTTCTGCGCCCTGCGCAGCAGCATCGCCGGGATGAGCAGCCGGTTGATCTCGTTCGTGCCCTCGAAGATCCTGTTGATGCGCGCGTCGCGGTAGGCCCGTGCCACCGGGTACTCCTCCACGTAACCGTAGCCGCCGTAGATCTGCAGCGCCTCGTCCACGACCCCGTCGAGTACCTCGGAGGCGAAGATCTTGTTAACCGAGCACTCGACCGCATACTCCTCCAGCGCCGCGACCACCTGGCCGCTGTCGTAGGCCTCGCCGCCGAGCGCCTCGCTGATGAGACCTCCGGTTCGGTAGAGCGCGCTCTCAGCGGCAAAGAGCGCCGCGGCCATCCTGGCCAGCTTCTGCTGGATCAGGCCGAACTCGGCGATGGCCTTGCCAAACTGCTTGCGCTCCTTCGCGTAGGCGACGGCCTCGCGCAACGCACGGCGCGCGCCCCCCACGCACCCCGCCGCCAGGTAGAAGCGACCCACGTTGAGGATGTTGAAGGCGATCTTGTGGCCCTGCCCGATCTCCCCCAGCAGGTTGGCGGCCGGCACCGGCGCGTTCTCGAGGAATATCGAGGCGGTTGACGAGCCCTTGATCCCCAGCTTG
>CAYLKW010000094.1:0-8773 GCA_964384245.1 uncultured bacterium
GAGCGTTGACAAAACATTTCCTTCACGGTAGGTTCAGGAATGGGGAAATAGTTTCATGGCCGAGTCGCCCATCCTGAGCCGGATTCGCGCCGGGTACGCCCGCTTCAGCGGCGCTGAACGCAAGATTGCAGAGTACCTGCTGCACGAGTCGCACAACGACGGCGTGTTCTCCATCTCGCAGGCCGCGGCGCGGTGCGGTGTGAGCGAGGCCAGCCTGGTCAGGTTCAGCAAGAAGCTGGGCTACGCCGGCTTTCTGGACTTCAAGCGCGCGTTCCTAAACGAGCGGCTTAGGCGCAGGCCAGAGCAGTTCCCTGTCTATGAAGAACTGGCTGACGACGACGACACACCCACGGTCCTCCGCAAGGTCTTCCTGCTGATGCACGAGTCCTTGGAAAGCTCGGCGCGGCAGGTGGACCCGGCGGCGTTCGAGCACGCGGCCCGATGGATGGCGAGGGCCGGGGTTATCGAGTTCTACGCACACGGGGGCTCGGGCTGCATCGTGCAGAGCACGGTCATCACATACCAGCGTCTCGGCATCCGGTGCACCGCCCACCTGGATCCGCTGTTGCAGACCTCCGCCGCGGAACTTGTTCCCGCCACGGACGTGGTGTTCTGCGTCTCGCACACCGGAGAAACTGGCAGCGTCGTGGCTGCGGCACGGAGGGCAAGGGAGCGGGGGATAAAGACGATCGCGCTCACCAACACCCCGGGATCGCCTCTTGCGCGCGCTGCGGAGCTCGTGCTCCTCACGGCGGCTAGCTCGCGGAGGCTCAGCAGTGACGTGGGCGTCTCCCGCGTGGCCCAGGTTGCGGTGCTTGACGCGCTGGGCGTAGCGGTGTCGCGTCTGATCAAGCGGGCCCGGCGCGCGCAGGCTTAGATGGAACGCACGCAGGCGAGACGGGTCCAGACCACAGCCACCACCGGTCTGGGGTTGGCGGCCGGTCTGCTTGCCTGCGCCGGGGCGCTGACGCTGCTGCCGCTCTCCCCTTCCCAAAGGATCTCGATGGGGGTGATCCTTGCCCTGGTGGCCCACCTGGCCTGGCTTGCCCGGGTGTCCGACCGGGCCTTCCGGCGCTGGCTCGTGGTCCCCTGCCTGGTCATCATGGTGTGCATCACTATCGTGCCCATCGTCTATCTGGTATGGCTCGGCCTGCACGAGGTCACGATCGCCAACTTCCTCAAGCACAAGCCGTTCGTTGGGGCGCGCAACTACATATCCCTGCTGCTCGACGATCCGCTGTTTGTGCCCACGCTCGTCCGGAGCCTGCAGCTGCTCGTGACGTGCATCGCGCTGCAGCTCGGGCTCGGCCTTGGGCTGGCCCTGGTATGCAACCGCGAGTTCAAGTTGAGGCCTCTGGTCACCACAATACTGCTGCTGCCGGTGATGACGACTTCGATCGTCGTCGGTATGCTCTGGAAGTCCATGCTGGCCTTTCACAACGGCTTCATCAACCTGGTCCTTCATCGCATGGGGGTAGCGCCTCAGCCCTGGTTGACCAACGAGGGGCTGCCCCTGGTCAGAGACTTGCCCTACGTCGGCGCGTGGCTGGTCCAGACGCTCAACTTCAACTACGCTTTCCTATCAATCGTCTTGACCAACACCTGGCAGTGGACGCCGATGGTCTTCCTCCTCCTGTGGGCAGGGTTGGCAGCGCTGCCCCCCGAGGTGTTTGAGGCGGCCAGGGTGGACGGCGCCGGTGCCTGGCAGACGCTGCGCTATGTGACCCTACCCATGCTGGCGCCGGTCATCGCCGTGGTCATCGTCATACGGGGCATAGACATCATGAAGATCTTTGGAATGATCTGGGCGATGTTCGGGAACGCGCCAATAACCCGCACCCTGAACATACACATCCATACGATCGGCGTCACCTCGCACAACTATGGCAGCGGCGCGGCGCTATCGCTATTGGCATCCGTGATCGCGATTGCCCTGTTCATGACCTTCCAGGGGCTCCTCGTCGAGAGGGAGAGGGCGCGGTGAGACTCCGGCGGCGGCTAGCCGACCTGGTGTTCGCCGCGACCGTGGCGATCCTGATCGCGGTCTGGACGTTTCCGCTCGCATGGATGGCCCTGGGGTCGGTCAAGCCCACGCAGCAGATTATCTCGGGGGAACTGGGTCTACGGTTCTCGCCCACGCTTGAGCACTACCAGACCATCTTCCGCAGGCAGCCGTTTCTGAGGTTCACCGCCAACAGCGTGATGGTGGCGCTGGCGGTCACTGCCGTCACGATGGTGGCCGGGGGTCTGGCCGCCTACGGGATAGACCGGTTTGGGACGGGCGGCAAGCCCTTCCTGTACTGGATCCTCCTGACGCGTATCTTGCCTCCTGCGGTTCTCATTGTGCCGCTGTTCCTGATCTTCCGGGTGCTGGGGCTGATCAACACCCTGACCGCCCTCGTGATCGCTGACACGACGTTCCTCCTGTCCTTTGTAGTGTGGGCGATGCGCGGGTTCTTCCGGGAGGTGCCGGCGGCATTGGAAGAGGCGGCCCTCATAGACGGCGCCACCCGCTTTCAAGCCCTGGTCCGGGTTGCCCTCCCGGTTGCGCACCCGGGCCTGATCACAACGAGCATACTCACGTTCATCTTCGCCTGGAACGAGTACCTTTTCGCGCTGGTGTTTGCCACCGCGACGCCGGTCAAGACTCTACCCGTCGCGGCCGGCGACTTCATCACGGGGTACGCCATCAACTGGGGCCCTGTGTTCGCCTCGGGCACGCTGATCGTGATCCCGGTGTTCGTGCTGTCGGTACTGCTGCAAAGGCACATCGTACGCGGACTGACGATGGGGGCAATTCGGTAACGGCAGGAGGTACTTGCCTGAACGGGGTTTGGCATGGCAGTCCACTCTGGGTCGGGAGGGACAACCTAATGAACGCGAGTCTGCAACATTCCTTGCGGTGGTTCCTGGCGGCGACCGCGGTAGTCGCCCTTACCGTGTGTGGCGTTGCGACGGCAGCCCCTGCGGACAAGGCGGTCGTGTTCGTACGCACTGGGCCGGAGGCCGATGCGATCCGGGCTGTCGCGCAGGCGTACTCCGCGAAATCCGGCCGCCCCGTGGAGATCATGGAAGCGGGCCGGCGCGGCTTCTACACCACGGTGTACACTCAGTTGCTCGGTGGCGCCACCTCGTTTGACCTGGCACAGGCCAACGACGTGGACATTGGTCCGCTGGCCGAGGCAGGGTTGATCGCACCCGTTGACACTTACCTGCTGGACAGGAAGTTGACTGATCCGGCAGAGTACGACCTCAGGGACTTCCCCTTCATCTACCGGTATGGCGGACGCGTGTACGCCGTCCCGTTCGACGTAAGCACCCAGTTCCTCTACTACCGGTCTGACCTGATCTCCAACCCGCCCCAGACATGGGACGAGTACGCCGCCCTCGCCCGGAAGTTCACGAAGGCGCACAATCCGGGATCACCGACCCTCTACGGGGCCAGTCTTACCGCGCTGGCCGGTTCAGAGCTGCCCAAGACCTATTACTCCGTGATGTGGTCCAAGGGCGGTTGGATCGTCAACGATCGGTGTCAGGTGGGCGTGGACTCACCCGGCGCGGTCGCCGCCGGCGAGTACTATGCCAGGCTGCGAGCCGAGAAGCTGCTGCCCCCCGACGTTCAGGCATGGGGGTTCGCAGAGGTTGTGGACGCGCTGAAGATCGGTGTGGTCGCGATGGCCGCGCCCTACTGGAACGCGGCTTATCCGATGCTGAAGACCAGCGACAGCCCGTACAAGGACAAGATCCGCATAGCGCTGACGCCCGGAGAGCGCCAGCCGAACGGCTCGATCCTGCGCACGCCCTTCCAGCAGGGCAAGATCCTGGTGCTCAACGTCCACTCGCCTCGCAAGGAGGCGGCCTGGGGATTCTACCAGTACCTCACCGGCAAGGAGGGGATGCGGGTAATGGCCCGGGCAGGAGGCACGCCGTCGAGACTGTCGGTTCTGGGTGACCCGGTCATGCAACCCAAGGAGTACTACGAGCTGATGCGGGCGTCGCTGCGCATCGCGCGGGGCGACCGGGGATTTCCCTTCTATGCGCAGCAGCACGAGGCCATGAACCAAGCGCTGTCCGCCATCGTCACGGGGACCGGAGAGCCGCGCGCGGCGCTGGAGCGTGCAGGCCGGGCCATCCGCGACCTGATCAAGAGCGCAGGCACGGAACGATGCATCTAGGGCGGTCATGCTGACCACCCTGCTGCTGTTCGACGTGGACGGAACCCTGCTCCGAGAGCGCGGGGAAGGGAAGGTGTCCTATGCCAGGGCGCTCCAAACCTGCCTGGGAATCGCGGCGGAGATGCAGGGGTTCCGGACCTCGGGCAAGACCGATGTTGCGATCCTCTGGGAACTGATTGACCGGCATGGGGTGCGGCGTGAGCAGGTGGAGATGGGCCGACTGCTCGACGCGTACCTGCGTTACCTTGCGGATGTGGTCCATGCTGATCCTGGCAGCGTGTGCCCAGGGGTGCCCGAGTTGCTGCGCACCCTGGCCGATCTTCCGGGCACCTGGCTCGGCCTAGGAACTGGTAACCTGGAACAGGCGGCGCGGATGAAGCTGGCGCTCCACGGACTCGGCGGGTACTTCGCGACCGGGGGCTTCGGCAGTGACGCGCCCGAGCGCGAGGCGGTGATCGCCGCAGCCATCGCCAAGTCGGAGGCATGCTACAACCGCCGCTTCGACCGGATCGTCGTGGTTGGGGACACCCCGGACGACGTGGCGTGCGCGCGAGCAAACGGTGCGCACAGCGTCGGCGTGGCGACTGGCTCCTTCGGCCCGGACGAGCTGCGGCAGGCCGGTGCGACGCTGGTGATGGCTGATCTTGCCGACCCCCAGGCGTTTGTCGCCGCTGTGGAGGCGCTGCCCCGGTCGCCCGGCCGAAGCGGTCCGGCGTAGAACCTCCGCCGGACGGGTATTGGTTCTGTCAATCTGAGGGAGGTGCCATGGTGAACAGGCGCACATTGAGAGTGAGGGCTGCCCTCGCGGCGGCGGCAGTCGTTATGCTCTTGGGGGCACTCACGGTCCCCTCCTCCGCGCAGACGGGGCGCGTTCTCGTTTACGGGGTCATCCACGAGATCACCCTGACCAATCTCATGCAGATGTTCTACGGCACCACCGGCGTCCGCGCCGACTTCGTGCGGATGTCCGCCGGTGAGGTGGCGACGCGGGTGCTGGCCGAGCGGGCTCGGCCCCGCGCAGACGTCATCCTTGGGATGTCGCGGGCTATCCAGGAGGACCTGAAGGCGCGCGGGGTGCTGGAGTCCTATGTCAGCCCCACGCGCGCTGAGATCCCGCCGCAGTTCCGCGACACCGAAGGCTTCTGGACCGGAACCTCGCTTACGGTTCAGGGGTTTATCGTGAACACCGAACGGTTCCGCCGCGAGTTCCCCGGAGTGTCAACCCCGCGCACCTGGGAGGACCTGCTGGACGCGCGTTATCGCGGCCACATCATCGCCCCCAGCCCGGTCACCTCGGGCACCGGCTTCACCTTCGTGGTCTCGCAGATCTTCCGCCTGGGAGAGGAGCGTGCTTGGGACTACCTGACCGCGCTGAACCGCAATGTCCGCTTCTACACCGCGAGCGGCATCGCTCCGGCGCGCAGCGTCGCCGCCGGCGAGTTCCTCATTGGCATCACTTTTGCTCACGATGCCCTGCTGGCAATCGCCGAAGGACACCCGGTCGCGCTGGTTCACCCCCCGAAGGTGGGTTGGGACATCGGGTCGGTCTCGCTCCTGAAGAGCGCGCCTAACCCCGACGGCGGCAAGCGCTTCATTGACTGGGTGCTGTCCCAGCGGCCCATGGAGATGATCACGCGCGTCAACTTCGAAGGACCGGTGCGGCCGGACGTGCCGCTGCCCCGCGGGGCCACGCCGACGCGGGAGATAGACCTGGTGGACTATGACCTGAAGTTTGCGGCGGCGAACCGGGAGCGGGTTCTTCGCGAGTGGGCACGGCGCTTCCAGAACTAGCGCCGGACCCCACACCCGTGGTCACAGCGCCCGCTCACATCCTGCAGGCCGCTC
Organism: uncultured bacterium; assembly: GCA_964384245.1. Taxonomy (GTDB): domain Bacteria; phylum Sysuimicrobiota; class Sysuimicrobiia; order Sysuimicrobiales; family Humicultoraceae; genus VGFA01. Next base: position 6,021 of record CAYLKW010000094.1, read on the forward strand.
GGCGGATCTGGCAGAACCCCGCGGTCCCCGCCTCCATCTTGCTGCTGGCGGTGGGGCTCGGGGTGGTCGTCGTGCTTCCGGGGCTGCTCGTCCTCGCGCAGCCCCGGCCGGAGGACTGGGCGAGCTTCCTGTCGTCCATCCGCTGGCTCCGCATCACGGCAAACACGCTGTGGATCACCGCCCTGTCAACCTCATCCGCGACACTGGTTGGACTCGCCTTTGCGTTTGCGGTGACCCGCGCGCAGGTGCCGCTGGCCTGGCTGTTCCGGTACGGGATGCTCCTGCCGCTGATCGCACCGCCCTTCGTGACGGGCCTGTCGTTCCTGCTGCTCTTCGGGCGGCGGGGCCTGATCACGTATGAACTGCTTGGGCTGACCGTTGACGTCTACGGCTGGCACGGTCTGTGGTTGGTCCAGACCCTGGCCTACTTTCCTATCGCGGCCCTGACGCTGGTTGGTGTTCTGGCGGGCATCGCGCCCTCTCTCGAGCACGCGGCGCACGATCTGGGCGCCAAGCCGGGCCGTGTGTTCCGCACAATCACGCTGCCGCTGGCCACGCCGGGACTGGCCAGCGCAGCGCTGCTGGTGGCCATCTTCGTGCTGGGCGACTTCGGCAACCCGATGCTGGTGGGCGGTCCCTTCAAGGTGCTCGCGACCGAGGCCTATGCACAGGTAACCGGATGGTACAACTTGAACATGGCGGCCACGCTCAGCATCGTGCTGCTGCTGCCGACGCTTGCTGTGTTCCTGACACAGCGATACCTGCTTGAGCGGCGCTCCTTCGTGACCGTAGGGACAAGAACCGCGGCGCTCGTAGCACCGGCCGTGCCGGGCGCGGTCCGATGGGGCCTGTTTGGGCTGTGCTCGGCCGTCCTGCTACTACTGGTGATGATCTACGGCGTGATTCTCTACGGAGCGTTCGCGCATACCTGGGGGGTAGACTGGCGTCCCACGCTCAGGAACTTCGAGTACACGCTCCTGCGGACTTCCGTGCTCTGGAACAGCACTCGGTTCGCGGCCACCGCCGGCATCCTGGGCGCCCTCATCTCAATTGTGGCAGCCTTTCTGCTGCATCGCCACCGCTTCGCCGGGCGCGGTCTGATGGACTTCGCCATGGTGTTCCCGGCGGCCGTGCCCGGCACGCTGATGGGCATCGGGTACATTTTGGCCTTCAATCAGCCGCCGCTCGTGCTGACCGGCACCGGGGCGATCATCGTGCTTGCCATGCTAATCCGGGTGCTGCCGGTTGGGTACCGCACCGGCGTCGCGCTCCTACACCAGATCGGTCCCTCGCTGGAGGAGAGCGCTGCCGACCTAGGTGCCAGGCCCTTCCATGTGTTCCGCACGATCGTATTCCCGTTGCTGCGGCCGGCGTTTACCGGTGCGGTTATCTACGGCTTCGTCCGCTCGATGAACACGCTGAGCAGCGTTGTGTTCCTGATCTCGCCCGGCAACTCCGTCGCCTCGGCATCCATCCTCGCCCTGGCCGAGCACGGACAGTGGGGCCGTTCAAGCGCCCTGGCGGTCAGTCTTGTGGCGGTGAGCATACTGGTCATGCTGGCGGCCAGGCTGGCCATGGGCCGGCGATTCAAACCCTTCGACCTCTGAGGTAAACAGATGGCGGCCGCATCGATCTCCCTTGCGGAAGTAACGAAGCGCTACGGCAGGACGGTCGCCGTGGATCGCCTGTCGTTGAACATCGTGCCCGGGAGCTTCACGACGCTGCTTGGTCCCAGTGGGTGTGGCAAGACCACGCTGTTACGCCTCATCGCCGGGTTTCTCTCCCCGGATGGTGGTGGGATTGAGATTGATGGCCGCTCGATGCTCCACCTGCCCGCCCACAAGCGCCCCACCGCTACCGTGTTCCAGGAGTACGCCCTGTTCCCCCACATGTCGGTGTTTGAGAACATCGCGTACGGCCTCCGGGTGCGCCGGTTCGGTGAGGCCGAGATTAGGGCCAGGGTGGGCGCGGTCGCAGACCTGCTCGGGATCCGGGGGCTGGAGGGCCGCGGCCCCCAGATGCTCTCCGGCGGACAGCAGCAGCGCGTGGCGCTCGCCCGGGCGCTGGTTGTCGAGCCGCGGGTGCTGCTCATGGACGAGCCCCTCAGCAATCTGGACGCCAGGCTGCGCGATGCGGTCAGGGCGGAGCTGCGCGCGTTGCACCAGCGCCTTGAGATCACGACCATCTACGTCACGCACGATCAGGAGGAGGCGCTTTTCCTGTCCGACTGGATCGCGGTAATGCGCTCAGGGCGGATCACACAGTACGGGTCCCCTGAGGAGATCTACGAGCGGCCGGCGGATCCCTTTGTGGCAGACTTCGTCGGATCGGTAAACTTCATGGAGGGCACGGTGCTCGGCCATGAGGATGGGCACTCCGTGGTGGGCATCAACGGCCACACTGTGCGCGTTCAGGCCCCAGGCCGGCAGGTGGCTCCTGGTCGGCGCGTGCGGCTGGCAGTTCGGCCCGCGGCACTGAGCCTGGAGCTCCAGCCTCCGAGCAGCGGCAACGTGCTTCCTGGTATCCTCAGGATGAGCAGCTACCTGGGCACCACCTACCGTCACCTGGTGGCCGTGGCCGGGTCAGAACTGACGGTGGATCAGATGTTTGAGGGCCCTGTCCCGCCGGGAACCACAGTCTACGTGGTGTTGCCCTCTCAGCGGAGCTGGATCTTTCCGGCGGAAGGTGAGGTATAGGACCGTGTCGCGGTTTGCGCTCTCAACGGCGTGGCACATCGGGCGGGTCACGGAGGC